>JAYVPD010000245.1:0-43500 GCA_043757515.1 Pseudobdellovibrionaceae bacterium
CCTTAACAAAGGATAATAGTATATGACTGGAGCTCAAGGCAGCTTACGCTGTAGTTTTTGTGGAAAGGGCCAGAAAGAAGTTAAAAAACTGATTGCTGGACCAGGGGTTTATATTTGCGACGAATGCATCGATTTATGCAACGACATCATCGATGAAGAAAAAGAACGGGAAACGTCGTCCAAGGGCACCTTTAAGGTTCCTAAACCAGTAGATATTAAAACGCATTTAGATGATTACGTAATTGGTCAAATGCAGGCAAAAAAATCTTTGGCTGTTGCTGTCCACAATCACTACAAGCGAATAAATAATATTTCGCCTGGCAAAAAAGCCTCAGATGTGGAGTTACAAAAATCCAATATCCTTTTAGTAGGGCCAACTGGATCTGGTAAAACCTTACTTGCCCAAACAATTGCAAAGATTCTAAATGTTCCCTTCGCCATGGCAGACGCGACCACATTAACCGAAGCTGGCTATGTCGGCGAGGACGTTGAAAACGTGGTTCTAAACCTGCTGCAAGCGGCAGATTACGATGTAGAACGAGCGCAAAAAGGCGTTATTTACATAGATGAGATTGATAAAATTTCTAGAAAATCAGAAAATCCATCGATTACTCGAGACGTTTCTGGCGAAGGCGTTCAACAAGCTTTGCTAAAAATTTTAGAAGGTACAGTAGCAAACTTGCCTCCAAAAGGTGGACGAAAACATCCACAACAAGAATTTATTCAAGTCGACACCTCTAATATCCTTTTTATTTGCGGCGGCGCCTTTGGTGGTTTAGATAAAATTATTGAAAACCGCACGTCAAACAGAACTATGGGTATAGCGGCCGATATTAAAACCGGAAAAGAAAAAGAGTCCGATATTAATATACTACAAAGTGTAGAGCCCGATGATCTAGTCAGATTCGGAATGATACCAGAATTCATAGGGCGACTACCAGTTATGGCGGTTTTAGATCCATTGTCGGAAGATGCGTTAATAGACATTCTAATACGTCCAAGAAACGCCATCACAAAGCAATACCAAAAACTGTTCAACTATGAAGGCATAGATTTAAAGTTCACAGAAAAAGCATTAAAAGCAATTGCCCAAACAGCCATCAAGCGCAAAACCGGCGCCCGAGGTCTAAGGGCGGTGCTAGAAACAGCAATGCTGGACATCATGTTCGACGTCCCTTCAAAAGTGAATTTAAAAGAGGTTTTGATAGATGACAACGTCATCTTCACAAAAGCCCAACCAGCCCTAGTATTCAAAACAGAAGAAGAAATCAAAAAAGCAAAAGCAGCAACTTCCGACCCCGCAGAAAGTGCATAAGGTCGATTCAAAAATTTAAAGAAATGATAAAACGGATGGTAGCCCCATCCGTTTTTCGTTTCCCAACTCAAGAATCTACCGACCCATTCATTCTAACTATTCCTGGCGCTTGCAGGGCCGCCAGGCCTAAGACACTTTCTTGTTGTTGTGATTTCGCCGCTCACTTATTAGGTGAATCATATCCTCATAGTCTGTTTTTTTGATTGGTTTAGGATAAAAGTAAAGATTATTCATTTTTAAAAATCTAAGTTTCAAATCAAATTCAGGTGGATAAAACACGATGATAGGAAACTGAGTATTGAGGCTAACAAGGTCCTCGAACAAAGAACTCTTAATAAGTTCCGCATCGCTGGCATCTAAAATCATAGCGGACAAAGGATAGTGAAAAAGATTTTTTGCGTCTATTAATCCTTGGGCTTCTAAAATTTTAAACTTATCTTGTTCAAGTTTATTTGCCAAGAAAGTGCGAAACGAATTTTCCTGACTTACGATGAGAATTTTAGACTCTGGTCCGACATCTAGATCTGCAGTTGATTTTGGAAAATGTAGAAAAAATGTTGTACCTGTTTTATAATTGCTATCAAAGGTCATGCTACCATGGTGAATTTTCATTATTTTTTCAGAAAGGTAAAGACTTAAACCCACACCCTCACCAATATCGCGAGTGGTAAAAAACGGAGTAAAAATTTTATTTTTTACTTCTTCTGACATTGGTACGCCATTGTTATTAATTGAAATAACATATTCGCCCAAAACGTCTTCTGATCGAATAGTTATTACTTTAGGCGACGGAGAGCTTTCGATAGCCGTGATAGCATTCTTCATCAAATTTGAAAGAACCTGTTTTATATATACTGGGTCACATACTATTTTAACTTCTGTTAAATCGATATATAAACTGATTTTGTTAAAATTTAAATAATATTCGCTCTCATTGATGATTTCACGAATTATATCGGTACTGGTCGCTTCTTTAAAATTTACGTCTTCTGTTTTATAAAAATTTAGCAACTTACGAACAATCAATGACATCCGTTGAGAATTTTTGGTCATTGAATTTAAACTTTTTCTTATCAGTTCTGAATTGAATTCCTTTTTCGATACGCTATCTGAAAGTAAATCAATATTACCCACAATTACGCTTAAGGGATTATTCAATTCATGGGCAATACCCTGTGCCAACCTACCTAAATCTGCTAGTTTTGCCGAGCGCAAATTTTGATTTATCAAAAACTCACGTTCTTGTTGTTTTTCTCTGACCTCTGAAAGATCAATCAAGGAAAATACAAGGACCTTCATTTTGGTAACCTGAACCGCCTTGCAAAACACGTCCACTGGGCTTTTTCGGCCAGATCGGCGCTTGATCTCCAAATCTTTTTCGCTAATCCTAACAGAATTTTTGTCTCCGTCCGCCAATGAAATAATAGCATCTATTTTTTTGCGATTTTGAGCCACAAAAAGATCATAGACCTCTTTGTCTTTGACTTGGTCGAATGTTTTGCCGGTCAGTTCTTCAAAGTATTCATTGCAGTACAAAATGATACCGGTTGCCGGATTCAAAATCAGGATGGGAACGGCAAATAAATTTGAAATTTCAGAAAAATCAGACAGGCTCAATTTCATACTTACCTATCGGGGAAATCGAGCGATTCTTACTTTAGTCAAAGGTCCAGTTTTTATCTTTTAGAATCGACCGAAACTATGGCTATGGTGCGTATAGGTCTTTTTTTGGTCTGTATTGGATTAGCAGGGGTCTATCTACTCAAGATGGAAGGACGGTCTGTAAATAACAGATTGGTGTGTCAATACCAAGCGGATGACTTGAGTTTAATCTTACAGAATCATCTTTCCAAATTTAGAACGCTTCTGCCTGAAACATTTCCTACGGAACGCTTTAAAATTCTGTCGACCGAAGTTACAAACGCCGTCCAGATATCTAAAAGAGAAGTAAATTGTGATTCCGCATTACAAGCGGATTTTAAAATGTCCTCAATTTATGAACTTAGACTGGCTCTGTCCCCCATTTATCCCAGTTCATCGAGGACTCTGGCTGCCATTGCCCACAATTTGGGCGAAGAAAGACGATTTATTTATCTGTTTAAGAAATTGAAAAATGAATTTTTAAAAGAGAACGAGCGATTTGAAAACTTTCTTGAGGATTGTAACAAAATTAGAAGTTTCGCAGATCAAATTTCACTTTTGAAAGGCCATTTGAAAATTGAAAAGCGTGCGCGAAAACCATCCTCATCCGCAAAATTGCAAACGATTGAATTTAGTATGAATAAAAATATTTCAAAACAAATTAACTTTGCTCGTAAGCAATTGTCCGAAAACGAAAAATTATTTCATTACAAATGGAAAATTTATTTTAACTATGACTTTGGAAAAGCACTATGCCGATATTAAATCTCTTTTTTTACTTTGCGGCGTTCAGCTGGTCTGGCGAGATTCCAAAGTGCGAGGATAAACTAGCCGATCAAAAAGTTAAAAGCGGCTTCAGTGCCCAAGGCGGCAATCGAACTTTAGAGGCCATAGAATTTTATAGCGCCGCTATCAAAAGCGATTCAAATTGCAGCGACGCGTATTATGAAATTGGTTGGTCCTACTGGAAGCTTGGCGAATGGCAAAAAGTTGTAACGAACTGGGAAGCAGCTCTAAAATTTGATCCTGGCCACAAGCTAATTCCCCAATTTATGCCAGCTGCGAAAGAAAATTTGAAAATTGTAAATAGCGGTGCCAAAACTAACCAATTTAGAAAAAATGTGGAATTATTCAGTCAGTCTTTGCCAGAAGAATCGCCTGTCAAACTCAGCCTCGTGCATCGCTGGCAATCGTATAATCCTAAACCAGAGTACACTAAAGATCACTATGATCAGGACATCTTTTCACCCAAATCTGTGTCTTTTTCTGATTCTTCAGAATTAGCGTTTGTTCAATCGCTCGAAGGATCGGAGACACTTTTTTTCAAAAGTGATGGTTCAGAAAAGCAGGCAGTCATCAAGCACCGATTTAGTAAGAAGGATGTGTCCGATTTAGCCGATAAAAGTCCTCCTTTCGGTTATAAAAAAGACACTAAAATGGCCGAAGGATTCAGCGGTAAGCCAGTAGAAAGTGTCACAACTCACAAAGGTAAATATTTGTGGACGACCTATTATCGAAAAAATTATGACCAAATGGGACAACTGACGTCTGCTGTGGCGGTCATTGATATTGCCGAAAAGAAGATTGTTAGAATAATGGGAACCGGACCTATTTCAAAATATATTGAAAAATCTCCGGATCAAAGGTGGCTTGGCATTTCAAATTGGGGCGACAATACCGTTGGTATTTACAATATTCAATCAGCCAGTTTTGAAGGATTTAAGGAGCATCAGTTACTAGTTGTAGAAAAAAAGCAGTTTTTAAAAAACTTGAAAGCTAATCGCGACAAAGATTGTGGATTTTGCGTTCGAGGGTTGGCGTTCAGTCCTGATAGCCAATATCTATTTGTAACCCGCATGAAAGGCGGGGGCATCAGTATCTACAAAATTGGAAAAAACGACAAATTTGAATTTCTGGGCACCGTCATGGGCTTGCAACCGGGCCCACGAGACATTCACTTTTCCAAAGATGGTAAGGACTTATTTATAGGATGCAATTCTTCAGGCACTATCGTCAAAGTCGGCTTTAAGGAAATGATTGAGCTCTTTGAAAAAGCCAAGGGTCAAAAAATTGATATCACCGGGACCGATTTCAAATTTGCAAAAAAATTTATTGGTTTAGGGGTGCGAAGTTTTAAAGTTCACCCAAAATTTGATTACCTCTTTTTGACATCAAATAATGGCAGCGAAGTTATAATTGCCAAAACGTCGGATCTGTCGGTTCTAGGGCGTGTTCCGGTGGATTCCTATCCAGTCGGACTGTCTATTTCACCGGATGGTAAATATCTATGGGTGACTTCACAGGGCAAGAAATCGCAAGGTGGAAACTCGGTTTCGGTATTTTTAATAACTGAATATTTAAAGAATCAAATTAAGCTTTAGCCTAAAATTTTTGATGATGAGGCTACTGGAATAATCATCATAAACGTCGTATTTTTTTCAGCTTTATCATAGTAAAATTCGCCGAAGTGTTGATCGATTATAGATTTAGAAATACTTAGTCCCAGGCCAGTGCCCTTTCCAGTTGGTTTCGTGGTAAAAAATGGTGTCATGATTTGATCAACCACATTTTTATCTATGCCAAGGCCACTATCTTTGAGTTTTATTGATGCTTTGCCATTAACTTGTTCGACTGAAACCTCAATCCATTTATCTTCCTGAGCTTCAATCGCGTAAATAGAGTTGTTAACTAGATTCAGAATCACTTGCGACATCTGTGCGGGGTGGCATTCAATCCATATTAGCTCGTTAGGCAATGTAAAACGAATTTCAATTCCATGAGTACGACATTTAGTTTCACACAATGAGATCGTTTCTTTTACAATATCTTGAATGGTGGCCATTTCCTTTGGATCACCGGCATCATTTCGCGCAATTTGGCGCAGTCCTTTTATGATTTCCGAAATCCTAAAAACTGTCTTGTAAATTCTTTGCAGTCCAATTTCGAATTTATTTTTATCTGCTTGTGGCAGATTTTGAGCCTCGATTGCCTTTGAAAGTTGGGTTACTTGGGCTGAAATTACGGCCAAAGGATTATTGATTTCATGGGCTAAGCTACTAGACATTTCCCCTAAAGCCGCCATTTTAGCAGCCGATTGCAAGGCCATTTCATTTTGTCGTTGATCGTGAATATCAAGAGTGATCGCAATTACGATGGAATCGTCTTCTTCCATTCGTTTTAAAATTAGTAGATATAATTTAGTGATTCCACCGATCATTAACGAAACTTCTTGAGTCAAACTTTTTTGGCGCGATTGTTCAAATAGTTCATAAACTGTAGAAAAGGAATTATTTGTTCGGGCAAAACCTACTGTGGATCCAGCAAATTTTTCAACAGGAATGCCGCTGTATTTGCAAACTAGGTCGTTCACATAGATATACTTTTTATCCTTTATCATAGACACAGCACCTGGAAACGAATTGATTATTAATTTCATTTCGTTTCTTTGATGAAGTACATTAAACCATTGCTTACAATAGTCTCGTCGTACAAGCGAAATCAGAACATAAAACATCGCCAAAGAAGCAAAAAGAAATCCACTATTTAGATCCGGCTCGTTGTTTAGCAGAAAAAACAAAAGTGGCCCCAGCATGATTTGGCTGCCAAACAAATAGTAATCTCGTTTTGAAAGCGCCAAACTAAAGGACACGGTCGCTAACATTCCTGAAAAAATCATATTTATCAGCGTAACAATTTTAATGTCACTATGGTACAGGTCCAAAACCACATAGATCAGATACGACCACAAGGCACCTGTGAGCGTAATCATAAAACTGAAAATCAAATGCCATATTTTAAGGGTAAAACGATCAAAGGAAATCAAATGAATCCAACGAATAAGACTAACAAACAATATCAAGTACACCAGAACTGAAAAGCCAAACTTAAGTCCATAAAGTCTGTCGACCGTTACCAAAAGGAGTAGTGAAAACAATATGTTAATTGTCATTCCCAAATAGGATCGATTTTTTGTCTCAATAAGTATCTCGCGATACATGGATTGAGTTTTAGCCAGATTTTGACTCATACCCCATTCTGGATTTTATAGGACTAAAGACAAGTAAAAAACATGCCAAATTTATTCATTTTTATCTCAAAATAGGCCAAAAAAGTACTTAGGTCCTAGGCCAATAGTCCGATAAATTACCATGGCAAATTTCAAACTGCGTCTGGTGGCTCTACTATTGGTTGGTATATCAATTTCCTGCTCTAAGAGTGGAGGCGGGGACGACCAAGGTTCAGCATCCCCCAGCGCATCTGAAACTGCCAATTGCCTAGAAGTAAAAGCCTACGGAAATCCCATTACCGTGGCGGGCACAGCCACTTATCAATATCGACAAGCAGGCGCAACCACAAGCAGCCAAGGCTTGATCTACGCTTTGACTGGAAATCCCGTGAGCGCTGTGATTCCCTTTGCGGAAATTCAAGTTCTAAATGGAAATGGTGAAATCGTTCAATGCAGTAACACAGATGCCAGCGGTAATTTTTCGCTTCAAGTAGATAAAAATATGGGCGCCCTGCGAGTACAAGTTTTATCGCGCGCTTTGAATGCGAAACTAAAAATCAGTGTTTTGGAAGATACTAGCCTTAATCAACCGTATTCTGTAGAAGCCGCTGTAACTTCAGGCAACGACCCTATTTCTGGAGTCCAAATTGTCGCTTATGCGCGGCTGTCACAATCGCCTAAACTAGAAGGCGGTGCTTTTAATATTTTGGCTTCTATTTATAAAGCAAATCAATATATCAGGACTCAAATTGCCGATCCTAACTGGACAGCAGAAAAAGTGACTGTGTATTGGAAAGCTGGCTTTAATCCCTATTCTTATTTTGGTTACCCTAATAACTTACTTTCCTTTTATAAGCCGGGTGAACGCAAACTTTATATTCTTGGCGGCAAAGATGGCAATGTAAGCCAAGTCGATACCGATCACTTTGACCCCAGCGTAATTGTTCATGAATACGGACATTTTCTAGAAGACGTCTATGGTAAAACCGATTCGCCTGGTGGCTATCATAACGGTGACGCGGTTATCGATCCTCGTCTGGCATGGAGTGAGGGTTTCGCAAATTTTTTTCAAGCGGCAGCCCAAGGTACTAATTTCTATTTGGACACCTCTGGATTTTGCAATGATCCGCAAGAAACTGGTACGTGTGCACAAAATGTTTATTTTAAATTGAATGATGATGGAACCACCACTCTTTATGACCGATCTTCAGCTGCAGGTGAAGGAAATTTTCGCGAGCTTTCCATTACTCGCACACTTTTTAAAATAATATCCACAGCGTCAGCATCGCAGCCCTATGGCGCAGGAATTCCGTTTAAGGAGATTTGGAACGTTTTTATAGATCCAGTTTATGGATTTCATTCGTCTTCAAAAGTATTTCGGTCAGTTCACTTGCTTAACTATAGGCTCGATCAAATTGTCAGCAGTTCGTATTCAGGAAACACAACTTATTGGAATGCTGTTCTTGGTAATGAAATGCAGCAAAAAACTTTTAAAGAGTACAATAACACAGTTTCTGAAACGACAATTAATACCTGTGCGCTTAAAGACCTTTCCCCAGTTGCCGATAAGACAGCATGCTATGGATCACAATGCCCGATTTACAAAATGTCCAATCAAGAGCGTTCGAACGATTTTTATCGCTTGGATGTCACACAGTCAGATATCGATTCGAATGCCACTGTTCAAATTGCTTATTTCCAATGTAATGCCGCTGTGACAAACGCCACGGGCCCTAATGATTCAGGCTGTCCAACCTCTGCCAATGTCGATTTAGATTTGTATCTATACAGGCAAGGTTACACATACTTTGACGAATATAAAGAAAAAGAGTCGGGACTTCAAAGCGATGACATCGTTAAGAAAAGCACACGAGCCTTTGGCTCTTTAGAAAACGGCTCGGAATCCATAACATTGGGTCAGCTGACTCCCGGAGTGTACTTGCTTGATGTCAAAGCCAACACCTACGGTAAAACATCGGCTTCGGTCGGCGTGAATGCAAAATACAGAGTTCAAAAAATAACAGGGTCTAACCAGAGGGATCTATGTCCAACGTATTAAAAAAATATAGAAGCGGATTTATAATGTTTGTTTTCATTTTTATCGCTATGTTTGGCATTGGGTATGTCTCTGCCGACTATCTGGTGTTTCAAGACACCGTTACACAAAGTGCCAATTTGAGTTCAGTGCTGATGCATGCGAAAATGGGCAAATCACTATCTTTTGTAAATGTTCAGCTTGAATCCAATGAAGTTCCGGACGGACCAAATGAAGTCGCCGAAATTTCGGGATTTATTACTCTTTTAAAGACATCCAACAACGTGATCACTTATGAGTGGCTTTTACCAGAAGGCGTATCGATCATAGAAGGCGACAAAGAAGGCCGGCTGGAATCTGTCACAACCGAAGTCCCTGTAACCGTAAAAATAAAAGTAAGCGGCTATACAAAAGCAGAAAAAAAATTAATTAGTTTATCGGCTACAACAAAAATTGGCGAAAACGCATTTAGCAATGTGGCCATTTTATCAAGTCGCCCAGAAGATTCGCACGAATTTCTTGCCAAGCAGAGATTTGATTCAGAAAAATTGCAACGCTTAGATCTTTCAAGTGAAAGCCCAAAAGATCTAAGATCTGACGATTCGAAAATTCAAAGATAACAAAATCCTTATAACAAGGAACAAGCCAATCTACCTGCTGAGAGGACTTTTCCTTCTAAATCGGTTTTTTGAAATGAACCAACAAAGTGCCATTGAGTTTCTACATCCGCACCATCGTAATTAGCTTCTATGACATTGGTAACGGTCAAATTGAAAATCGATTTACCGTTGGTAATTGTGGCTGACGTTGGCATCACTAGCGATTTGTTATTATTATATAAATCGACATATCCAGTTCTTACTTTTGAAAATGCAATTTTTGATACGACTTCGTTTCCAGATTCACTGAAAACAAAGCCCGAAATGGATTTATCAACAGCAGTTACATTTCCGCTAACACATTTTTGCTCTTCGTTAATGTACAAACGCACATCTTCTACAACCCCGTCGTCGCTGCCATCGGGATTAAGGCAACTTAAAACACCCGCTTTTCCATCCACGCATTGATTTCCGGCCTGAGCTACAGCCTGAGCTTGTGAAGTACTTGAAATGGCAAAAATCATAAAACCTAAAACTGCCAATATTATTTTGCTAGAATTTTGCATTGATGACTCCTAAAAAAGATATGGGTTTGCCCTATTTTAGGCGATATTATTGAATCTTTCCCGATAATTTTGAATAAACTAAAGAGCCCCTGAAAAAACTTCGCGGCTGTCAAAAAAAACTACATTGGTATTACTTCGATCTTCTCATTGAATTGTTCGCGTAAAATGCCTTCGATGGCCATAAGTGTGCCCGAAGTCGAACTAGGACATGTTCCACATGCGCCTTCATATAAGACATACAGTTTGTTATCTTCATATTTAATAACGGCCAAATCCCCACCGTCACCTTGCAGACCTGGGCGAATCGTATTGTCCAAAATAGTTTCGATTTGCTGCACCTGTGGTGACAGCGATTCCCGAGCCAATTTTTTTTCATCAACTTTGGTTTGCAATGGATTGTGCATTGGCATTCGGGTTTCTAGAACGGCCGTCACATTTTTATGAATGTCGTCAGGTTCACAATCAAAGGCATGGGTAACGGTTACAACATTCTGAAAAAAATGGACCTGCCTAATGCCTTGAATTTCAAATAAACTTCGGGCTAGTAGATTGTTTTCGGCTTCTTGGGAGTCCGCATAGGTTGCTTTCCCGTCAGATAAAACTGTTTTATTTAGAACAAATTTCCAAGCATTTGGATTCGGAGTTTCTTGTATACGAATCAACAAATCAAAATTTTCACTCATAACAATATTTCCTTTGCTTTTTTCACACTAGATATTAAGGCCGCTACATCATTTTCATTATTGTAAATTGAAAAAGAGGCGCGAACGGTGCCCGTAATATTTAATGCCTTCATCAATGGCTGTGTACAATGATGCCCGGACCGCACTGCTACCCCCTGCTGATCCATTAACGCGGCAACGTCGGAATGATGGGCGCCGGTTAAATTAAACGAAATAATTGGCGCTTTGTTTTCTTTGGCACCGTAAACAACTACCCCGTCGATTTTTTCCAATTCTCTGGTAGCGAGGTTATTTAATTGATCTTCATGGGCGCGCAACCAAAGCGGGTCGATCCCTTTGAAAAATTCTATGGCAGCCATCAGTCCTATAACTCCCGCGATATGAGGCGTGCCAGCTTCAAAGCGAAATGGCGCTTTCAAATAAGTCGTTGCTTGTTCGGTAACCTCAGAAATCATTGACCCACCCGTCTGATAGGGCGGCATTTGTTCCAAAATTTCTTTCTTCGCATACAAAATTCCAATACCCGTTGGGCCAAAGAGCTTATGACCAGAGAACACTAAAAAGTCACAATCTAAAGTTTGAACGTCGATTGCTTTTTGAGCAATCAATTGGGCTGCGTCCACCAATACTTTGACGGAAGCTTGTCGTGCCATTTTAACTACGGCATTTAATTCAGTAAAAGTTCCCAGGGTATTCGAACAGCCAGTTACCGCTATCATTTTTGTTTTGGAACAAATTAGATTTTGCAACTGACCCAAATCTAAATGACCGTCTTTTTTCAAATAAATAAATTTTATTACAATTCCTTTTTCTGCCTTTAGAACATGCCAAGGAACTAAATTTGCATGATGTTCTAAGATTGATAAGATAACTTCGTCGCCTTCTTTCAAAAAAGAACGGCCATAAGAGTTAGTCACAAGATTTATGGATTCCGTAGTTCCGCGCGTAAAAATAATTTCGGAGTCTTCACGAGCATTGATAAAATCAGCAACTAGCCTCCGGGATTTCTCAAATTCGTCAGTGCCGCGCTGGCTAAGGTAGTGGGCACCGCGATGCACGTTTGCATTTTCAAATGAATAGTAGTGGTTGATCCGCTCAATTACAGGCAATGGCTTTAGCGTTGTGGCGCCGCTGTCCAAGTATACCAAATCGGCACCATTGACCTTCTGGCCTAAAGCAGGAAATAGTGCTCGAATAGTGTTAACGTCTTTAATCAATTTAATGCCTTTGGTTGAGCCTTCCTGTGGTTACCCATCTGCGTAAGAAGCTCGCTAGAAAAATAGTGCTTTAATTCTTCTGACTCTAAACGAAAAACAATTTCATTTAAAAAACCTTGCCCCAAAAGTTCTATAGCCTTGGCACGGCTAATTGAACGAGACTGAAGATAAAAAATTTCGTCCTCTTGAACTTGCCCCATTGTAGATCCATGACTGGCCTTAACGTCATCCGCGTAAATTCTTAAAATCGGTTTACTATTCACTTCGGCCCGGTCTGATAACAATAAATTTTGGTTTAGTTGTACCGAATCGGCTTTGACGATGCCTTGGGCTATATAAACTGTCCCTGAAAATACGCTGCGCGAATCATCATCTAGCAATGCCTTGTAGATTTGCTCGGATTGGGAATGGCTTTGATTGTGGCTAATCAGTGTTTGACTATCGCAATGCTGTTTCGCTTTCAAATAGGACGCACCAAGAATTTGAGACTGAATATGCTGGCCATTGAGATTTAAAACAAATTCATGACGGGTCACTAGTGCGTTAAAATTCAATTCAAAATATTTTATATTTGAAGCTGATGCCGCCGACATTGTTACGGTGTCAAAATGATACGCATTTGCGCTTTGGTCGATATGGTTAACCACGGTCAATCGCGCGTCCTTTTCAATATCAAACAAAAAGTGCCCGTTGTTGAAATAACACGATCCTATAAGGCCAGTTTGAGTCAGAACAATTTTAGCTTCTTTATTTTCTTTTAGGACTATTTTGATTTTAGGTGAAACAATTGCTTCAGTAGTGCCTACTGCCGCAGCAAAATTAAAAATTTGAAGCGGCGATTCTTGACTATCATTTATAATAATCTCAACCGGATTCAAATTATAAATATCATTTAGGGACCGACTCAGTTTTGACACATCGTCCGCTGACTGTGTTTTAATTTCTAATTTCTGATCCAGAACAATTGAATTAGAATTAAATTTCGAAAGCTCTAACACACAGAACCCATTTATAAAAACTATCTTTTGCGAATTAGGAATCGATTTTTCAAGAAAAATCTTTTTAATTTCTACGGAAACTTCAGGGGCCGACAGTGCGGGCTTGAAATTATGGTCACTCAAAAATTTTAGCGATGTATTTCGCCAAGCTTCGTCTTTGCGGCTCGGCAATCCCTGAAGTTGCAATTGATCTTTGGACCGCACTTTAGAATCCAGATCAATAGCAGATCTGGTTTTTTTTGCTTCATTTAAAAAAGAATCAAAAGAGTTCAATATGTTCATTGCAAAAACCCATCATAGCCATTTTTTTCGAGTTCAAGGGCTAGCTCTGGCCCACCGGTTTTAACAATGCGACCCTGATGTAAAACATGAATAAAATCAGGTTTAATATAATCTAAAAGCCTTTGATAATGAGTAATCAAAATGATGGCGTTATTCTTTGATCTAAATTTATTTACACCTTCAGAAACCACTTTTAGGGCATCAATATCAAGCCCTGAATCGGTCTCATCAAGAATTGATAAACGAGGCGCCAGCACAGCCATCTGCAGAATTTCATTTTTCTTTTTTTCACCACCAGAAAAGCCCGAATTCACTCCCCGTTCTAAAAAATCAGGACGAAGTGATATTATTTCCATTTTTTTTACTAAATATTTTCGAAACTCTACTTCAGTCAAAGGCTCGGATCCCTGATGTTCCAAAATTGAATTAAAAGACGTCATTAGGAAATTAAAATTACTGACCCCTGGAACTTCAACAGGGTATTGAAACGCCAAGAAAATACCTTCTTTAGCTCGCACGTCTGGCTCTAAATCAGCAATATTTTTTGCGGTAAAATTGATATCAAATAAAATTTCTCCCGCAGTCACCGTGTAGGCGGGATGCCCGGCGATTACTTTTGAAAGCGAACTTTTACCTGAACCGTTAGGTCCCATTATGGCGTGAACTTCGCCGGCGTGAACTGATAGATCCAAACCTTTAAGAATTTCTTTGCCATCGACTTCGGCCTTTAAGTTTCTAATTTCTAGCATACGACCCCATTACCCTACTGAGTTTTCTAATTTCATTTCGATCAATTTAACTGCCTCTACCGAAAATTCCAGAGGCAGCTGCTTAAAGACATCTTTACAAAAACCGTTTACCAACATTGAAATGGATTTTTCCATATTTAATCCGCGCGACTGCAAATAGAACAATTGATCTTCACTTATTCTAGAGGTGGTAGCTTCGTGTTCCACATGTGCGGATTTGTTTTTTACATCCAAATACGGGTACGTGTGGGCTGACGATTTAGTGCCTACTAGCATTGAATCGCATTGCGAATAATTTCTGGCATTGTCAGCCGATGGCATTATTTTAACTTGGCCCCGATAGGCATTGGACGATTTATCTGCCGAAATACCTTTAGAAATAATAGTGCTCTTGGTGTTTTTTCCAATGTGAATCATTTTTGTGCCCGTGTCGGCCTGCATATGATCATGCGTTAGGGCGACAGAATAGAAGGAGCCCTCGGATTCATCTCCCTGTAATATTACCGAAGGGTATTTCCAGGTAATTGCTGACCCAGATTCAACCTGCGTCCAGGAAATTTTTGATTTTCGCCCAGCACACTTTCCTCGTTTTGTTACAAAATTATAAATTCCACCCTTGCCTTCTTTGTCCCCGGTGTACCAGTTCTGCACGGTCGAATATTTTATCTCGGCATTTTCAAGTGCAATTAATTCAACAACCGCCGCATGCAATTGATTTTCATCTCGTTGGGGAGCCGTGCAACCTTCTAGGTAGTTCACAAACGACCCCTCGTCAGCCACAAGTAGAGTTCGTTCAAATTGACCCGTGTCTTTAGCATTTATTCTAAAGTACGTGGACAAATCCATGGGGCAACGAACACCTTTAGGAATATAACAAAAAGATCCGTCGGTAAAAACTGCGGCGTTTAAGGCAGCATAAAAATTGTCCGAATAAGGCACAATGGAACCTAAATATTTTCGCACCATTTCTGGGTGTGTTTTGATCGCTTCGCTTATGGAACAAAACACAACTCCCACTTTATCCAGTTCTTCTTTATGAGTCGTGGCAACAGACACAGAATCAAACACAACATCTACTGCCACCCCAGAGATGCGTTTTTGCTCGCCCAGCGGTATGCCTAATTTTTCGAATGTCTTAATGAGTTCTGGATCCAGTTCATCTAAAGATTTTGGTCCGTCTTTCTTTTTAGGTGCGGAATAGTAACAGATGTCTTGAAAATTAATTTTTGGATATCGCAATCCTGACCAAGTTGGTTCTGTTAACGTCTGCCAGTGAGCAAATGCTTTTAATCTGTAGTCAAGCATCCAAGATGGCTCGTTTTTTTTACTTGAAATCAATCGAATAATAGCTTCGTTAAGTCCCTTTTGAATTGAGTCGGATTCAATATCAGTTTCAAAACCGTATTTATATTTGTAGTCCTCTTGAACGGCATCGATTGCTGGTTTTTTATTTTCCATGCGCACCACTCATCACGAGTTCTTTTAGCTTTAAACTTGAATAGAACTGCACCAATTTCTGATTTAACGTCTGAACTGGCGAGGCGATATTACAATGAGCTTGCACGTCGCACGCTTCATCTTTCTGCAAACATTTAACGATTTGAGTTGGTCCTTCGATAATTTCTAGTAAATCGTAAAAAGAAACGCGGCTCATATCCTTTGCAATTGAATAGCCTCCAAGCGGGCCGTGTTCAGATTTCAAAAGTCCATTATTTGCTAGCGCCTGCATGACACGGGCTGTGACATCAAATGGCGTATGGAATTTATCTGAAATCTCTTTTGCCGACGTCCGCTCACCAGGAATTTTACCTGCCATATGTCTTAGTGCGACCAGTGAATATTCCATTTTACGACTCAGTTTTATCACTCAATTTCCTTGCCTGCTTTATTGCCAGCTTTGCTTCCTGATTGTTTGCAAAATAATGTCTTTGCTTATTAGGTCAATTTTGGCTAAACCTAGCTGAAAACTAATTGATACTATATCATTTTTCAAGTCAAATACGTCTTTTTTTAACGTATATTGATTTTTGCCATAATTAGCTTTAGTTTTTGTAATTATTAGTTATTTTAACTTGTTATAGGCTTTGGTGATTAATGCGGTTATTAGGAATTAGCATAGGAACTCTTTTAATTGCGTTTATAATTGGCGTTATTCTAAGACTTTGGGGCCTGGCCCTTCCTTATCGTAAATTTGAACATCCTTTTTTTGAAACTCCATCGGCGGCCGTACAGAATAGTCCTGTTCTGATACCTATTTTGAATCCTAAGCATTTTAGTTTTTCGCCTAGTCATGGTACCCTTTTTTTGGTCAAACCTGAATCCACCGATCCTTTACCTAAAATAATTTGGATCAATATTTATATTACAGCGGATAAAAAATTAATTTCGGACTATGGATTTGATATCGATACTTTTTTAACGTGGACTAAAGAAAAAAATAAATTCAAAGGAAAATATATACACAGTTACACGATGGATGAGCTCAATTCTTTCTGGTCTGAAATTGTTCCACTAGATTCAGTCGTAAAAACCTTTCCCAAGTCACAGTTTGTTTTCAATGTCCTTTCAAATGATATAGATATCCACAAGGAAGTCGTCGCCTTTGTAGAAGCGAATTCTTTAGCAGATAGAATTATGATCAATTCGACTATCGACATCATTATCAAAGCAATCAAAGAAATTCGCCCAATGTGGATCTATGGAACCTCTATTTCTGAAGTCAGTCGTGTTAAATCCTTTTCGACTCTTTACCTGGAGCCAGCTATTTCCGTTCGAGGCGACGTCTTTGTTGCCCCGCTCACCTATTTAGCAAGGAAACTAGCCGACGAGCCGTTGGTTGCCGAAATGAAACGTAGAAAAAAATATGTTTTTTTAGGGCCGTTGCTAAATGATGAAGAAATGAAACTTGCAGTAGACCTGCACCCTGACGCTATTATTTACTAAAGCTATCATTAATAGTTTCTATTAAAAACCAATCCATCCAACGATTGTCATTAAGTGGAATTTTGGTTTTTGTTAAATATCCTAAATGCCCACCCGTAGATTCTAGTCTTAAATTAAAATTTGTATTCAGTTTTTTATTTGTGTAAATCCAAGATGGAATAATTGGGTCATCTTTGGCCATAAGCATCGTCACTGGCGATTTAATGGAATCTAGACGGTTAACGGTCGAACACTGCTTGTAATAGTCCCAGGCGTCCTTGTAACCACTAAGGGGCGCCACAAAAAGTTGATCGTAATCTGTCAGCGTAGCGAAAACTGGGACTTTTGTTTCCCTAATTGCTTTACCGAGACCAGTTTTCAATTTTTTAGCTAAATTGAAATTAAACAATCTTAAAAGCTGAACAAAATATTGATTGTAAACTGCATTCTCTGGCTTACCGATCTGAATTGCAGTTTCTGTTAAATCAATCGGGGCATTAACCGTAATAGTATTTTTAATTTGGATCTGACTTTCAAATCGCACCAGCATATCTAACACTGTGTTACCGCTAAGCGAATACCCGACCACGACAATCTCACTTTTTGGATATTGGGATCTAATCCATTTAACCGTGGCATAAATATCTTCACCACGACCTGCATGATAGGTTTCGCCAGCGTACCCAAGTGACTCACCACAATTTCGATGATTAAAACGTGCAACCGAAATATTTCTATCTAACCCAAGTCGGGTCATCCGCTTTATGTAATTGGATTCGCTATCCCCAGCCAGGCCGTGGGCAAGTAAAACCCATCGATTTGTGTCACGTAAATGGTATTTTATAAGGAGCTGGTCGTCTCCATCAATACAGGAAATTAGTTTTTTATTTTCATCTTCAAAACGAACATCGGAGCCAGACAAATGGGCAATTAAGGTTTGCGAGTGTCCTCCTGGAGCCCAGAAAGGACTTTTTATACTTGGAAAAATCATACTCTTGACTATCAAATTTAGGATGCACAATCAATCTATTCAAACGCAAGAAACGGGGACTGAAAAAATTATGACATGAAAAATTATGACACAGTTAAAAAGTCTACATTGTGTTGTCTATTATTTCTGCGACTCAGAAAGAGACAGACAGTTGAAAACAGAGCCTATTCAATATAAATCGGTAATGATTTCGATTTTAAAATTGCGTCTCAAAACGATATTGGCAATAACTTTGCACCTTTAATAATTTGAGAAAGTTAGAGTTATTACAACGTTCCGCTTCTAGCAGTGTTTGTACCCACTGCCTGCCAGAAGTGGAACTTCTTTTTTTCAAAGCCCCAAGTCGGTTTCTGATAATTGATATTTGTGATTTTATACTAATCAGTCGATTCGAATTAACAATGGCTGGCCCATTATCTTTACAATTTCATTTCTATCAATTATGAAAACGTACTGCGGCGACTCCATTCGAACGGTAATCATATGCCACTGCGTAGGCCATGAATCGCTTAAGTTTTGAAACTTTATATTTACCGGAATTTCGCCCTGAAAGCTCATTTCACCATCTTGCGGCACTTCGGCCATTATTTTTTTAATCGGCACAAGACCGGCTTTGATTTTAGCCAAATTGTCTGAATATTTGCAGGGTGCCGAGACTTCCATTGTCGCCTTTTCGCCGTTGACCGCGGTGCCCTCTGATTCAAACACGGCGACTACTTTTTCGTAGTATTCACAGCCTAAAAACTTTTGGCCGTCCGATGTAGAAAACGCGAAATGACCAAAGGAAACCCCGAAATTACCTGCTGTTTTAACTATTTCAAGATCGCCCAAAACTTTTTGTTTGAGCGCTATGTCCAACGCCGACCCGTTGAGATTGGTAAAATCATAAGTCTGTCTGATAGCGGCCGGGTCCCGGTGAACAGCAAATTTGTCATTCGTGGTGTAGATGATCAACTGACCAATTGCGAAAGCAAATATTAAAACAATTACTGCATGAATCATAATAACATTCTATAAGACCACTAGGAAAAAGGATACTCTACTTAGATCTAGATTTAATAGGAACTTTGGGAAACAATCAATTTATGACGACATTTAATGAAAAAACAATATCTCGACGCCGCGAACGCACAGAAACAGAATGGAAATCACTTTTAAAACCGGATGAATGTGTGTTGGTTTTTTGTGGAGAGCCTATCACGAAACCCGGGGGGTTGGATCAATCTTACGCGTTTATGCCTCACCCTTCTTATTATTGGTTATCTGGGTATCGCCGCAATTTTGGGGTTACATTTTTTTCTAAAGAAATTGGTTGGATAGATTTTATTCTTCCTGTTACAAAAGATGAAAGTATCTGGGAAGGAATGGAGCCGTTTACTTTTAATGGCAAAGATGTCCAATCCCTTACCGAGTTTCTTCGGCAGAATAAATTTAAAACGATAATCGCCCTCGGGCAGCCAACGACTAAACACATTGATTTACCACTGACTACAAATTCAGATTTGTATTTTAAATTGAAAGAAAAGTTTGATAAATGCCGACGACTGAAAGATCCCGAGGAAGTTAATTTGATCCGATCGATTGCAAGTATGGCCAATGCCGGTTATAAAAAAATTGAAACCTTTATAAGACCGGGCGTGACAGAGCGTGAAATTCAAATCGAGTATGAAGCGGAAGTTTTTCGTCAGGGCGCCCAGGGTATGCCCTATGACACGATTGTCGGCAGTGGTACAAACGCAGCTGTATTGCACGCCATTCCGACTCATAAAAAAGTGAAAGATGACGAACTTGTCTTGATCGACGCCGGGGCTCATGTTGACGACTATTGCGTGGATATTACGCGCGTTTTTCCCGCCTCAAGAAAATTTTCAAGCCAACAACAAGCACTTTATGATTTGGTCTTGAAGTCCCAGAAAAGCGCCATCGAAAAATGCGTAATTGGAACTGAATGGAATCAGGTACACAGTTTGACAGCGCAGGTTATTGCCGAGGGATTGGTCAGCTTAGGAGTAATGAAGGGTTCCGTAACTAGCATTTTGGAAACCGGCGCCATTTCACTTTTCTACCCCCATGGTGTTGGTCATTTGGTTGGGCTTCGAGTTCGCGATACAGGCCAGGAAGAAAATATTGATCCCAAATTTTACAACGGAGTGCGGATACGGGTTGATTTGGTTTTGCAGGAAAATATGTTGATAACCGTTGAACCCGGCTGCTATTTTATCAAAACTATTCTCAACGATACTGCCAAGCGCACTCAATTCAAAGATTTTGTAAATTGGAACGAATTGGACAAATGGCTCTCAATTGGTGGCGTGCGGATCGAAGACGACATTTTAATTACCAAAGGCAGCCCGGACAATTTAACTTCAGTTGTTAAAAAGTAGTTTGCCCGCATTGCTAATCGATTTTAATTTTTTCAAATGACCAATCGTGGAATCTATCAGCCAATTCACGATATTTCTCTTGAAAAGTTCCCTTTCAAGTAAGAAAATCGATAGATTATGAACTCTAGTGTGCCCAACCAAAAAAATGAATTTATGAGACGTGCCATCGAGCTTTCTAAAACCAACGTGGTTTCTTTGAATGGAGGCCCTTTTGGAGCCGTCATCGTAAAAGACAATGTGATCATCGGTGAGGGCTGGAACAAAGTAACTACCAACAATGATCCTACTGCTCATGCTGAAGTGGAAGCTATCCGCCAAGCCTGCGCTCAGTTAAAAACCTTTAGCCTAATCGATTGTGAAATCTATACAAGCTGTGAACCTTGTCCTATGTGCCTGTCCGCCATTTACTGGGCACACATTTCCAAGATTTATTATGCCAATACTAAAACGGATGCGGCGTCGATTAAATTTGACGACGATTTTATCTATCAAGAAATTCCCAAACCTTTGAATCAAAGAAAAATACCGATGGAATCACTTTTGCGTGATGAAGCTTTAACTGTTTTTAAAATCTGGTCGACCAAGACGGACAAAATTAGCTACTAGTAAGGATTTATGAAATTTAGAGATTACGTCGTACTCACCATCAACGGACAAAAACACGTAGTAAAAGGCGAAGATGCTTTCCAGCCGTTAAGCAATTTTTTAAGATACCAACTGGGGCTCACGGGTACCAAAATAGTGTGCGCTGAAGGCGATTGCGGCGCCTGCACGATACTGTTTCAACGCATAGTAAGTTCAAGCTTAAACAAAGATAAATTTCAGTCGATGAATTCCTGCATAAGCACGACTTTTTTAATGGATATGACCCATGTCATCAGCGTTGAGGGCCTAAGTCAGAACAATCGCCTAACAGAAATTCAAGACTCTATGATCCAAAATTTTGGTGGCCAATGCGGCTTCTGCACGCCAGGTTTTGTAATGTCCATAACAAATTTATATGAAAACGCGACTGAAATAGATGAGCAAAAAGTTAAAAACTATCTGACGGGCAATTTGTGCCGCTGCACGGGCTACAAGCCCATTCTTAACGCTGCTTTGGCCGTTGATACTGGTAAAGTGCAACCTCTAGGTAACTGTTTTGATTTTAAAAATCTTCAACAAACTATTTCCGAAGATATCGAAATGCCAATAAAAATTACGACAGGTGAAAGAGAGTTTTTTGCACCGACGACTTTAGCTATGGCTGCGGACTATAAAATGAAAAACCCTGACGTTCGATTATTTTCCGGCGCAACCGATATCGGCGTTCAAATAAACAAAGGCAAGAGTCCGGGCCTGAAATTAATGAGTCTGCATTTGATTAAAGAACTTTACGAACTTCGTGTAGATGGCGACCAGGTTGTTGTTGGCGCACGTGTTAGCTTGGCAGCGCTGCAATCATTTCTTAAAAACAAAAGTCCAAAATTTTCTGATTTCTTAAATATTTTCGCTTCCCCTCAAATTAAAAATGCAGCGACTCTTGTTGGTAATTTAGCCAATGGTTCTCCCATTGCAGATACGACACCCTACTTGTTAACGGCCGACGCGACGGTTGAGTTACTTAGCACAAAGGGAAAGCGAGTTTTGCCCCTGACCAAATTTATCAAAGGATACAAAAGTTTTGATTTAAACGAAGATGAATTTATCACTAACATTCGATTTAAATTACCAGCTAACAGCAAGATCGGACTTTTTAAAATATCACAGCGACGAGATTTGGATATTTCTTGCGTAAATTCCAGCTTTGTTTTTGAAGTTAAAGATAATTTAATAGAAAAAGCAAAAATCGCCTACGGCGGTGTGGGCCCCAAAGCCCTACGCTTGTTCGACGTGGAAGCGCTACTAGAGGGAAAAATTTTAGATACCGCTTTAGTAAACCAAGCTAAAGAAATGATTGCTAAAACTATTTCTCCGCTTTCTGATTTAAGGGGATCCGCGGAATTCCGCCAGCGCATTTGTTTGGATCTTTTCGACAGATTTGTTCAGGAGAATTTTAGCTAATGGCAAAATCATCACTTCATGATTCGGGGCGCAGCTATGTTACGGGATCGGCAGAATACATTGACGATCGACCCTTGCTTCAAGGGGAAGTTTTTGTAGACGTGTTCTATAGTCCGATAGCCCACGGAAAAATCAAATCCTTGGATGTTAGTGCCTGTGAAGCCATTCCCGAAATTGTTGGAGTTTTTACAGCCAAAGATTTGAAGCACAATTTGTGGGGCTCAATCTTTCATGATCAGGTATTTTTAGCCGATTCTATTGTGCAATATGTGGGCGAGCCCATAGCTATTATAGCCTCCACTAAGCGCGATATTTTTCATCTGGCCAAATCGAAAATTAAATTGGAAATTCAAGAATTGGAACCAATTCTTGAATTGCAAAAAGCGATTGATTCCAAATTTTATATCGGTCCAACTCGGACTATTCAGCGCGGAGATGTCGATACGGCGCTGGCACAGTCAGCAAATAGGCTCAAGGGCGATATTGAAATTGCGGGACAAGAACATTTTTATTTGGAATCTCAGGCGTCGGTAGCTTACCCAAAGGAAGATGGACAAATCGAAATTCATTCTTCGTCCCAGCACCCTACCGAAGTGCAACATTTAGTGGCCGAGGCGCTGGGTCTTCGGCATCATCAGGTCGTTTGCGTTGTAAAGCGCATGGGTGGCGCCTTTGGCGGCAAGGAATCGCAAGCGGCGCCGTTTGCTGTTTTTGCTGCGTTGGTGGCACAAAAGTTAAATCGTCCGGCTCGGATAATTTTGACCAAAGATGATGACATGATCATGACCGGCAAGCGCAATCCGTTTAAGAATTTCTATGAAGTTGGTTTTGATGAAAACGGAAAGATTCTCGCATTAAAGGCGCAACTATTTTCTGATGGCGGCGCGTATGCAGACCTTTCGACCGCGATCATGGAGCGGGCCATGCTTCATTTAGATAATGCCTATTTCATTCCCAATTTCAAAGTGGACGGACAGGTCTGTAAAACACACACGCCGCCTAATACGGCTTTTCGTGGATTTGGGGGACCAAAAGGTGTCGTCACAATTGAATCCATTATCGAAGACATCGCGGTATTTTTAAAAAAGGATTCCTTAGAAATTCGGAAACTAAATTGCTACCAAAAAGATCAGACGACCCCATACGGGCAAAGAATTGATGATTCTGTTTTGCCAACACTTTTTAATGACATAGAAAATCAGACTCAATACAAAAAATGGCGCCAAAATATAGAAAAACATAACTCTGAAGGTCTTTCGACATTTCACGGACTGTCTATCACCGCAGTAAAATTTGGAATTTCATTTACCACTCGTTTTTTGAACCAAGGCAGTGCTTTGGTGAACGTGCACATGGACGGATCCATTCAAGTGTCGACCGGTGCAACAGAAATGGGCCAAGGGGTAAATGTTAAAATAGCCCAAGTCGTCGCCGACTGTTTTTCCATTCCCATTGATGACGTCAAAGTGATGGCAACATCTACGGAAAAAATTCCAAATACTTCAGCAACGGCAGCCTCTAGTGGTAGCGATATCAATTGCCAGGCTGCCTTAACAGCGTCTGAGGCGATTAAAACTCGGCTCGCAAAGATAGCCAAAAGCATGCTGGGCCGACCAAAAAACTGGCGAGGCAAACCGACTGCCGGGGCTGGAGTCGCGCCTGAAATCGATATTGATGCTATCACAAACTGGCAATCTATTGGTTTTGAAAACGGCCTGGTGTTCGACAAAGCCAACATTGGAGAAAAACTCTCTTTCAAAGAAGTCGTTCTGGAAGCTTATTTAAATCGGCAGTCTTTGATGCAGCACGGGTATTTTAAATATCCCGGCATTTATTATAATAAAGAAACGGGACAAGGCAGTCCCTTTTTCTATTTTACAAATGGAGTCGCTGCTAGCGAAGTGTCAATCGATCGATGGACCGGTGAATTGAAAGTACTTCGAACTGAAATTTTAATGGATCTCGGGCGCCCTATTAATGAAGCCATCGATCACGGCCAAGTAACGGGGGCTTTTGTACAAGGCATGGGCTGGGTCACAACAGAGAATCTGTATTATAAAAATGGCCGCCTTTTTTCTAACTCACCAAGTACCTACAAAATTCCCAGCGTACATGATATCCCGCGAATTTTTAAATGTCGTTTTTTAGAAAACAGTCTAAATAGTCGCAATGTGCGAGCCAGCAAAGCTGTGGGTGAACCACCCCTGTTATTGTCTATTTCTGTTTGGACCGCTGTGAAAAATGCCCTTAGTTACAGTAAAAATTCTCAAATAAAAATAAAACTACCAGCGACTCAAGAGCAAATCTATCTCGCTATGAAAGACAGTGCGCCATGACGGGATGGCTCGAACAACTATTTGAAATCGGTCACTCTAAGGTAAATCATGTGATTGTTACCTTAGTGGAAATAAAGGGCAGCGCACCTCAAATTGTTGGGGCCAAGATGATTGTGACTGAACATGGTTTACATTTTGGAACTGTAGGCGGTGGAAAAATAGAAGCCCACTGTATAAGACTGGCACAGGAGTTTATCCAAGCCGGGGTCCCTGCGCAGCTGCAGACATATAATTTACAAAAAGATATTGGAATGACCTGTGGAGGTGAAGTTAGCCTCTTTTTTGATACTCATTTTTTTACCCAATGGACAATTGCTATTTTTGGAGCCGGCCATGTTTCTCAAGAACTTTGTCGCATTCTGCAAACTTGGTCCTGCCAGGTAAAAGTTTTTGATACTCGCCAAGAATGGCTAAACAAACTGGGCCATTCTTCCAATATCGAAACTAAATTGACCACTGACTTGGCAAATGAGGTCAAATTTTTGCCCCAGGGTACTTTTTTGCTATCGCTTACGCAAGGTCACTCGGCGGATGTGCCCGTATTGGAAATGGCATTGAAACTAAGAGAGCGATTTCGTTTTATTGGTGTGATCGGATCGGATATCAAGGGGCAACGAATAAAATCCGAGCTTTCAGCCCTTGGGGTCGCACAAAAGGCATTGGATTTCCTGAAGTGTCCAGTGGGCCTGGACATTGGCGACAATACGCCTCCAGAAATTGCGTTAAGTATCGCAGCCCAAATATTAATAATAAAATCCGATAAAGAAATTTCTATAAAAGAACAAGGAATCAAATAGATGATTAGCACACATATTCTAGATATCAATTTGGGCTCGCCGGCTGCCGATGTTTTGGTTACCTTAGAGAAACAAAACAGCGCCCAGTGGAGCTTGGTCAAAAGAGAAAAAACCAATTCGGACGGCCGAATTAATTTTGATTGCCCCTATGAAGCTGGTCAATATCGATTAACATTTCAAATCGAAGACTATTATAAAAGGCTCAAACAAGACTCATTTTTCCTAGCAGTGCCGGTCGCCTTTCAGATCAGCGACATCAAGCGAAAATATCACGTTCCATTGCTGCTGAGCCCTTTTGGATACAATACCTATCGGGGTAGTTAACAGATGAAGCCATTTTTTGAAATCGATTATTATCACGATTACCTTTCCCCGGAACTAACTGACCATCTATTGAAAGCAGCAAATCCAATAAAAGGCGTTGAAGGAATGGTCGAGGTCGGCACGGGTGGCGGCTTGGAAACAGCTGAGTCATTAAAATTTCTTTCAGAATTATATTCTCAAATAAAAAACGATTTAAAGCGAGTTTTACAGCAACGTCGTATAGATCGAAAATTTATCGATGAGCGCACTAGTGCGTGTTCTGTTTTTAATACCTCGCTTGAACGCGAAATTACGGATGCCGACTACAAAACAGTAATTGGCCTCGAAGATTACAACGGCCGAATTGTGATTGGTCCCAAAAGTCCACATTACTGTCGGGCTCGAAATGCAAATGGCAAACAAGCAACACCTGTTGCACCGATTCCCGATTTTTTAAAAGGACCGCACGTCACCTTGTTCGGACCGCCAGACAGTGCCAAGTTGGCTGTCAACGCGATGAATTCCTACCATCGTAAAATTAAAAACGAACCAGAAATTGTTCAAGATCTTTTGAGCCAGCAGTCTTCATCCCCAATGTGGGGTGCCGACGATGAAGATTCCAAAACTCCCATTCGAAAAGACTTAATCGATGCCGCAAGGAATTTAACGGCGTGTTTTGATGGTACACTAAACGTCAAGGACGGAAATAAAACTTACGCACTGGCTGGCGACCACTTGGCACTTCCCATAAAACGATTTCCAGGGCTAGCCTTGCCTTGCACGTTCTTGTTCCAAAATAGAAATCCAATTCCTCTACATTTATATGACTTTGCATTGCACCTGTTTAGAAACTGGAAAAATCCCAACGCTTTGGTATTTTATGTGCCTAAATTGGAAAACGAAGAGGAAGCGGCCTATATCTCTAAAATGATTACTGAGGCGGAAGCATTATTAAAAGCGCAATTTCCTTCGTATTCCCTCGGGTCAGTCAGATTAATGATTGTTTTAGAAAACCCAAGAGCCATTGTCCGAGTTAACGAAATCATTGATAATCTTTATCCTTATTTTGTTGGCGCCTCGCTGGGCTGGCATGATTTCTTGGCTTCCACGGCCAGAATTTTCAAAGAAGATTCACACTATCGAATTCCCGTTAAAGCGGATCCCGATATAGTCATTAAGTACATAAAGGCATCCCATCATTTGCTGGCCAATGTGGTTGGCGGCCGCGGTGGTATCAAGGTCGGCGGAATGTATGGCATTCTGCCTTTAGATAGCGATCCTCAATCAGCCTCTTTTCAAATGACTCTGTTTGGTTTTTTTAAAGACGTAATTACTCAGTTGAAGCGCGAGCTGACTGGTTTCTGGGTTGCGCATCCTGATTTTGTGCGCTTGGGCTTGGCACTTGTCGAAGCTTGGAAACAACAGGCAAGCAAGCAAAACAATTCCTTAGATCAATTGGTTACGGCACTTCTGAAGCCAGACTATCACAAACAAATTTTAGAATTCATTCATGGACCCGATATCGAAGGACTTTCTGAATCAGATGAAAATTATGTTCGATCTTTAATTGTGGCCGACATTAAAGAATCTGATTTCATAGCCAACAATCATCCTGAAGAAATTCGATACAATGTTTTCCAGTCGCTTCAATATTTAACTGATTGGCTGCGCGGAAATGGTTGTGTGGCCCTGCCCTCGCATGTGAATGGAATCTCTGTTCGAGTTATGGATGATCTTGCTACTGCAGAAAGATCGCGCTGGGAAGTTTGGCACGAATTGTATCATGGTCGATTTTCAAAAAGCGAGTTTATCAAAATCGTCCACGAAGAAATGCACTTTATCCGCAAAGATTTGTCTTACCAAGATTCCATGGTTGGCGACAAAATTGTTGCAGGAAAAATTGTACAAGTAAAATGGACCGAAGAAACTGCTCGGTGGTATCCTGTTGCCATGAATCTAATGCTGCAACTTATGACAGATCCTAGACCGGTAGAATTTGCTACTGAATTGCTTTTACCTTTCACAATTGAATCTATTCGTAGTTCTGAGGATCCATGGGTAAAAGCATTGGATTTAATGCCCGGAAAGTATAAACTGCCCGACGAGATTCACCGACTGAACTACTATTTTGGAAATTGCGGATCATTGAATTTTGCTCACGATATGGCTCAGGGCTATGTTATGAATATCAAATTTGCCAAATCATTGATTTTGGCATTTACCAAAAAAGACATAATAAACGCAGCTTACTTTCATGGTAATATCGGTGAAGCAAAGGCGTCGCTTGATCCACAAGCAGCCAAAGAACAACACGGAGTTTTATCTAGTGATTTGCAGAAGCAAAACGATTTATTGAGCCTCGGCGATATGTATTTGAAAAAATTCGGTTTCAAGTTTCTAATTTCGGCAAAGGGCAAATCAGCCGACGACATTTTGTCCGCACTTAAGAGTCGCCTTCAGCGCTCGCCAGCAGATGAACTGGCCGCTGCACGAGAGGCTTTGTGGGAAATCACTCGCAAACGAATGCTAGAAAACCCATTGGATACTGTTCGAAACACTATCAACGACCTTTTAGAAAAATTTAATATCGTCGGCGCCAGTGTTTCCGTTAATTTCAATGACACCACTCAAACATTTAGTTTTGGTGACCGCAGGAAAGGCGAAGGCCCTGTTCAAGCTGAAACCATGTTTGAAATCGCCTCGTTAAGCAAACCTTTAGCTAGCGCTTTTTGCCTAGAATATTTCAAGAAAAATAATATCGAGCTGAATACTTCAGTTAATTCTTTGTTCGCAACGACTTCGTCGCCGTTTCGCTTGAGTTCTGATCAGGTTCAAATTCAACATTTATTAAATCATACAGCGCTTAATGGCCATTATATTAAGGGCCACCCTCTGAACAATCCCATTCCCCCTTGGTCGGACTTGTTGAAATCTGTCGAAGTCTTAAATGAACCAGGAACAAAATTTAGTTACTCGGGCAGTGGTTTTATAGTTCTAGAATATTTAATAGAGTCTTTGACCGGCAAAAAAATTCAGGAAATTTCTTATCCCTTTTTTGCTGGGCTCGGACTTACTAATTTGACATTTAATTTGAAAAATATCCCTGGAAAGAATTATGCCTGTGGCTATTTCGACGATCAAAAAGAAGTCCCAGGCACACGTCTGCAATTTCCAGGCTTTGCGGCCGGCGGATTGGGTTCGTCGAGCGACATGGCCCAATTTTTAGTTCATTTAACTCGCGCCTATCAACACCTGAATAGATCGGGCACTATTTCTCATGACACTGCTGTAATAATGCTAAATGGAGTGGACAAAGGTAGCTTTGAATTTATGGGAGCCAAAATGGGCCTTGGAATTTTTGTTGCAGAGGCCGGCGACAACAGAATTGCCATTCACCAGGGCGCTAACGAGGGTTTTCGAGCTTTATTTTTGCATTGTTTTTCAGGGCCCGATTGCGGTAAAGGGTTTGTCATTTTGGCAAATGGCGACAATGCAGCCGTACCGTGCATCGCTCGTATCGCTCAAGAATTAATTAAATCACTAAAAATATCCGGAGTAGATACGACAAAATTTTATGATCAATTTGATTCCGAAAAATTCAAACAAGAACAAATTGTAAACCAAGGCTACAAACAGATGGTTTTTGATGCCTTTGTTCCGTGTCGCCCAGACCCAATTGTGGAAACCGGGCCACTTGACCCTTTAGCAAAATACAATTTGGCGATTGGTGCTAAAATTTTATCTGTAACAGCCGAACGATTTGCCCGGGCTGACAACTTGCTAAGCCAATTTGAGCCAGTATTTGATCCCCAGCTATTTTGTGCCCAGGGTAAAGTCATGGATAGTTGGGAATCCGAGCGGCACAACCCTGATGACAAACATTCGATGGAATTTCAAATGTTGAAAGCGGCGCCAGTTCGTTTTATTCAAGTTTCCACAAAATTCCACGACGGTAACCAAGTGGACGCCGTTGAAATTTGGGGTTTTGACGAAATTGAAAAAAACTGGAACGTGTTGCTTGAAAAAAAATCTCTTATTGGGCACGGCAGGCTACGAGTAAAGCAAGACTCAGCTGCGAGCCAACCGGCCTATGCCAGAATTCGAGTCAATGTTTTTCCCGATGGAGGGTTGACTAGATTAGGACTGTATTCCGAACTGCCCCCAGACGAGACTCCAAACTACAAAAGCACCTCAGAAGCTCGGTGCGAAAGGTTCTCAGAGTCTATTCCAAAGTCTCACAAACCATTGACTATTCCCTACTCGCCTTCGGCTGTTGAAATTGAAAGAAACTTTGTGAAATTGACTGCGAAACGTCGTTCAATAAATACGGCGTCGTCCGCTTTGGGTGGGCAGTTCGTCAGCGCCAGCAATCAGCACTACGGCCCTGCTGTGCAAGTCCTATCTCCCTTTCCGCCAATTCATATGTTTGACGGCTTTGAATCGGCTAGAAGCCGGGCCCTGGGTCACTTTGAAGAGCTGATTCTTAAGCTTGGAAAACCAACTAAGATTCGGTCAATAGTTTTTGATTTCAAATATTTTATAAACAATAACCCACTTGCAATTGGTGTATATGGCTTGCAGGAAAATGAATGGATCGAGATAGCCAAAAAAACAACGGTAAAAGCATTTGCTGGCAACAAAAAGCAGTTCGAATTTTCAGGAAATCTACTATTTGAACAAATTAAAGTGCGTATATATCCTGATGGAGGAATTCATCGAATTTCTGTTTATTAATTTTTTCTCGAGACCTAGCTAGTCATTTGGAAACGCTGGATCCCGGCCTGACTTTTCATAAGTAAGCGTATCTACCTGCGCCTCGTAGCTAATATAGTTTCTTTTATTCATCAAACGGCTAATTGGACCAATATGATTTGAACCCACAACCAATAGAATTGGGATATTACACGAGAGTTTAGAAATTGTTGAATCTAAATTTTTTGCGATTCGTTTGTTTCGCTCAGTATGAGTGTATCGCATGCATTCCTTATCAAATTTCTCGCATGAAATGTCGTATGTGTCTAACGGCCCAGTTTCAATTACAAAGCTCAAAAGCGGGAAGTCCCAATGGCCAATAAAACTGCCAAAAACATCAATAAAGGAATCAGAACTTTTAAACGTTTCTTCGGCAAACTTTTTATTAAATCCTTTTGTTGGGTCAGGGCTGCAACCGTTAAAAAAGCCTGGCTTTTGCTGACTTTCTGATAGGCCCAAAACAAAATAAGCCCAATTTTCTGAAGGAACCGCCCTTCCTGATTTCCTAATATAGTCATCTAGAGATTTTCCGTTTACAAATGGGCCGTCGCTGCCAAAAAAAATTCCTCGATCGGGGCCGTTCGTTAGCATACTTCCAGCCCCAGATTTAGTTTTTCGGGCATTATCTGCAAACGCTGATTGGCCAGCAAAAATTGAATCAAATGCTTTTCCACTTTTTAGCATTTTTACTTCTTCTCCACTTATTCCTTCCATTGCAATAACCTTAAAAGTACTCGCTATTTTCTTTTCTATTTCAAATGAATTTTTTCCCTGCAAATGGTTTTCACCAAGTAGAACTATCGTGCGATCACAGGCTGAATTTTCTTTTTTGGAAACAATGTTAAAAAAAAGGAGATTATTAGCAAAAGACTTACATAGTTCAGACAAGCTTTTTTCAGATAACCTAGTATTTAAGCTATAAGTCTTCAGACACTTTTTCAAAAAGATATCTGAACTGTCAGCTTTCCCAAAGACGGCCTCAATTGAAAACATTCTAAAAAGCAAAACTAAATAAAATAGAGATGATTTCATTTTACCTAGACTTGTCGGCCTTCCTAAAGAAATTCCACATGGACCTTGCTCTAGAATTGAATAGAACTAATTCAGCTGCCTAAGCCAAGCAACAAGGGTTGCTCGTTCATCGTCCGTCATTTGGGTTAAATTCCCCAATGGCATTACATTAGTGGATACTTGGACTATCATTTTATCTTTATGCAGCCGAATCAAATCAGCGGTTTCAAAGATGACTCCTTTAGGGGCCACCTTATAGTTTTCATCTGTATTATGAGTGCTATGGCAACGTAAACATCGGGCTTCTACAATTGTCTTAATTTGATCATATTCAACTACTGAAACATTTTCTGAGTTAGTCATTAGTGCGGGCGATAGTGAACTTACAAAAACTAAAGCCATCAATCCGATGCTAGCAGGCAATAGTGTCCATCGCTCGATTGGGTTTTTAGTGACCATCGCGTGCCTAACGAGGGCTCCCGAAACACAAAGTAAAATCAACAATACCCAATTATACGTGTGACTGTATATGGCCGCATAGTGGTTGCTTAACATGATAAATAAAACTGGAAATGTAAAATAAGTGTTATGCACTGAACGTATTTTTGATTTCAAACTGACTGAATAATCTGGCACGTGTCCGGCTAAGGCCTCACGAAGCATTTTAGCTTGGCCAGGTAGTATTCTAATCCAAACATTCAGCAGCATTAAACTTCCCAAAATTACGCCCACTAAAATAAAAGCACCCCGGCCGCTGAAAAGTTGGGTCGTTCCAAACACCAACGCACTAAACGACAACAAAGACAATAGTACACTGATAGATTTAATTTTTATAAGATTTGCATTCCAAATAAGATCGTACAAAATCCATGAGCCCACAATAAGACCAATCGACACGCCAATGGCTTGCCATTGGGACATCGGCCAAGCTTGCGGATTTATCAATAAGCTAGCTCCACGCAAGTAGTATAAAAATACAAATAATGAAAAACCCGTAACCCACGTTAAAGTGGCTTCCCATTTAAACCAATGAAGTGTTTTAGGAATTTCCCCAGGGTAGATTTTTTTCTTTTCGACTTGATAGTAAAAGCCACCATGAACCATGAAAACTTCGCCTTCAACATTGTGCCTATGGCTTTCTGTGGGCATAAAACTACTGTCTAACCAAATAAAATAGAAAGAGCTTCCAATCCAAGAAATACCGGCTACTAAATGGGAAAATCTTAAAATGTATTCAATCCAGAGGTCTAATGAAGATGTCATGAATTAGTACTAGCAAGCGCCGTTTTCACTGTCAGCAAGAAATTCGTAGCTCAACTGGCTGGACAGGTTTTAAAATAACCTCGAATCCCCTATTAATTGCCTCCAATAGAGCCTGTGGCAGGAATCTTGACACGAAATTCTTCGCCGCTTATACAAATAACTTCCAACTAAAGAGGATCTATGAAAAATAAAAAAGAAGTGTGTCGATGTGATTGGGCAAACAGCTCAGAGATGATGGCTCACTATCATGATACCGAGTGGGGCAAGGCTGCCCATAGCGATAAACAGCATTTTGAATTTCTAGTTTTGGAAGGTGCCCAAGCAGGCCTGAGCTGGGCTACTATATTAAAACGTCGTGCTGGGTACACAAAAGCATTTGCTAATTTTGATCCAAAAAAGGTGTCCAAGTTCACCAAAGCTAAAATCAATACTTTATTAAAAGATCCCGGAATCATTAGAAATCGCTTGAAAGTGGAATCTGTTGTCCACAATTCAAAACTATTCATGGATGTACAAAAAGAATTTGGCAGTTTTGACAAATACGCCTGGCAATTTGTTGGCGGCAAGCAAATCAAAAATAAAAATCGTGACAGTGGCGATTTTAGAGCCACCTCGCCAGAATCAGATGCCTTTGCTAAGGACCTAAAAAACCGAGGATTTAAATTTGTTGGTTCGACGGTAATTTATGCCCATATGCAAGCTACTGGAATGATAAATGATCACCTAACAAAATGCTTTCGCTACAAAGCTTGCTAGATTAGTTGTCCGTGGGCAGCGCATCTGCCCATTTTTGAACATAAACATCCACATTACCTTTTGCAGAGGTTTCGCATTGAAGCAGGATGTCGCGCACTTGCTTCCATTCAGAAAAATCGTAGATTCCGGGGAAAGACACTCCATCTCGATCATCGCCTAACTCGAATCCGTCTTCAGTTATTAACAATACTAACGTTTTAAGGCGTTCGTGGATTATCGACAAAGATTCTGTAGGAGTTGAATCATCATCTATATTCGTAAAACCGCAGGCCTCAAAAGGTTTGGCAAAGGCAAACATAATTGCACTAAACCCAAATTTTTCTTCTAAAAGATCTGAAATTCTTTCTTCAATTTCCTCGTCCACGGTATCAAAGTCATCCTTCCAAGTGCGAAATTCTTTTGCTGGAATATCAGTTTCAGACAAGAACGAGGGCTCGTCGACTTGAAGTACGGAGGGCAAATGAAAAGCGATGTATTTTATCATGTAGTTTTCCTAAATAGTATTTAACCAATTCACCTTTTGGATTTCAAATAAATATTTGAAAAGCGCCTCCCTTATAATTTAATCCCAGACCCCTATTTTATTTTTACAAAGGTGCCTAACGTGTGGCCTTGTGACACGTTTTATAAAACTCAGCAGCAATTGAGGTCCTGATATTTTTAGATTGCCTTTGCTTTTGGATCCTCATCAATCAAAAATGAAGGCATTATGATTCATTGTCGTATTTTAAACAAAAAAGGCGCCTCCTTAATAGAAGTCATGATCGTTTCCGGCATAGTTGTTTTGTCCCTTATGACTACGACAATGTTTCTAAAATCGACTGCGGAATCTCAAAATTATTTTGAGGCTAAAAACAATGCAGTTCAATTGTACCGCGAGATGATTGATTTTCTTAATGTTGAACCGGTTTGCACTTTTAACTTTTCACCTGGGGCAGCACCTCTATCAATTGAAACACTGCCCAAAGCAATGACAAGCTTGAAAAAAACTGATGGTACGGACGTGTACCAAATATACGTTCCAGCCACCCTCGGTCCTGTCTACGAATCACAGACTTTGCGAATCACAGATATTAAATTGCAAAACTTTAGTGCACTTGCGGGTACGAAAGGGACAGCAGAACTGGTAATTCAATTAAAAAAAAACAAAGCCAGCCTGGGCGGCGCCGATTTCCAGCCCAAAATATTTAAAGTGAATGTCGATTTAACTCTGCCCTACCTTGTTGGTCGAGCCGGAGGAAATATCGTAAGCACTTGCAGCGCTACAAGCATAGGTGAATCCTTCTGGAGCAAATTAGTTGGCAATGATATATTTTACAATTTAGGGAAAGTGTCAGTTGGAACAACTTCTACCGACGGAATGCTTAAAGTAGAATCAAGTGAAGCGAGTCATGTTTTAGGGATTAAAAATACCAATTCGAGCGGCTGGTCAGCTATCAATATAGCAAATGATACCAACCAACAAATGGGAATTGGCGTAGGTGGGTCAGCAATTGGCGCCCCGACTGGCAATGCTGCATTTGTCGGACCAGGAATTGGATCAACTATACCGTTGGTATTTTTAACCCAAGGAATTGAGCGCGCGCGAATCGAAAACACCGGGTTATTTGGAATTGGCACCACCAGTCCAGACAAAACTTTACACGCTGTTTTCACGAACAACGTAAACGATGGAACAAACGGTAGAGTGGTGGTGGAAAACGCCGGAACAGGTGGAGCGGCGTTTGCTGCTCGCGTAACAAATCCCGCACAGGCATCAGGACTACAAATGAGCGTAGGACCATTTCAAACAGCTACCAATAAAGGGGCCGTGGTCTATGATCACAGTTTTGAAAGATTAACTTTTTTCACTGACAGTGCCAATTGGACTCCATTATTTGTTATGACCAAGGCGGGCAATTTTGGAATTGGAACTACTACTCCAGACAAAACATTACACGCCGTTTTCACAAACGACCTAAACGACGGAACAAACGGTAGAGTGGTGGTGGAAAATGCCGGCACAGGTGGAGCTGCGTTTGCTGCTCGCGTAACAAATCCCGCACAGGCATCAGGACTACAAATGAGCGTAGGACCATTTCAAACAGCTACAAATAGAGGGGCCGTAGTCTATGATCACGGCTTTGAAAGATTAAATTTTTTCACCAACAGTTCCAATTGGATTCCATTATTTGTAATGACCAAGGCGGGCTATTTTGGAATTGGAACAGCGACGCCATCTTATCAGCTAGAACTAACCACTGATTCTGCCGCTAAACCTGGTTCGACGACTTGGACTATTGCTTCAGACGCCCGCCTAAAGGACATTCATGCACCTTTTAGCCGGGGTATCGAATCACTTATTGGGCTTCATCCCGTTTTCTACCATTACAAAAAAAACAATCCCCTGGGGCTTCAGTCCGACAAAGAATTTGTTGGCTTAGTGGCTCAGGATGTTCAAAAGTCTGTTCCGGAATCAGTTCAAACTGACAAAAAGGGATTTTTACACGTCTCCTCTGACGCCATTATTTGGACAATTTTAAATTCTGTAAAAGAGCTTTTCCAACGTTGGACTGTGGATAGTCAGTGGTTGCATCAGAAACTAGATTCTATGGCCATAAATGAACAACTTGAGGGTGCAAAATTGAAGAAAGAAATAGAAATCTTGAAAGCCGAATTAGATGAAAAAAATAAACAAGTTGAACTCTTTACCGCCCGTTTAGACAGACTGGAATCGCAAATAAAAAACCAATAATTCCAATTACTTTAGTTTTAGCGCCCCAGGCACCGATTTACATTTGTTTTCAAACCATATTTTGGCAACCGCGTTCACATCATAATAAACTTTTTGACCACGCGATTTAATTGAATTCGTCATAGTTACAAAAACTTCATTGCGACAAACATCAGTTGAGTATTGGGCCAAATAGTTTTTAAAAATTTCGATCCAATAATCAGTATCAGAGTTTTTAATCGGAAATACGTGAAAAGCAAACCAAGCAAAGAGCTGATCATTATCAGTTCCCCAGTTGCCATAGTAGTCTTTGGATTTTTCAGCCCACAGTTTTAAAAAATCATTGTCGTCAAGATATCGCCTAAAAAAATATTCTGTTGAATCCCAACTTTTCCAATCCGAAATGACTTTCAATATTTTCTTGGAATTTTCATAATTTCGATCCATCAGCCCCAACATTGGCAGTAGCTCGTGTAACACAAGCCGATCCAGCATTTCAGGCGATTGAGTCTCTAGTTGGTTCCATTTATAATAAGACAGAACAATACGTTTTGGAAATTCGTTTGGATAATTAATTGCAAGAACTTCAGCTCCTTCCCAAATTAAAGGCGTTTCACTTACAACCGTATTTATTGAAATTAGCTCGCGCTGTATCCGGGTGTATAAACCCGCTTCAGGCAGTAAAAACTGGGGAACGTTTGAAATGCGCTTTGCTAGGCCATTCGCGACAACATAAAACTTAGCTACCAAGTCTCCACCACCAAAGCTGATAACGGCCCCTTGTCCCCAACTGATCTGGCTAATACCCATCGCCACTATAAATAATATTGTTTTAATCATACTAGGTTTTTTTCCTTTTCAATGGGTAAAGAGCAATCGTTAAATTGTGTATTTCCATTTCAGACTGACTTTCAGACATAGAAAATCCATTTAATTCAGTCATAAATCGAGCGATTTTTTTCTTAACCTTGGGTAACAATTTCGGATCCAACGCAAAGGTCAATGTTCCGTTCAACCTTTTATCAATACCAACACTATCCATTTTGCGAATTGCTTCATTTAAAAATTCTTTCTGAATATTTTTTTTCAGATTATTTGTAGCTGATGGTATATCGTCTGAAACTTGTTTGATTTTTAAGGAAAACCCCTCCGGGCCCTGTTCTATCAATCCTAAAGATTTAAGCCGATTCAATTTCAATTTAAGCGTCGTTTCCTTTATATCCAATCGCAGCACTAATTCTTTAATACCGGTTACCGGTGCCAACCCCAGGGTAGAAAAAATCACAAGCTCGGTCCAAGACTCAAAGGGCCAAGATTGATCTGATTTAATTTTATAAAAATCTGTTTTACCTTGCTGATATTTTTTGACATTAGAATCCCGAAATTCTCGAAATTCCTTTGATAAATGGTCTTTCTCTTCCGAATGTATAGTTAAGCTTGCAATGAGTTTATCCAGAGTTTTTGGTTTTGGAGTAATCTGCTGTCTAATTATTTTGGACAAGAGACTTGGTTCTACCTGCAGTTGGTTAGCGTAGGCCCTCAAAGAATAAAGCTTGTTTTTTTGCTTTCTTCGTTCGAGTTCACTTTGTAACAACGTCGATATTTCTTTTCTTAATTGTTCCATGAGGTAATACTAGGAATAGAGACTGGGTGCTGTCTATAAGAATGATCCCAATGACATTACGATACATTTTAACAAAAAAATGGACGTCACCCAGAATTGAATGAAATAAATGATACTTATGGAAAAGAATGACTTTTACACTTTGCTGGAAAATCGAAAATCAATACGAAAATTTAAAACCACCCCTATTCCGCGTGAAGTCCTAGAACGCCTATTAAGCGGGGCCCTTCAGGCTCCTTCTGGAAAAAACCGCCAGAACTGGCGTTTTTACGTCGTTCAGGGGAAAAAAAGAGACGACTATTTAAAATACTCCCAAAAATCCTGGCTCGGAATCAAAGATATCTTAAAGGAACGATTGAAGCCGTCTTTATACGATTTTACAGAACGATTTTTTTACACTTTGGGTGACGCGCCAGTGTTGATTTTCGCATTTTCACACAATTCAGAAGATGAAAAATACTTAACAAGTATTGGCAGTGTTTATATGGCGGTGGAAAACCTGAATTTAGCTTGCGTCGCAGAGGGCCTCGGTTGTTGCACTATGGGCGCGCCCCTAGAAATAAAAGACGATGTGATTCAATTTCTAGGCTTGCGCGATCATCCTGATATAAAATCAGGTCAGCTCGAGCTACTTTGCGGCCTTGTGCTGGGATACCCAGATCACAATCCACCAAAAGCACCTCGTGTTATACAAGATCGAATTCATTGGCTTGACTAAAAACTATTGTGCGTCTTCTGGTGACGTAGGAATAATTTCCTTAACTCGCTTAAATGTTTTATCAGCAAGGCATCCAGAAATTATAGTTCCTTCGCCGGATCCGTGCAACATTTCGGCACCCTGCAAAAGGCAATCGGCATCTCGAAAAACAATCCAGGCTTTTTGCGCAGCTCGTAACCTTTTTAATGTTTCCTCACCGATTTTTGAAAGTTCGTCGCCATCTTTTTCTTCAACCGCTTGGGCTTTAAGTGAACTTACTCGTGCTTGATAAACCTGATTTAACAAACTGTCAGCTTCTCGAAGCTTAATTCCACCGCACTGATTCATATCTAAAGTGGAGACTGCTTTTTCAAAACAATTGTCAGATTCAAGCGAAATTCTGGACAATTTTTCATCAATAGAAACCCAGTTGCCTGCAAAAGCCATCGCTGAAAATAACAAAGAAATTGAAAGGACTAACCGTACCCTTTGGAACCCCCGAATAAAATTTTAAGACTAACTCCAGCTGGAGATATTGCGAATCGTATTCCAACTCAGTGAGAATATAAGGGGTTATCAAGTGATTGAAATTGAATTTTTTATTGGGTTGTCTCTTTTGAAAACAAAAATCATTTTCTATATGAACAGATGCGTTGACGGTTCGGTTTGGAGGTACAGGCCGGGGCATTGGCATTTGGGTGGAAATTTTGGAAGGTTGAAGATTGTGTAGTTCCAATACTAGTAATTATCAATTTGATTGCTTTGAAATTTTTCAAGAATTGCAAAGATACAAACCCAAAATCCTTAAACCGAGATTCACCCGCCTGACTTAACTCATGTGCCAAGCAACAATCCACAAAAAACCCATTACTTATTGAAATTTAAAAAACTAGAGGGTTTTCAAATATTCTAATACTTCTCTTTTTTCTGATTCATCTAATTCATCAGGAAATGTATGCCCCTGCGACCCTCGGCCCAAAACGCGGGTGTCGTATATTCGGCTGGTAGTCGCCGTGTTTTTTTCATCCCTTGGAAATTCAGATAGCGCTTTGTAAACAAGTCCCACTTTTTCTATATCATAATCGCTTGCTTGGCTTGATACCTGCCATAATTTTGGTCGTTGTTCGCTATGCAGCAGGGCCCAAAGTGTCGGAACTGATCCGTTATGCAAATAAGGCGCTGTCGCCCATACGCCCCTTAACGGAGGCGCCACATAACCTTTAGTTGCTCGAAATTGATTCGATACATTTTCACCTAACCAGCTGTTCTTGAAAAAGTCATAAGCTCGTTCTTTTCCGCTTGGGTATGCTCGCTCGCGGTCGGTTCCAATTTTTTCAATAGCAATTACTTTGTTTGGGTATTTTACAACCGCACCGTGATCATCATATTGCCCATGGCATTTCGAACATGAGTTTTCAAAAACGTACCGGCCATTATCAGCCAGTTTCTTGTCAATGGGGCCTGGAAACGCAGGTGGCTCAATCGAATCCACGATTGCAAATATATCTTCTAAATAAGCATCTTGTTTTAGAAAAATACCCTTGGGGGCGAAAAGATCTCCAGCATTGGTTATAAAAAATCGTCTGCTAAATGGGATAGTGGCGTCAGCAAAAATATGGGTTTTGTAGCGCATGTTCCACCAAGGAGGAACATTGGTAACAGCGGCAGTGAACGTGCCAAAACTATTAGCTTTTGGCGCCAATTCCATATCGGCTGCACGATGATCTAGCGACGCTGATTCGATTCCAAGAGCAGACAGAATACCCCGCTCTGGCCCGACCACGGAAATCATTTTATCCAGCAATATGGTCCGCCCAGGAAGTAATTTTTTAAGATCCGTAATAAAACCACGCAAATCGATATTTCTATTGGGAAGTCCCAAAACAGTTTTTCCCTGGATTTGTCCCGCATGACAAGCCAGGCAATTCATTGTAATTAAGCCGTTTCGCTCTAAAAATCCGAGTGGCATTGTTGGATTTTTAGGATTTTCAATAAAACCATATCGATTAAATACTGCCTGCCTTCGAGCTTCATTTGTCGCGGACTTTAATTTTCTAATTTCAACTGGGTCTTGCCAAACTTTCCAAATCACTTGAAATACGTTGCCTCCGATGAGGGCAGGTAAAGTTACACCTGATTGGCCAGTCACAGTTAAATTTTCAAGTCCCCTGCGGGCAGAAGGAATTGCCGGCGCATATGACATTGAAAGACAGCAAATAAAAACTAAGCAATATCTCATAAAATCCTCTATAAACCGGACCCTATTCAAAACAGCCGACGTCGTCAATCCGAATGCCTGTGTAATTCGTTTTGCGTTCTTTTGAAGACAGGTAAAAAATTCTTGAAATGTCCAAATTCACTAGATATCACGGATATTTATTGCGTTTTTCAAAGAAACGAAATAGTAACTCTTGCTATCTGTACCCGCTCAAAAAGTGAAAAACCGTTATATGAAACTGACCGATCATTTAAAAACCAATCCGTTTGTTATTGCGCCGATGGCTGGTATCACTGACCATTCGTTTCGTACCTTTATTCGCCGCCTTAATAGCAGCGTCGTTGTTAGTGAATTGATCAGCGCCAATGGCCTAGAATACAATAATGAACGTACCCATGAAATGATGGGCTATGATGAAGAACAGCGACCAGTCGGCCTTCAGATTTTTGGTGAGGCCCCTGAGGTTATTGCTCGTTCGGCTCAAATTGTGGAAAGTCGCGGCGTTGATTTTGTGGATTTGAATTTTGGTTGCCCCGTTCCCAAGGTCACCAAAAAAGGCGCCGGGTCCGCTATGCTTAAAGATTTGGTAATGATGCAAAAAGTGCTGAGTGCCGTCGTAAAAGCCGTCAAGATTCCTGTGACTATAAAAGTACGCACCGGCTGGGACCATAACACTAAAAACGCCGATGAAGTCGGCAATATCGCTTACAATGAAGGCATAACTTGGATGGCCATTCATGGCAGAACCCGTTCCCAAAACTATGAGGGGCGTGCGGACTGGGATTATATCGGCAATGTAAAAGCTAAAGTAAAGATTCCAATTTTAGGCAATGGCGACATCTTAACCGCCCCAGAAGCTATTGAGAGACTGAAAACCTATGGTTTAGACGGTGTCTTAATTGGTCGCGGTGCCCTTCGTAATCCCTATATTTTTCAAGAAGCCTTTTCTTTATTTCACAACCTGCCGCTGAAAATTGAAAAAGACTCGTACAAACTACTAGTCCAGCTCAATGAACTGTATGCGCTGCGATGTAGTGACCGCTTACGGGAGATTCAGTTAAGAAAGTTTGCCGCCTGGTTCTCAACAGGGTATCCTGACTCGGCTCAATTCAGAAAAAAGCTTTTTCAATCTCCTTCTGCCGATTCAATCTTGGCAGAATCGAAACTGTATTTTTCCAAATTGTCTGACATAAACTTTAAGAGCCATGAAGAGGAACAGTTTTTAATGGGTGGTCATGGCTAGCTAGAGGACCGAGTAATTTTTTTTCACTTTAAAAATTAAAACGATATAGGAAGTAAAAATGATAGATAATAAACACATTCGAAACATAGCCATCATTGCACACGTCGATCATGGTAAAACTACTTTGGTCGATCACTTGATTAAACAAGCCGGCACGTTCCGCGACAATCAGCATGTTGCCGAACGATTAATGGATTCTATGGATCTTGAAAAAGAACGTGGAATCACAATCGCTGCAAAAAATGCTTCGTTTCAGTACAAAGAATATAAAATCAATATCGTAGATACCCCGGGACACAGCGATTTTGGCGGCGAAGTTGAGCGCATTTTAAATATGGTCGACGGCGCGATTTTGCTAGTGGATGCGTCCGAAGGACCATTGCCTCAGACTCGGTTCGTATTGAAAAAAGCCCTAGAACAAAACTTGAAAGTTATGGTTTGCATCAACAAAATCGACCGTTCAGATGCTCGAATTCAGGAAGTTTTGAACGAAGTTTTCGACTTGTTTATCGATTTGGATGCCACTGAAGAGCAGTGTGATTTCCACACAATGTATGCAATCGCCCGAGAAGGCATGGCTACTCTAGATCCTAATGTTAAAACAGACAACTTAGTATGTTTATACGATGCGATCGTAAACTTGGTACCACCTCCTGCGATTATCGAAGGCAATCCACTTCAAATCATGGTTTCTAACATTTCTTACAACGATTATGTTGGTCGTTTGGCTATCGGTCGCGTGCGTGCGGGTTCGATTAAAATCAATGATGACGTTGTTGTTATGCAGGAAAAAGGTCAGAAGAAATTAAAAGTATCGGCCTTGTTTCAATATCATGTAAATAACCAAATTCCAGTTCAAGAAATTGGCGCCGGGGACATCGCGATTGTTGCAGGCCTAGAAGATTTCACGATTGGTGACACGATCACCTCGGCTCTGGATCCTAAGCCGTTGCCACGTATTGCTGTAGAAGAACCAACTGTAGGAATGATTTTTTCTGTAAATAATGGGCCGTTTGCTGGCATGGACGGAAAGAGCATCACATCTCGAAAAATATTAGAGCGACTAGATAAAGAATTGCTTCATAACGTGGCTATTCGAGTTGAAAAAACAGAAAACACGGATTCTTTTAAAGTGGTTGGCCGAGGCGAATTGCAACTTGGAGTTTTAATTGAACAAATGCGCCGTGAAGGTTACGAATTGTGCGTTTCTAAACCTCAGGTTATTTTCAAGAATCAAGCGGGTGGCGTGAAATTAGAACCAATGGAATCGGCAGTAATTGACGTTGAAGATCCTTACGTGGGTGTAGTTTCTGAAAAAATGGGTCTCAGAAAAGGTGTGATGTCGAATATGGTTCA
>JAYVPD010000246.1:0-13285 GCA_043757515.1 Pseudobdellovibrionaceae bacterium
TCTAACATTTCATTTGCAGTCATCCTTTGGAATTAGCACAATACAGATTTTATAGGCAAGCTCAAATCAAAGCAGGCCCAAGTTTATGGATTCTATGCAATTAAACACCGTTAAAAGTCATTTTAATAGCCCAATAGCGAGACAGACTAGAGCATGGATTTTGCTCTATGGCAGCCTGTTTGTCATAAGTATTGCTACCTATGAGTTCCTTAGGCTCAGTTTTTTAGTCTGGAATTGGTCACTTTTTAAATCGTTGGCGGCATCGGATATGACCCGAGCGATGATTGCAGGCCTTCGATTCGATGGCTCTGCCATCGCAATCTTAATGCTGCCTAATTTTTTTATAGGCCTATTGTTGCCTCTATTGGCCTCCCAACGAATAGTTAAATTGTTTTGGGTGTGGGTTATTGCTTTACTTCAAATTCCATTATTGGTTTTGAACGTTATTGATATCGAGTTTTTCAATTTTGCGGGTCGACGTTTTACTTTATCTAGTTTGTTCGTTTTTCAAGAGGCTCAAGGCAAGATGAGTGGTTTCTTGGGTACTTATTTGCCGGGAACGATCGCGGGCATAGTATTAATTTCCATTTTTATTTTAGGTATTAAAAAGTGTGCTGAACGGCTTGATTTACAAGTATCGTCAAAACCGCTGCATTTTACATTGCATTTTTTTGTCCTATTGCTAGTTGTAATATTTGCCCGCGGCGGGTTCCAGCAGAAGCCTTTGGATTTTGTTGATTCCAGTCTTTTCAATGCACCGGTCTTGAATAATTTGGTATTAAATACCAGTTTTAGTCTATTGAAAAGTTCAGACAAAGATCATCTGCCTCAAGTTCAGTTTTTTACAAAAACAGAAGACTATTTGCCCTATTTGAATGGTTACAAGATAAGTAGTGACAATTATAAAAAGTCGGCGATGGAGGGGCACCGATTGAAAACAAAACAAAATGTAGTAGTGATATTGCTAGAAAGCTTTTCATTGGAATACATGGGCTATCCGAATCATCGTGAAGGATTCACTCCTTTTCTTGATGACTTAGCTAAACGGTCTCTATTTTTTGGCAATGCTTTTGCCAATGGTCGCAGGTCTATTGAGGGAGTTTCGTCGATTGTAGCAGGCATTCCCGCCTTAATGAACGAAGCCTTTATTACCTCTGAATTTGCTTCGAATTATTTTGTTGGGCTTGGCAGCATTTTGTCAGAAAATAAATACCAATCTTCATTTTTTCACGGCGGCCACAACGGAACTATGTATTTTGATCGATTTGCAAAAAGTGCCGGGATATCTGAATATTACGGGGCTAATGAATATTCTGGCCACTCGGAAGATAACGATGGTTCCTGGGGTATATACGATGGGCCATTTTTTCAATTTTTTGGAAAAAAATTAGGTCATTTTCCTGAGCCATTTTTTTCTATGATTTTTTCATTAAGTTCACATCATCCCTATAAAATTCCGGAGGCCTTTAAAGAAAAATATAAAAAAGGACCGCTGGAAATACTGGAATCGATCCAATATGCGGATGAATCACTGAAAGATTTTTTTAAGTATGCTAAATCACAGCCTTGGTACAATAATACTTTATTTGTGATAACAGCGGATCATACCCATAAAAATATGTTGCCAAGCTATGACAATGAGCTAGGACGATTTCGAGTGCCAATCCTCTTCTATCATCCGACGTTTCATTGGCCTTATGTAGACACCAATCAGCCGGTTCAGCATATTGATATTCTGCCTTCTATTATGGATTTTTTAGGATTTGATAATAAATTTGAAGTTCTATTGGGCGAGAGTGTTTTTAAGTCTGATCCCGAAAAAACAGTGCTTTTATTCATCGATGATTTGTACTATCAGGTGTCGTCTAGCGTAGTTACCGTTTTGGAAAAACGAGATGAAATAAATCATTATTCTATAAATGATCAAAGATTGGCGACACCCTTAATGCTGGATTACCAAAAAAAGGTTCACTTGGAAAAAAAGTTAAAAGCATCAATTCAATACTTTAATCAAGGCATGTGGGATAATCGATTATACTTCCCAAACAAATAAGTCATAATGGGTCATGATTCCGTTATATTCATTTCACGTAAAAAATTATAATTTTCGAGTGTCCAGCAACTACCAGTTGGTAGGGGCCGAACTACAATTGGATTTTTTTGTAGAAGATGGGCAAAATCAAATTGAAGATTTCTATCCGTTTGCAGTTGGGGCTCGAAAATGTTTAATCTTTAAAGAGGAAAATCTTTGGAGTACGACTTGTTTTGAAATTTTTCTTAAAAATTCGAATTCAAATGACTACTATGAATTTAACTTCAATTCAAAATCAGATTGGAATTTATTCTATTTTTCCAACTACCGAGAACGTGTTACGGGGCATTTTCCGAATATAGAAGTAGTATCTGAAAATCAAACAGATTTAGTTACAAAGAAACTGCGGTTTCGATTTAATATAGGAAAACTTGAAAGATTGAAACTGCCTTGTCAAGTAAGCTTAGCTGCAGTAATTAAATCCAATTCAGAAATTTCCTATTGGTCACAAAAGCATAACAATATAAAACCAGATTTTCATGATGCAAATAATTTTACTTTGATGTTGAATTCTAATGAAGGCGGAAAAAATCATGGGTAACCAATTTAAGCATGGAGTCGAAGTATTACTTAGTGATGATGGAAACTTGGCCCTGTTGAAAAACAAACGAGTGGCATTGGTGGCCCATCCGGCATCCGTTACAGCACAACTTGAACACAGCATTGATTTCTTGAAGAGTAATCAGGTTAATGTTACCTGCTGTTTTGGGCCACAGCATGGGATGCGTGGGGAAAAGCAAGACAACATGGTTGAAAGTGAAGACTATCTAGATCCTATCCATAAAATTCCTGTCTTTAGCCTCTATGGTCAACACCGTAGACCAATTAAAAAATGGATGGATCAATTTGATGTTTGCTTGTTTGATCTCCAAGACGTGGGGACCAGAATCTATACATTTTTAACGACTCTACTTTATATGATGGAAGCGTGTGCTGCGGAAAAAAAAACTTTAGTTATTTTAGATCGTCCTAATCCGGCAGGTAGGTCAATCGAAGGACCCAAGTTGAAAAAGGGATGGGAGAGTTTTGTAGGAGCATCAACCATTCCTATGCGTCATGGGATGACGTTGGGTGAGATGGCTTTGTGGTTTAAGGAACACCACAAATTATCGCTAGATTTAGTAGTTATTAAAATGGAAAATTATTCGGCGAGAAATCCTTGGCCTGAAAATATTTCGTGGGTTAATCCTAGTCCCAATGCTGCCAATATTTTTATGGCCCGAGCATTTCCAGGTACGGTCATGATTGAAGGCACAAATTTTTCCGAAGGGCGTGGAACTACAAGACCTTTAGAAGTAATTGGAGCACCAGACATAGATATAAATAAGGTTTTGTTAAAAATGGAGTCTTTGAACAGTTCGTGGCTGAAGGGCTGTGTTTTACGACCTTGTTTTTTTGAGCCTACCTTTCATAAACATCAGAAAAAGCTTTGTCAGGGATTTCAAATTCACACGGATGGAAGTTTTTTTGATGAGTCCATTTTCAAACCGTATCGACTAGTTTCCTTGTTTTTCAAAGCAGTTCGCTTACTGTACCCAAGTTATGATATTTGGCGAGATTTTCCTTATGAATACGAAGTAGATCGACTTGCTATTGATCTGATTAACGGTAGTGATTTATTGCGCACTTGGGTCGACGACCCTTTGTCAAAGGTCCAGGACCTAGAAAACGAATGTAAAAAATCTGAGGACGAGTGGGCAACCGAGCGGAAGCCCTATTTGCTGTATTCCTAAAGCAGGTATAAGGGCGAGTCCAAAAGCTTAGTCCGTGTGGCTAAATTAGATAAAAAAAGCGTTTTAAATAGTTGATACTAGTTAAATGAAAATTGTTTACTTTGGTGTATTTATAACTGCATTCATTCTTGGAATGTTTCTGAATTTTTCAGTGCCATTTGAATCAGTTATCGAGCAATCATCTGAAGTTAAATCCAAAGTTTTAGGATCCTGTCATTGTCAAATTGGAAAATCGCCAGAAAATACGATTGAACTTGAAGATCCTGATGTCTGTCCTAAAGATCGACTGTATTTCCAAACTGCTTTGAAGAAAATAAGCCCTGACTACATATTGCCCCGCGCCGAGAAAGAGAAACGAGAATTTCCAGTTTCCTGCGTCGGGTACATCATGAAAAAATACATCGATGCCAGCGATAAGCCTTCGCGGTACTATTCTTATTGCGCAAGCACAGCGGGCCAACCGGTAAGGCCCAAAAAAACTCATTGCATGACCGAAGAGTATGTCAATTCTGTTTATAATTCGTATGTGGACATAATGGATTGTTTGGATATTCCACAGCGAGATTTATTGCCAAAACTTTTTAACGAGAGTGGTTTACACATAAATACATTAGGCGCAGGCATGGATGCCGGCGTTGGTCAGTTAACAGCACCGGCCATTTCGTCTGTTCAGCAGAAAGCCGTTTTCGATGGAAAAACGATGGCATGGATCGACGTGTTTAAAGATGAAGTATTTAAAAGTGCTAAGCCTTCGTGTTTAAGGATTTCTAAAATTCCAAAGCTATTTGAAAGAATTTCCGAAGCTCCAAACCAAAGGTGTGACATTATTGCGGCACCAGAAAATCCTTTGAAAAATGTTTTATATACTGGAATTTTTTATCACTATATTTTGCATTCCCAGACTGGAAGCCGGTACTTTAAGGGCTATACCTATTTCCCTGTTGGGACAGACTACGTTCGTTTCGATCACAGGGACAAAGACGTAGATTTACAAGGGTATTTTAATGACTACAAAGTAAAAGCTAGAATAAAGGAACTCGGCATAGAAAAACCAAATATGCAGGCTTTAAAACAGATGATGATAACTTTAGGATACAATTCTGGCATGGAATCGGCTTTTATTTTTTTGGATCACTATTTAAAATCGCGCAAGGCAGCCAAGTTAAAATTAAAGGATATAGATTTTGATTTTCAATCTCAGTTCATTTCAAAATTGGGAAAAAAACAAACCGATACCGAGGCCGAAAAACAAAGGCAAAAAGATTTGAGTTCTGCAAAGACGGCTCCGTTTCGATTGCCCTTTCCTATGTATCTAAAATTGGTTCAAAAATCAGGGACTCCTGGGTATTTGTCTTTGGTAGCTAGTAAACTATTACTTCTTGATAGAGAGATGGGTGAAGGAACATGCACAACTCCTGGCTTTTTAAAATTTTAGTATTGGCTGGAATATCACTGACTATGCTCGTTGGTTTTGAACAGAAGTTTTCAGAGCAAAATCAAACGGGATCCCCCAGCCTAAAAACAGAAGGGGAAAATAGCAGTCAGGACGTCGAAAAACTCCCGTCTGAAGACTATGACGATTCTGGTTTAGAATTTGAAAACGGTCCACCGTCAGACGACAAGAAAAAGTTTGAAGGTTGGTTTAGCCAATTGGAACAGCAAATGTTACAAAAAACTGACATTAGGGATCGACTTGATCTACTGCAGCGAGGTATCGCAAAAATGGAAACTGACAAACAACAGCTTCTGAATTTGAAATTTAACGAAGAAATAGAAATCGATTTCATGATAAAGCCGTTAAAGATACTGCCAAAAGGCGACAATTTTAAAGCCCAGGACTGTGGAGACTATAGAATGAAGATTCTATCTCATTTTGATCCAATGGGTGAAGTCGAAATAAAAGATCCCTCTTTAAAAAAAGCTATAAATGTGTTCAAATTAATATGTACTAACTAAGACTAGGAAGGTCATGAGCAAATTTGCCTTTAAAGTTGTTGAAGAAAGCAATTTTTCAATTATTTTTTTTGAAGGACCCATTAACGAGACGTTTTTGTCGTTTGATGCAAAAATTTCAAGAGATAAGGGCGTTCGTTTCGATTTTGGCAAAGTAACAACTATTAATTCAATCGGTATTCGTTATTGGATTGCATGGCTTCATAATAATCCTGGAAGTGTATTTCATTTTAGAAACTGCCCGGTTTGCATCGTGGATCAAATAAATAACGTTATTGATTTTATGCCATCGGGCACGTCCGTAGAATCTTTTTATGTGCCTTATTACAGTGAATTCACAGGCGAAGAAAAACACGAACTCTATGTTTTAAAGCGTGATTTTCAACGAGGCCAAATTCCAGCAATTAAAGAACTATTGGATTCTCAGGGCAGTATTATGGATGTTGATATTTACCCTCAAAAATATTTTAAATTCTTACTAAAATAGAATATCTAAAAGCTTTTTCCTTTATTTAGAAAATTATCTACCGGTAAAGCGCGAGGCCCAAGGAGTTGTGGGTAGGGTATTTTGTATTGCCGGGGTTTTGTTTCGAGATCGAAATTTCTATTGCGGGAGGGGCCTTTCCTTTTAAAAAACGGCTCCGGCGCACCAGGGATGGTGTATTAAGCCGGTGAAGCCAGGATGGTTTTCCTTTTTTAAAAGGAGAAGCCCTTCTTCCCTAATAAATTTTGATCTCACCACAAAACCTAAAGCAGTAAAGACAATCAAGCACCCCAAAGCCAAACAATGGGCCCGCTCCCTGACCTAAACGATTTAATAAAATGAAGAGAAAATTACATTTGCCGTTGACGCTTATCCACTGCCAAAGCAGCTTCACGCACAGTTTCGCTTAAGGTGGGATGAGCATGAAAACTACGCGCTAGGTCTTCGGCGCTGCCGCCAAATTCCATGCAAACAACGATTTCGTGAATCAGTTCTGAAGCGCTAGGGCCTACGATAGCAGCACCAAGAATGCGATCGGTTTTTGAATCAGCTATGATTTTTACAAATCCGTCCGTGTCACCTTTAGCTCGGGCTCGGCCGTTGGCCATAAAGGGAAACTTTCCTATGTTAACAGCAAGTCCATCTTTTTTTGCTTGTTCGGCAGAAAGGCCCACGGTTGCAATTTCGGGGTGTGTGTAGATGACTCCGGGTACCGTGTTGTAGTTAACATGACCCGCTTGGCCGGCTAGCATTTCAGCTAAAGCAACTCCTTCTTCTTCGGCTTTATGGGCCAGCATGGGACCAGCAACTACGTCACCGATCGCAAAAATTCCGGGAACACTCGTTTGAAAATGATCGTCTATGACAATTCGACCTTGAAGGTCTTTTTGTATGCCGCTTTCCTCGCAGCCCAAATTCTGAGTAAATGGGCGCCGTCCAGTGGAAACTAAAACGACATCTGCGCTGGCCTTGCTTTTTTTGCCATCGGTTAGTGATTCGTATTCAACATCGATCCCTTTATCTGTTTTTTGTGCCGCAAACACTTTTGTCGACATTAAAAATTCGACGCCATCCTTAAGCATTTTGGCTTTTAATATTTGGATACAATCTGGGTCAGTGGTTCCACCCAACCGATCGGAATACTCTATGACAACAACTTTGGATCCAAGGCGATTCCAAACAGAGCCCAGTTCTAGGCCGATTACACCGCCGCCAACAACAATCATATTTTTTGGTACGGCTTTCAGAGCCAAGGCACCTGTATTAGACACAATTCGTTCTTCGTCGTATTTTAAAAATGGCAATTCCGTTGGCGAACTGCCGGTTGCAATAATAATATTTTTTGCAGTGACTATTTTTTTGGAACCATCTGGAGCTGTGACTTCGACTTGATTGGCTTTTAATATTTTTCCAAACCCGCGAATAGGCGTAATTTTATTTTTCTTAAATAAAAATCCTATTCCATCGACATTTTGCTGAACAACTTTGTCTTTGCGGCTCATCATCTGGGCAAGATTCAAATTTACAGTAGGGACTTCTACGCCGTGGACTTGGAATTCTTTTTTGGCTGCCACATAATGTTCTGAAGATTCAAGAAGGGCTTTGGAGGGAATACAACCTACATTCAAACATGTGCCGCCATAGGTAGGATCTTTTTCGATCACTGCTGTTTTCATTCCCAACTGGGCACATCGAATCGCACCTACATAACCGCCGGGTCCGCTGCCTATCACTACTACATCATATTCAAAATCTGCCATATTTCCTCTATCCTTGCACCGCGGTTGGTGATTGTACTACACGCCGATTAATAATCGCTCGGGATCTTCAACGCCTTCTTTTACTTTTACTAAAAATCCTACGCTGTCTTTTCCGTCTATGATTCTGTGGTCATAAGACAAAGCTACATACATCATTGGCCGAATTACGATTTGGCCATTCACTACGACAGCACGATCTTCTACTTTGTGCATTCCCAATATTCCGCTTTGTGGTGGATTTAGAATAGGGGTGCTCATTAAGGATCCAAAAACGCCGCCATTGGTAATTGAAAAGGTACCGCCGTTTAAATCATCAACCCCAATTTTGCCGTCACGCGCTTTTAAAGCATAGGTGCGAATCGCATTTTCGATTTCAAATAAACTCATTTGATCGGCGTCCTTAACAACAGGAACCATCAAGCCTCGCTCGGTGCTGACAGCAATTCCGATATTATAGTAATTATGATATTCAAAATCAGTTCCAGAAATACCCGCATTTACATTTGGAAATGCTTTCAGCGCTTCAATGACTGCTTTAGTAAAAAAGCCCATCATGCCAAGGCTAATGCCGTATTTTTCTTTAAATTTATCTTTATATTTAGCGCGAATTTCATTCAACTTAGTCATGTCGACTTCATTGAAAGTTGTCAGAATGGCCGCCGTATTTTGAGCTTCTACCAAGCGTTCAGCAATACGTTTTCGAATAGTCGACATAGGGACTAATTTTTTATCGCCTTGTTTAGACACACGATCACCCGCCGGAAATAGGGCAGGAGGGGGCGTCGTTGTTGGCTTGTTTGTTGTTGTTTCCGATGTTTTTTGAACCGGCACACTGGCCCCGCCATTACCAAGAGTCATCAGAACATCACCTTTGGTTAAGCGTCCGTCTTTGCCCGTTCCCGACATTTGCGACGTATTCACGTTATTTTCGGTCACTAATTTTTGAACAGCAGGCGAGAGCGGTTTTGAATCCTTGTTTGCAGCCGCAGACATCGCTGGTTGAGACGGCGACGAATCGGCTTTAGCCGCTGCAGGTGTGGACGCCGTTGTCGCTTTTCCGTCTGAGTCCAATTGGGCAATTGTGGCGCCTATTTTTACAACCTGACCGGCTTCGGCCATTGTTGTTAGGAAGCCATCGTTTTCAGCTACGACTTCAACACTGGCTTTGTCAGTTTCAAGAAGTAGAAGTACATCGTTTCGTTTCACCGCTTCGCCATTTTTTTTATTCCAACTGCCTATGGTCGCTTCAGTGATGGACTCTCCAACAGCGGGAACTTTTACATCGATTTTCATAAGGTCTCCTAACTTTGATTGCTTACTTTTAATATTTCATAACCGTTTGAATAATTTCGTTTTGTTCTACTTTATGTCTATAAATCGAACCGGTTGCTGGGCTAGATCGTTCAGGTCGACCCACATATTCAAACGTCCATTTCATTTTCTCTTTTGCGATCATTTCATAAAATTTAAAGAATATATGTTGATAGGCGCCCATATTTTTTGGTTCTTCCTGAGACCACACAACAGACTTTAGATTGGGAAAGGATTTCAACGCGTCGACAACCATCTTTTCAGCAAATGGATACAATTGTTCCATGCGGATTAAAACTATATTGTCTTTTTTCTGCTTTTCCTTTTCTTCCAAAAGTTCATAATACAGTTTTCCAGAAACAAAAACAGCGGACGTGATTTTCTTGGGATCCGAAGTGGGATCGACGATGATTTCCTGAAATGTTCCTTTTGCCAAATCATCCAAGGAAGAAACCGCTTTGGGATGACGAAGTAGAGATTTTGGTGACATGACAATCAACGGCTTTCTATATTCACGTTTCATTTGCCTTCGCATCGCATGAAATATTTGCGCGGGTGTAGTCAAGTTCACGACTTGCATATTTCCACCAGCACACAGTTGCAACCAGCGTTCAAGCCGGGCACTGGAATGCTCAGGCCCCTGGCCTTCGTATCCGTGAGGCAATAATAAAACAAGGCCTTGCATCTGCATCCATTTAGCTTCGCCTGCGGACAAAAACTGATCGATAATAATTTGAGCGCCGTTACAAAAATCGCCAAATTGAGCTTCCCAAATCGTTAAAAAAGTAGGATCGCAAGCAGCATTTCCGTATTCAAAACCCAAGACAGCGTATTCAGACAAAATGGAATCGTAAACACAAAACTCAACATTGTCCCCGTTGATTTGATCTAAAGCCACATAAGGCTCGCCCGTTTTGAAATCATATAGTCCAGCGTGCCTGTGCGTGAAAGTCCCACGCACACAATCTTGCCCGGTAAGTCTAACTGATGTGCCTTCTGTCAGCAAAGAGCCGTAGGCCATGAGTTCGGCAGTGCCCCAATCCAAAAGTTGTTTTCCTTCAGTCATCACTTTTCGATTTTCAAGCAATCCTTTTACTAGTTTAGGATGGGGCGTAAAGCCAGCGGGCACTTCGGATAGTTTTTTACCAATGGATTTCAAAACCGCTATGTCGACTTGCGTATTAGTTGGTTTTTCCAGATCAGCTAACGAACCTTTGCGAAAGCCAGTCCAAAAGCCATCAAATTTAAATGGTTTTCCCTTCGGAGGTGTTTTCTTTGTGTCTTCGTATAGCTTTTGCAAATTATCCATTTTCTCCTGATAAAATGCGTCCATATATTTTTGATCTAGTGCGCTTTCTCGAGCCAACTGTTTGCTATAGATTTCAAGCAAGGTTGCATGAGTTTTAATAATTTCATACATCAATGGTTGCGTGTACGCTGGTTCATCGCCTTCGTTATGTCCAAAACGTCGGTAACAAATCATGTTGATCACAATATCGCGGCCCCATTCCTGGCGGTATTTAATTGCAATTTCCAAAGCCCGAACACACGATTCAACATCATCGCCGTTCACGTGCAATACAGGCGTCGCTAAAACTTTTGCGACATCGGACGCATAATGCGAAGAACGATCGTTTTCTGGATTTGTTGTAAAACCAATTTGGTTATCAACCACTATATGAAGCGTTCCGCCAACTGTGTAACCTTTTACCCCTGCCATTTGAAATGTTTCAAGCACAACGCCTTGCCCGGCAAAGGCAGCGTCCCCGTGAATCAATACTGGAATTACTTTTTTTCTTTCTTGCGTGTCCTTGCGGCGTCGCTGTGCTGCGCGTGCCATTCCAAGTACCACTGGATTAACTGCTTCTAAGTGTGAGGGGTTGTAGGCCAATGTTACTTGGCATTTTCCTGACGAAGTGTCTTTGTGTGCCACATAACCTAAGTGATATTTAACATCGCCGTCAAAACCATCAATTGGCTCGGCTAGTTCTGTAGGGCCGTTGAAATCAGCAAAGATATACTCTAAGCCCTTGCCCATAAAATTTGCCAAGACGTTCACTCGACCACGATGGGCCATTCCGATTACGATTTCTTCAAATTTATATTGAGGACTTTTTTGCACAAGCGTTTCAAGCATGGGCAACAAGGCATCGCCGCCTTCAACAGAAAATCGTTTTGTTCCCACATAGCGCGTGTGAATAAATTTTTCAAGGGCTTCTGTGCGCGCCAAAGAATGATAGACTTCTTTTTTTTCCGTCGCTGTTAATTTGAATTTTGTATTTTCAATTTCAAATTCACGAATAAACCAATTGCGAACTTCTGGTAAGGCTTCGGCGCATTGTACAGAGAGTTTTCCACAATACACTTGCCTAAGAGTTGCTAATATTTCCTTTAAAGTGGCTCCTGGCTTGCCTATCAAAGACCCAATTTGAAATGTGGCACCTAAATCCTTTTCACTTAAATTGTATTTTTTTAAAGACAATTGTTCACTAGAAGGAGCCGTATTTGACAACGGATCTAAAGAGGCCTCAAAGTGACCATAGTTCCGATAGGCCTGAATAAGATGATAAACGTCGAGTTCCTTTTCAGACAAACCGAGCGATCCATTTTGTCCGAATTCAAGACCTTCAAAAAATCGTTTCCATTCTAAAGAAACAGAATCGGGATTCTGTTTAAATTCAGAATAGAGTGAATCAATATATTCAACATTGGACTGGTTAACGGCGCTCGTAGTGCCGTTGCGGTGGTTTGAGCTCATGACCTGTGGTTCCTTTCTCAAAAAAAGAGACGCGCGCATTGTCTCGTAAATTCCTAAAGAGTTCAATGATCGTCGCTATTTAATGCGATATTTAACAAATGATAGATTACAGCTCTTTTTAGAATTAAAGTACTAGTCAGGTGTCTAATAATTAACAAAACAGGAAAGATTGTCTTTGAACTGTTTTTGATTAATTGTACTTTAGGTCGTACTGTATTTTTGAATAGGGACAAGAGTCCTAAATGAAATCACTTTGGAAAAAATTAAGGGCTTTTAAAAAGGCCAATGACTAGTCGAGGTTAAAATGCATCAGTTGGTTGTAGTTAGGCACGGTGAAAGCGTATGGAATCAAGAAAATCGTTTTACGGGTTGGTACGATGTTGGCTTGGCGGAAAATGGTGTTACGGAAGCCATAAGCGCCGGTGTTACTTTAAAAAAGGAACTATTGAGCTTTGATATTGCTTACACTTCGATGCTGAAGCGAGCGATAAAAACCCTGGATTATATTTTGGATGAAATGGATTTAGTTTGGATTCCTGTTATTAAAGATTGGCGCTTAAATGAACGGCATTATGGCAATCTGCAGGGGTTAAACAAAACCGAAATGGTCGAGCAGCACGGTGAAGCGCAAGTAAAGATTTGGCGACGTAGTTACGATACGCCACCTCCTGAAATGGATCCTGATGACGCAAGACACCCTAAAAATGATATTCGATACAAACATGTGCCGCTGCGAGATTTGCCAAATTCTGAGTCGTTAAAAGACACGCTTCATCGGTTTACGCCGCTATGGAAAGACAAAATAATATCGGACCTTAAGCTAGAACGTCGAGTGTTGATCGTTGCACATGGAAATTCGCTGCGAGCACTCATGATAATATTAGAGGGCATTTCACCTGATGATATTATGCAAGTGAACGTGCCAACTGGGATTCCGCTTTTGTATACTCTGGACTCTAATTTTAAAGTTACACGGAAGAAATACCTTGGCGATCCAGTCGAGGTTGAAAAGGCGATTCAAACAGTCGCAAGTCAGGGTAAAAAAAAATGAGCGATGTTCGTTTGACATTTAATTGATTTAAAAAAGATAATTAAAGCAAGCGTTAAAAACGAAGGGGTCTCAGTTGTCTGCAAAAAACAGAAAGACATTTGGTTTTGTATCACATCCAAAAATTCAGTTCAAATATGCGATTT
>JAYVPD010000247.1:0-43249 GCA_043757515.1 Pseudobdellovibrionaceae bacterium
GGTGGGTCAATATCACGAATCGCATGGGTCAGTGCTTGCGAAAGGGGTGGGTCAGCATTTCCGAATCGGGTGGGTCAATTCAGAGCGAATCGGCCATTCTTGGTAGGTTGTGACTACTTTAGCTTTCCAAACTATTTTCTTTTCCCGTTCCCCCTGTCTCAGCCAAGGACGTAGAAAGAGTGAATAGTATTTTATTCCTGAAAACCCATAGTATTTTTTGAAGCCTTGACGATTCTCGATCGGCAAACCACTGCGTACTATATTTTGATATAAGCTCTTAGCAAACTCGTCTCGCTGCGGGCCCTCAGGCAAAGACAATAAAACATAGTTCACCGCCTGATCGAATCGAAATGGCTCACCTTTCTGAATCACTTCATCAATGAAATTTCGAGCAAGAGACAAATAAACAAAACGGGACTCCGAACTCGTGTACCAATCGACACACATTTTGGGAGTGCCGCGCGACGTTGCTGGCATTATCAGACAGGCAATACCGAATACAATAATACAATATCGGAAGCCAATTGAGATCATTTTATCTCCGATAGCTTTGACGTCCACTGATACACTTTAGTCCGCGTTTCATTTTGGCTTTCAGGGATCAATCGATAAATTTTAAGCAGCCAATTTTTCAAATGTGGCTTGGCGACTTCGCACGAATTGGCAAATTTTAGCATGGGCTCTAGCTGAAACTGATTTGAATCTTTTAGTGCTAAAACCGTGTAACGTTCCCAGATAGACTTAATTTCAGGATTCCAAGAACAGTTCGATGCCATCAAGTCAACGTCCTGCCTAGCGGCCGAGAAAAGGCCGGCCTTCTGTGCCCAAACGCCGTCGTAAACCTGCTTTCGACCCAAAGATATTGGGTGTTTTTCAAGTACACTTGCTAGTACAAAGGGTAAACGGTTCAATACAGCCCCAAGTGATCCCGTCAAAATCGATTCCTTTGAATTTCTCATTAAATCATATTGAGTTAAAATGGAAATTTTTTTAGATTCTGGAACAACGGCATTTATTAGATCAATCGAACGCGTAACGCAATTGTTATAAATTCCATAGGGATGACGGTCTGAAAAGTTTTTATCTTCAAAATCTTGCTTGAGAAGGCCCAATAATTGATTAGTTTCAACATCAGTTAAATTGAGTCCATAAAGAGTAATCATTCGGTTCTGGCTTGAATAGGCACTAAAGAGATCAACAAACATTTGCTTTACTAGGCCGAAGTTCAATTGTTCAGGTCTCGTAACATCATCGACGGCCAAAGCACGCCCATCTTTTCTAGAAATATTATACTGATAGGCATCGGCCACAAAGTACGGCTGATTTGAATCTTTAAAAACTAAAAAACTGTGGCCTAAGATGCCATTTCCGGCCCCTGTGCCAACAAGTGCCAAAAAGGCATCCTTGCCAAAACTGGGAATTAAAAAAAATAAGACCAACAGAAATGGAAAAATCTTCATGTTAAAATGATTTACAAACAAAATGCCAATATATCGCTCCTGTCTGAAGCTGAATTCACTTAAGATCAATTCATGTTCCAATTCTTGTTACTGAGCCTAAATCGGCTTCAAACTGACTTACTAATAGACAAACCATAAATCCTTATCCTTCAATTTTGATTTGAAATGATAACTATTAGGAACAGAACTTGCTTTACAGAGTTTGGTGATCAAACAATAATTTAGGAGAATTCATGAGAAAGCTTTTTTTTACCTCGCTTTTGGCGATCGTCTATTTGTCACCGACCTTTGCATTTGCGTCTGATCGGGTGGCTTTAATTATTGCCGGTGCTGTAACTATGCTTACCTCAAAAAATGATAAGCAACTTTATACAACTGGATTGTTGGTAATGTTGTTTGGGACCTTTTCTATGAACGATGCCCACGCCAGTCAGCTTAATGGTCCTTCTACGGCTCTTACTCTTGTCAATGATAACTCGACTCCTGGACAAAACTATAAAATGTCCGCTAATTTAGGACAAGTGCTTCAAGAAACTGAAATGGAAGCTATGTATCTTGCCAGTTCTAGATCAACACAGACAGCATCGGTGCTGTCCGAATATGCTTTGGCTAATAATTTAAGTCCGCAACTATTAGGTCAAATTATCATTTCAGGGAAATCATTTGCAGACAGTAAATTGGATAGCCAACAATTTGGTTCTCAACGATTAATCGTTTCATCTGCCGAGTTAGCTGCTAAAACCGGAACATTAAATTCTGTTGAATCGAAAGTTCTAAGAAATTATCTTCAAATCAGAAATATCGTAGTTCAATAGTTTATTTAAGGCCTCTAAACCGAGGCCTTTCAGCAACAACAAAAACCTATTTCTTTTTCTAAAATCATGGAGTTTTTAAGCTAAGAGCAAGTGCTTCAATAGCTTAAAATCTTGTCGATGGGTCAGGAAAACGAACTCCCATCGATCAAACGCGTTTTTACACGATAGCGTTTGGCAGCTTAAGAGAATGCCAGGCAATATTGGAACTAGAAAGAATAGATATCCCAGAACTTAAAGAAAAAGGAAATCAATTGGCCACAATACTATATTCAATAAGCCGAAAAAACATAATTAAATGAAGAACGAGCTTCATATTAAAATCCAAAGCCTAACTCAACTCCAATCAAAACCACATCCCCACAAATTGTCAGAAAGAGCGCGATGAGTGTCAAAAAAATTGACATCAGTGGTGACTATTTTCCAATGCACATCATAGGTTTACGATTCAAAAAAGTCCAATCATTGGGCCCGGATGCAAATCAAAAAAACCTTTAAATTGCCGCATCTTATATGGGCTTCAGAAAAGTCGATAAACAAAACCGGACGAAATTAGGCATAATTGTTGAAACTGCTATTGTATCTATGAATAAGTGGCTTTTTAATGGACTATCAGCGTTTATTGCAAAATCGATCTTTGTCTTAACCCTATTGAGCGGTCTTATAGGTCAAAATGCTATATCTGCTGTTCCTATCGCCGTTACCGAAAATCCTCAAACCGGCGAACAGTCGGCCATGGTAATCAACCAGTCAACGCAAAATGAACTTGAATCCATGTCGCCAAAAAATATAAATTCCAGTGAAAAAGTACAGGCATTGTTAGAACGGTTCCAAAGCAATTCAAAAGACGCATTAATCAGTTCCGGAAAAACAATATTGTCGATTCAGGGTGATTTTGCTTTGTTTACCGCCGCCACAGGAGCCGTCGCCGTTCGAAAACTTTTGACAGATGCTGAAAGCAATCCCAACGCGTTAAAAGAGTTTTGGTATCATCAAATAGAAAATCCTTTTTCCTGGCTTAGTTTCTATGCCTTCTATGCCGCAAATAAAGGTACGAGTGCACTTTATGAAGCTCTTGTTACTAAATTTGGTTGGATGAGAAACGAAAAGGTTTTCGCCGAATTTATGGAACAGATAGCTCAAAAACATTTTAGCAAAGGGTACACTGCCCTAGTTGCGGCCGGTGAAATCGGTAGTGCCAATCTCATTTATCAACGAGCCTTGGCTGTGATTCCGAAGCCAATGCTTCATGATTTTTTTGCAGATTTAAAAGGACCATTGTCCCTTGGCATTGGTATTTTTGCCATCAATTTAACCTTTGATTTTTTAACGGATCCAAATGTTCAAAGATGTGCTAGCGAATGGAACAAGGAAAAATATATCGATTTCTGCGATCTTGCTTATCACGATTGGGTAGTAAAAGGAAAAATTTTGGATCAAGCGCCCAGTTTTGCGGGTGCCGTTTTGACAGCATCTATTCAATCATTTTTGATGAACCGGGGAGGCGCGGCCGCCACTAATTTACTTAAAATGGACGGACCTCAAAAATTGGCCAGTAAAATTAAGTCATTTGAATTTAAAGGTCTTGAGATTGCTTTGAGTAAAACTAAAAATGCCATGCGCATGCGACCAGTAGCCTTCCTAACAGGAGCCTACATTTTTTTAGAGTTGTTCCCGCACGTGACCCAACCGATAGATGATTTCTATAAAAAAGAAAAAATCGGTTCAGATATAACATCACACCAAAAAAGAATTGATGAGCAGTTAAATATAAAAGTATTGCCTCAAGGGCAGCCGCCAAATCCAGCTGTTATCAATTCGCTAATTTCTGAAATTGATGAATATTCTCGCGCGAATATCAAGTGGCGTGAACATTGGTTGCTTCCCGTGAAGAAAAAATTCAACTCATGGCTATCTTATATTTCAACATTACAAGGCGACTATCTTTCCTCAAAGCAATTCTATCGTGAACTTGTCCGGCGGCTTGCTGTTCCGTCCCTCGCTACAAACCAGCTTTTTCAAGCGACACCGTATTATGGACTAGACCCGAACTATTCAATTCAAGAAATAGGAAAAAAAATAGCGTTGGCTGTTCAATTTAGCCAAGCGAAAATAGCTAGTCTTCAAAAGCAGACGACGAGACTAAATGAAGATCAGATTGAAGCCATGGTTCTTTTAAAGGCCATTAATTCCTCTTTGATGGCCATATCCCCATCCAGTGATTTGGCACCATCGGTGAAAGCCCAGATAGATGCCATTCAGCAAAACGTGAGTGTACCGGAATTCAAACGCGCGCGAATGATTAGCGAAGTCAGACAGCAAGAATTTGTAAAAGGGATTAAGCGTTTGCAAAAGCTGGCCACAAACCCAAGGGTCGCACCACATGGCCTTTCAGAAATGAATGAAATATTAAAAGGTGCGCGGCCATTAGATCGCGGAGAATTTGAACTTATGCAAATGAATGCGGACTCTAAATTTGTGGTCGAACGCGATGAATCTCAATATCCAATGAAGGTCGGTGATCTCATTGTGGGATTTAAGGCTGAAGAACTTTTGACTCGTTTTGTTTGCAATGAAGACTCCGTGATCTCGGAAACTTGGGGTGTCGGAGTTTTTTTTCATCCTCCGAAAATGATTCGGCCAAATATTACCCATGACGGTGGATTAAACTTCTGTCAGTTACGAACTCAAAACAAGAACTCGGAGGGTTACGATTCTTCAGTATATAATACCAAATATCAAGACCCTGATAAATCTATAATGACTGGTCTACTAGAAATTGCTCAAAAATATTTAAAACCAGAATTTAAAGGTGAGAACGCTCTTGACCAGCTCGACATATACTGGTCAAAAACTGTTGACGCACCTATCTTGGCAAAATTAGCGGCTAAAAATATTGAATTCAACGAAATGCTGACGTCAACCCTGGGTCCTATTTTAAATGACGATAGCCAAACTTCCGTTCAATCCATTGCTATTGCCCGAGGAACTTATCTTTCCCTAAAAACCGAGTACGAATACTATATTAGTATACTGGCCAGACTAGCAGTTGTTTATAATTTGAATTTCGACTTGCAACCCATACAAAATACCTATGCGCTTCAATCCTCTTTGCTAAGTAAAAAGTTGGCACAAGATAAACTTAAATCTTTGATGACTGTGACTGAAATCGCAAATCTGAATACAAAATTGACAGTGACTATAGCGACTTTAAAAGCTGAAAATCCAAAAAAGCTGGCCAGGATGACTACACTTGCTCTAAGCGAAATTTTAGACCAACGCGAAGATGCCGCTTTTGGAACACTTATTGAAAAGAATACAAAGGCACTGTCATCTTCTGAAATTATTTCGAGCTTAATCTTTGTAAAGATGAAACTGGCTGGAATTAAACTTCAATGGAAAAATCTTCTTATGCTGGAAGAGTCCTTGGAAGTCAGAGGACTCTAAATTTGAATTGGATTTAATTGAATTAAATTTTTTAAAAAAGGAACAACCATATGAGCACTCTAAATAAAAGCAGACAAAAGCGATTTATCATTGGAATGACAACCATTCTAATAGCCTACCCTTCCTTTGTTCTAGCTGTGGGCAGCAGTCAGCAAGCTTCTGGTGTGACCTTTCGCCTTTCCGGAGCGAACGTAAAAAAAGCAGAAACTGGATCACTTTCTGAGGTAATGTCCCCTGAGGTCATAGCAAAAAGGATCGAAATTAACGGTCGATCATTGGATGGTCTCAAACTCAACATCCCTCAAGGGACGCGCGATATAGTTATCGAAGAAATGGTTACAAATAAAGGCTTAGTCGGTCTAATTTCTTCGATCGGACGCGAGTCGGCCGCAAACGTGGCACCCATAAATATTTTGCGAATCAAAATCGCTAGTTTTATGAAGGGAATAGACATTCTGGATACAACTCAAATACAACGAGCACAGGGTGACATTAGTTTTCAAAACGAATTTCATATTGCTCAGCTTGTGGCAACAATGAATCCACGTGGGGTCAGCACTAACACACGTGCCAATGTTGAGTTTTTTTTAAAGGAAGTTTTACAACTTCTAGAATCAAAAGTTCCACGTCATGAAATCTTAAGACTTGCTGCAGAGTCTACATTGGCATCCAAAGGTTTTGTAGTTGATATAGCTTCTATTTCCGAACAAGCTACTAAACCAGATGGAGTTATGGGCTTATTCAAAGGAATGGATGAGCAACTTTTGTACGATATCGGTGTAGTCGACGGCGGAGTGCCACTGACACTTCGGATGACTGGAAAAAAATTGGCCGAAATGGAAGCCGACGTAGAAGAGAGAGTGAAAGATCTAGTGGATTTAGCAAGCAATACTCAAAATGTACAACAAGTTTATGCCAATCAAGCATTGCAAGCTTTAAATAAAGCCTCTGATGATGTCGATCGTTTTATGAAAGGCAATACCATTTTAAATGCCTCATCAACCATCGCTGTCTCAGCCCGATCAGAGACGGCAAAGGTACAAACGTCTGTCGGTGATCTATTGCGGGAACTTCAATACCTAGGCGTTGAAATTGGCGGAGAAGGGTTTAAAAATAAATATCAGGATGTACTGCGCAGCCTACCTGTGATAGGAAAACGATTGGCGCCGGATAGAGTGGATCGAATTAAAACAGCCCGCGATCAGATTGTTGAAATTGACAAGGCACTGGTTGCAGGCGCAAATAATATGTCTGCTAATAATCTTCAGCTGATGAAAATGAAGGGCGAAATTATCGCTTTAAGAATAAAACTTCAAGAAGAATTGGCTCGCGCAAAAATGTCGATAGAACTTTTGGAAAAATATGAAAAATATTATCGCGATGCAGGTAATTTGCATGTCGCCGATGTAATCAAACAAGATATATTACTTAGACTGCAGCGAGATTTTTCTGCCAGCCTCATTTTGTACGGACAAATGGCAATTGCAACGGCCAGTATCGACGCCATGGTTGCCGCTAATGAAATCATTATTGCCAACGCCAATGATATTAGACGAGTTGCCATTCAGGCGATCGCTATTCAGGAAACGTTAAGAATTGCAAACCTACAAACGAAGCAAGTGATGTTACAACAAAAAGCGATTCAAGCTTATCTTGCGACTTTAACGGTTCAAAATGTGAATTTGCTTAGAGAAAATGCGGCCATGTTAAAAGAAGCCATGTCGACACCAATGATGGAAGCCGCGGTAATTGGTCAAGCAATCAAAGACCTTGTTGAAATCCAAAACACAAGTCGAAAGGATCGTGCTGAAGCGGCCACCGCAATGGGTAAAGCAAATGCCGATATGATCGCTGTAGTTAACCAAATTAATCAATTGAATCTTGATCCTGTCGGAGCTGCTGTCGGGCACATAATGAATGGTGAACGAAAAAAATAGATAGCTTAATGTGAATAGTGCACGTTTGTTAATTTGTGGAAAGAGACCGTCTATGATAACAGTAAAGAAAGAGCTACAATACGCCATGAATACGCCACTCCGTATTTCATGGCTAGTGGCATTCGTTATTATTGCGATCCTATCGATCACTAAGGCCGATGCATCGGCTACCAAATGCAGCAAGTTTTACAAGCCCAAAGCCCCTAGTCGAAAAGTAGATCTTACGGCCGAATTTAGGGATCTGAATGAGGCACTTGCCAAAGAAATTATTGCCATCGAAGCGGACCCCGCCTACGAGATTCGAATCACAGGCCAAGAATTGGGAGCCGATATTACTGAAGCAATGCTGGCCAATCCCGCTGGATTCAATCATCGAGACGCCGAAAAGGCGATAATTGATAATCTTGGCGACCTCAGCGAGCAAGCAACTCATTATGTAACCCAATCCAATCTTTGGCACAATTCCGCTGAGCTAAATACGTCGATGACCGAAATGAATTATGCAACAGATGACTTTTTGAGTGCGTCTAAAAGTTATAAGCAATTGGCAATGCCCAATTATTTTAACCGAGTCCTTGAAATGCTACCGTTTGGAAGCAAGGCGGAATTGCGCCAACGCCGCCTAAATGATCTCGTGCAAAGTCTACAAATCAGTCGTCATAGAAATCGAATCGCGCGCGAGAAACTTGGCACAATTATGACCACTTTTGAAACACTCAACAAAGCATTTGCTGCCCACTATGTAAAAATGAATCGATCTATCGAAATCCTGCAAAGCGCAATTTCATATATTCGCCTTGGTCATGAACTTGATGAAGATCTAAAATTAAGAGCTATTTCTACACTTGAGATATTTTTAAGAAATGTAACAACCTCAATGACCACATCCTCATTTGGATTAAATGCACTCTTTTTGACATTTACAAATCAGGACTTCGCCGTAAAAACTCGAGGCTCACAGATAAATGTGGCTATGGATTTAATGTTGAATTTGGGAATTTCGGCGAACGTACTAAAAGATCCGTTTTATGTTCAAGAAGTTTTAGGTAAAAATAAAAATGTTTCTATTGGTATAATGAACGCTGTTTACAGTGGTAAAAGCCCAGACGATGTCATTCACGCCTTCTGGAGAACTCTGGCACCCAAGCAATTCCTGCTTTCTACTGATGAAATTTTGGTAATGCTGAAGCTGCTTCCTAAGGGCACTTCTGCGCGGGCCGTGAATGCATGGTCAGAACTATTGCCAGCCCTTTCTGATTACAAAGACCCCAGCAACGGTACTGCCATTTTTTCAAATGATGGTTCAAAATGGGTTGAAAACAATCAATCTCGCAGTATCGATCTTGGAGTCCTATATTTATTGTTGGTGCATCCAATGAATTCAAAGCCGTTGACCGCGAATGCCCGAACTAAAGCAATTGATCCATCCGAATTTTTAAGATTCTTTGATTACGTCGATGATGTAATTGCTGCCTCTGAGTCCCTTAAAATTGACGGTTTGAATGGTAAACTTAAAAAATCAATCAGGGACTACTTTTTAGTTCTTGCAAAAAAGAGATTTGCTGAAATTCAAGCTGTTTTAGCCTTAGAACAGGGAAACAAGTGAAATCATTTTTTTTGTTCTTAATTTTTTTGATTTTAACTTTCCAGACCCATGCGGCTAAAGCCCAAACATGTAAAGCTTTTTATCAACCACTAGATAGTGTTTCAGCATGGACAGAACTTATTATGGATGCTGGAAAACAGAAAGGCGCGATTCCTATTGATCTTGCCGGAAACCGCCAAATTGATTCAGCGAGTTTTGGGAAATTGCAAAAACTATTACAAAAGCTTTCTACCCATCCCGAGGATATTAATTCCAAATCTATTGATCGCACTGCGGATCAACTAGCCGCATTGCTTTACGAAGTCGCCAATCAATCGGCCGACGAAAAATTGGGAGTATCAAATTTAGGTTCGAATTCATCCCGCATGAAAGCCCTTCATAAAGGAATTTTCTTGCAAATCATGAAGTCAGATTTACTTTTAGAATTGCAAGACTATTCGGCAGAATCAAAACCTCCAAACCGATTTTTAAAACCCTTTGTTATTACGAAAGAAAAACTACAAGGGTTTTTGAAGCGTAATAGCCTAAAGATCCGGGCAGGAATCTGGACGAGCATTCATGCCCCTTTACTTTATTTCGGACACTTCTACCCACTCTACCTTATTCGAAATGGAAATATTAAAATACGGACCGAAACAATTGATTTAGCTAGAAAGGCTATTAAAAATGGCGACTATAACTCGGCCCTTCTCTTAATTAAATCTCACCTTGACCAAACGTATATGAATCCTCATATTCGCAATCAAATATATGGTGCCATTCAAGGCACGTACAATACGATCTCAGCACTTGTTCTGGCCCATTTTATTATGACTAGTGGCCTCGTTCAACATTACACACCTGCAGTTTCCCAAACCTACAATGAGGTCGTTGTGCCTGTAGTTGATGTTGTAGATGCACGAGTTGTGACACCGTTTGTGAATAGCGTTCAGCGTCTGTATACAAATCGCGAGCAATTCGAAGGGCTCGTCATTGAAAAAGCAATACAACAGAAAGAAGAAGTTTTGGGTCACAAAATTCCTCTGGGTAGTCCCGAGTATTTGGAGACTGCTAATCATGTTCAGAGCCTTGAATTGGATGTCCTCGAACAGTTCTATGCCTCGATGAAGTAATTTTTTGACTACTAGTTAAACAGAACCGTCTAACATATTACGGCTCGGTCCAAAAATTACGCATTCTACAGGGGTTAATTTGTCTCCCGTGCAAGGGAAATTGGAATAGCTTATGCAAAACAGAACGATCAAAAGATACTGAACCTGATTGCTGAAAACCCACACGTAAGGAAATTTATGAGAACCTCACAGAACTCCCCCACCTACCCTTTTTCCAATATATTTAAAAAGGCCCTCGCCATAGGTATAGTTGCCAGTCTTTTACCTGTGTCTAAGGCATTTGCGGACGAAACGGAAATTTTTGGGATGGTGGCCTCGGTCGGGGCTGAAATTAACGACCAAGACATAATTCTTTCTCGTCGAGTGGATCAAACAATAACATTTAAATACTGTTCGGCGGTCAGAAAAGATGGGACACAAACTAAGGTAGCCGAATTTCGCAAAAGAAGATTTAAAAAAGTGAATTTCGAAACAGACCCAGCGAGTTTCCAGAGCTTTAAAAAAGAACTCTTTGAAAGCAAAGACGTATGTGAAGTCATTGGTAAGCCATTATATGGTATTAATAAAGAAATTCTGTATAATAACCAATATGTTCGAAGCGAGCTTTGGAACAGCGGAGATCGTACTGTCTATTGGTGGGGTATAGGAATTGGCTCAGGGACCTTTTTAGTTTCCGGCTTTAAGGCAGTTGGGTCCTACTTATCAGACGTGAATGCCTCGAATACCAGTTCATTTTTTAAACGATTTAGTTCAAATGGCCAATTACGCTTTAGATCTTCAGCAAGCGTTATAGGCCTTTTGGTGGCCGGTGGATTTGTCTACACGGATATAAACAGTATAAAAGTTTATGAATCACTTCTTGAATTGGCTGCTTTGACAGAAAAAATAGACGAGAACAAAGCTAAAATTACTGAAACTTCCATGCCAGAAATGAAAAAAGCATTCGAACTAGCAATTTCAGTTGCAACAAAAAAGCGTACTCTAATTGAACTTTAACAAAAGTATTTTTTACCGACTAAACCTTGAACAGCCCTGTTTAACATTTTACAGCCCAGGCCTTCTGCGCCCGCTCTAACCTTAGTTAAATTGGACTATGCCAGAAACAAAGCGGAACAAGCTGTGCATTACTTTGAATCCTAAGGACAGCGCGCTCTAAACGATATCTGGTAATTGAAATTCAGAGGTAAAATGTCTCAGGTCAGTATCCTATTTCTATTTTTTGCTTTTTTTCATCTCGGCAAGTCTGCGGAAGCGGGAATTGCTGACCTTTGGAAAGGCGATCGACTATCGACCTATGCCATTAGGTTTCCTGATCGAGTCATTGCTATCTCTGGGTCTGAAAATAATTTTGTAGTCAGTGAACAGCAGTTAAATGGCGAAGGCGCCCTTTCATTGTTCAATGTAAAGAAAATAAGGTCCATTTCTAAATTCGAATCAAGCCCTGACCAAAAAAAATGGCCAGAATATATAGTAAAATCAGCAGAGGGCGAATTAGAGAACCCATCAACTTGGCTGTTGATCGGAACCGACAGAGGATATCAAATTCTAAGACGTCGCTTTAAACGGGACGATATAGTTAGTAAAAGCTTATTCCACGTGTTTACTTTATCTGGCGATGGTACAAAACCAGAAAAGGTTTCAGTCGGACATCTGATAGATCCAGTGGGTGGCATGCATTTTCTTTTTTCTATTAAACCCAAAAATGGCCCTGGCCAGACATTGATTGTCAGAGAGACCGATCTTGAACAACGTTTAGTAGCCAATCATTTTATTGAAATTAGCCCTACGCTTGAACAAGGACGTCTTCAAATTTCAAATGATGCGATTAAATTTAAATCCGGCGATACTGTATCTTTAGGACTTAAGCCTATCGACGTGGCTCATTTACCCGGAGACACGCTGGTAAAAGCGAATCCCAAAACAACCACAGCAGTGAAGCCTCCCAATCCTGACGACCCGGCACCCGCTACTGCCGCGGAACCTAAAACTGCAGGTGAGGTCCCTCAGTCACAAGTCGTAGAAGCTAGCTATTCAGAATTTGTTTATAATGATATCAATTTTGGACTTTCCATTGAACCGAATGGTCCAGACAAAGGGACCTTCATCATTCGCAAAAAAGACAATCTACGAATTAAAATTAGCGCTGAAGCTTTAAGCACTACTCATGAAAAAATAAAAGTAGACCAAGGGGTATTTTCATTTTCTCGGGCACGTAAAATTGACCTAGATAAATTTAACGCTGAGGCAAGTATGCAGTGGGTTCCACAAGTTAAAGCTACTCAAGCGACAACTTCGTCTGGACAGCCACCCCCTGAGCAAAATTTAAAAGTGAATGATCCAATTGCTGAAGATACTTTTGAAGACTATCGTGAATTGCCTCGACTACATATTCCTCCAATTGCAATTCGTGAGTCATTGATTTCAACGATGCTTGGAAATATTTCACTTCCAAAAGCAGCCAGTACAATTCTTACGGGCGAGTCTGGTGACATAGCCGATATAGTCGCTGAAGCGATAAATCGCATGCCAAGAACCTGGAAAATTCTTGTTTTAGACTCGGCTAGTTTTGGCGCAGGACTGGGTATTTCCGGTGCCAAGGAACAAAAAGTTTTAGCAATGGAACAACAATCTAAAGATGCCATAACGATTTTTTATGCTGAAGATTTTGAAACATTCAAAGGTTTGGGTGCGGTCAGTGGCGATTCTCGCGACGCGCTAGCGATCTTGCGAAAACCAGTTCGCAATGGTCGAATTCGAATTATAGGTACCGGAAGAGATGATTTCAAACAAAAAGTTGCGGATCCTGGAATGATCCAAGCGATGCAGGTCATGCAAGTCGAAGCATTGACACCAAATCAGGTAGTCGAAGCCATCACTCAATGGATGCGCCACCAACCACGCTTTGCTGGCTTTGACTACAGCGATGTTCAAAAAACCGCCGACTATGAATTTAATCCTGTAGCCTATTTGATGAGAACTTCTAGAAATTTTAACGTATCAGAAATGGAACCAAACAGATCGATAAAGCTTTTAGAAAAAGCAAAACTACCATTAACCCGCGAAAGTATCGATTTGGCAGCGCAAGAGTTATTCCGACTGCACTCGTCTATAATTGAACGAAAAGCTAAATTTCAGATGCTAAATAACCTGATTGACAATTTGAACGAGAATATCTTGGGGCACTCTCATTTAAAAGAAAATCTTCAGGAACAAACAGATAAGTTTCTAACCATGCAGCATGACCGAAAAGGCCCAGCAGTGCGACTTTGGTTAGAAGGGCCTCCGGGAGTGGGCAAGACAGAGCTTGCAAAGGCTTATGCGATCGCCATGGGACTTGAGTATGATGTAATCGAAATGGCAACTATAGTTAATCAAGATCAACTGATGACTCGAATCCGAAATCAGTTAGATCGTCATCCATTTTCCGTTCTTATTTTCGACGAAGTGGACAAGGCAAAGGATAAATCAGTTTACGAGGCCATGCTAACAATGATGAATCAGGAAACGTTCACCTACACCGAGCAGACCGGCGATAAAAAAACGTATACGTTGAGCGCAGCTAACTCGAAGGTTGTAGTTACATCAAATCTTACAGACGATTTAGTTGCCGATTTTTTGAATTCCCTTCCTATTGAAGACAGAGACATGAACGAAGCGGAACTCGCACGACGATTCTTTGAAACACACAGTATTTCAACTTTGATAGAACATATGGTACAAAAGGGAATGCCCAGACCATTTATTGATCGCTTTATGACCGTTGAAAATGGCATTAGCTATGCATTTCCGCCTAGTACCAACGTAATGGTAAAGCTCTTAGAATATAAACTAAAATCTGGCCACAAAGCAGTCCAGAGCGACTGGGGTGTAGAGATTTTACTGCGAAAAGCGACCGAGTTTTGCCGCGATTTAGCCAAAAAATATCGTGAACAAAATCTAAGCACCAGAACTACTTTGGGAATTCTGCAGACAGAAGTCACGCGACTTCGAGGAAAACTCTATAAAAGTGATTCCTACTCTCCCGGATCACGATACGAGCTTGATTTACTATCGGGTCATCATTCACTACAAAATTCTTGTAAGTTTTTTTACCAAAAACACTAAGAACCATTCGATTGTGTGACATTATTCAGTCGGCCGGTGACCATTCATGCGTAAAGATCTCTGTCAAATTTGAATTCAGTGACAAAAAATGAAGTGCCATTGTAACTCTATTCAGATCTGGAATACATTCGTATACGAAAAAGACAATTTGTAAATTTGTAAAATCTGGACCTGATTTTGCTACCAGGTGGTAGCAGCAAACTAATCTTTGGAGAACGTATGAAAAATATTTTAGCTACTCAAATTGTAGTCCTTATTATTGCTCTTTTCGGGCTGAAATCTAATGCGGACTCAGTTACCTGTTTGATTAAAGTAGTTGGCTATGGATCTGATAAAAATCATACTATTGCAGTCATCGATACTTTAACTGGAACTTGCGGATCCAAAAAAGTCGATATCACTGGCATTGGCATTGGACTCAAATGGAGTGGCGACGCCTATCTGACTATTAGTTGCCCAACTGTTTCATCCGGAAATTTTACTGGTCGATATTATGGAATCAAAGTTGACATTCCAGTGATAGGAGCCGGCCTATACTCTGGTCGGAAAGGCTTCTGCGCCATTGGCTTAGTCGGCTGGTCAGCGGCACTTGGCGGAACTGGCTCAGTTTTAACGATATATTAAATCACGCAAAAGACTATTTTAATTAAATCTACCTTACTTAGGAACAAATATGAAACGCATAAAATCAATTCTTTCCATTTTAATGATAGTCGGCCTGAACTTTCAAGCGTCGGCAGAAGAACAGGCGACTGCGGCAGCACCAGTGCCTATTCCGGCTGTCACACCGCCCGGTAGCTACTCGATGGTGGTTTCAAATTCAGAAGGGTCTGACAATTTTGGTGTTGTGGTTGTTTACCGAAATGGAAAACTATTTAGTTTTAAATATTGTCCAGCCAACTTAAAAAACGGAAATCCAACCGCGGTGGCTCAATTAAATTTAAATCGTTTTAAGGACGTAAACTTTTTTGCTGACTCTGCAAAAAATCAAGCACTGGCTCGACGATTGATGACGGATCCCAACTGCGAGGTTATTGGCAAGAGTACCTATGGATTTGCGAAGCCATTTCGAGTGGATGGTCCTGACTCTTATATTAAAAGTTATGGGTGGATGGCCGGTCCCGGTGACATAGCATCGACGGCTGCAGGCATTTTAGCCCTGATCAAATCCCGAGCCGCATACAAAGATATTATGGCAGTCCGTCAAGCAAACACCACAATGAATCTGAAAGCCATATTGACTTCGAAAGAATTAAATCGCAAGAATTTGAAAATTGCAGTTGCTTCTTATCTTGGCCTTGCAGCCAGTTTAATTTTTACAAATGAATTAAATAGTCAGAATGATGCTTTAGAAATATTGCTAGCTAGCACTCTTGAAATGAATTACGATTCTGCTATTTTTTTCACAGAAGATTCTATTCAAGGTTATCTTGAAAAACTGAAAAAGGCCATTAAGCTTTCCGTTGAAGAAGGTAATTTAAAGGAATTCTAAAATCTATTCTAATTTAAAACTCAATCCCGGCAACTGATTTCGAAACTGGGAACTAACTGGAACGTAACCCTTGGAGAACGTATGAAAAATTTTTTATTAGCTCAATTTTTGGTCTTGCTGATATCGATAACATCACTGCAATCAAAAGCAGACTCAATGTCGTGTACTATTGATAACATGGATTCGGCCGCTGTAAATCATATGTACGTTATTAATGATACAATCAGAGGCGTTTGTGAGGGCAAAGCCTTTGATATTTCAGGGATCGGTCTTGGATTAAAGCTAAGTATGGTTTCCACAATCACTATTACCTGCCCAGGAGTAACGAATGGAAATTTTGCTGGCCGATATTACGGAATCAAAGTTGAAATTCCAGTTCTAGGCGCCGGCCTCTATTCAGGACGCAAAGGCCTATGTGCCGTTGGAATGTTGGGCTTGACCTTATCGGCTGGCGGAACAGGATCTGTTTTAACTATATATTCACCTACAAAGTAGAAAAGCCGCCCCCTAGGGGCGGCTTTATGAACTATCAAATAGTTATTTTTTCTTTTTTGCTTTTTTACGTCGGCTTTGTTTCTTTTTTTCTTTTTCAAAAAAAGCAGAATTGATTTGTTTTTCTAAAATCATGGAGTTTTTAAGATAGCTATAACCACCGGAAAAGTTTTTCGATTCAGTGTAGCCCATTTCACGCATCGCAAACGTAGCAGCCCCAGATCGTACACCTTGACTGGATATTAAAATTACAACGTCATCTTCCAAAATACCTTTGGCCTGCAGCGCTTTTTTAAATTCAAAGTTGACGATCCCTTCACTTGAATAAAACTGCTCCCAAGGTACAGATTCTAGCGGAAAACTAGGATCCCAAGTCTTCAAACTCTCTTCAGAAAACTCTTTTGCCGAACGCACATCTACAAAATGAATCTTGGAATTTTTAAAACGGCCGACTCGCAATCCCGCTTTTTCATCTAATCGAGATAGAGTATAGAATTTGAACTGATAGTTGAAAGGAAAAATTATCCGCTGAAATTCATCGAACTTAATTTCTGATCGGGTATCCACTACGGGCATCCAAATATCTTTGTTCACTGGCGGCGTTTCATTCAATCCGAATACTTCCCGCTTAAACAGGTCAAAATTAAACGTTTTTACGTTCGTAACGCCCATTTCTTTTAACATCCAAGCCACGCGACCAAACTTAGGATCTAGTTTTTTTCCAAGTACGATAACACTCGTATCAGGTCCAACACCCCAAAGAGCTAGTCTGCGAGTAATGTTCAAAGGATCGGGATCCAATACCCCGTTTGCATTTTCCAATCGCACTGAAAAATCTTTCCATTCAACCAAAATAGATCCCGGCACTTTGCTAGCATAAAATTCAACTGCATCGCGGGTATCTAAAATAACAGTGTTCTGAGTCAACTGGGTGCGAATCTCTTTTAAATTTGTCTGAACCGCATTTGTTTCCGAAATCTTAGTGGGTTCTAGGGAATCAAATATTTTGATGGGATGGGCGGTTGTGCAGCCCAAGATTGCTAAAAATACCAAAAACAATAAACCCAGAACCCAATTCTTAATCACAGATGACATCCCTATTTTAAGTTAAATTTTTTCCAGCAAATGCGTCCATAACTTGCCCTAATAATTGAATGGCTTCTTTTTTGGGACGCTGAAATGCATTTCGGCCCATGATACTGCCAAACGCTCCTCCCTGCGCCAATTGCCTAACTTCTTCGACTAAAGTATCCGTGGACTTAGCTTCGCCACCAGAAAAAATAACAATACGTTTTCCATTAAAGCAGCTTTGCACAACGTGACGTGTCCGATCCACTAAATTGCTCACTTTAATCCCTTGAGCTTCATAAACTTTTTTAGCCGCCTCTTGTTCAATGAAAGCAGTCGGCGGTTTGACTTTGATTATATGCGCCCCTAGCTGGGCGGCTAAATGGGCCGAATAAGCAATTACGTCAATACCGGTTTCGCCATCCTTTGAAATCTGTTCGCCTCGAGCATAAGACCAAATTATGACTGCTAATCCTGCTTTTTTCGCTTCACGTGACGCGAATGCGACTTCTTCATACATTCCTTTTCGTTCAGCAGAACCAGGGTAAATAGTAAAACCAATTCCTGCGCAGCCTAATCGTAAAGCATCGTCTACACTTGATGTTAATGCTGAAATCGGAGCCTTGTTTGAAAATAGAGTTTCCGAATTATTTATTTTCAAAATAAGGGGAATTTCGCCAGCGTAATCGCGAGCACAGACTTCCAGGGCACCCAAGGGCGCTGCATAAGCATTGCATCCCGATTCGATAGCTAGTTCAAAGTGATAAGCGGGATCATAACCGTCTGGATTTTTAGCAAAGCTACGCGCGGGACCGTGCTCGAAACCCTGATCGACTGGCAATATGACCATTTTTCCAGTTCCTTTTAATTTTCCGGTGTTCATCAAACGAGCTAAGTTTGTTAACACGCCAACATTATCAGATCCATACCAACCTAAAATTTCACGCACTCGAGGGGTCATAGTTTCTCCTATTTTAAAATTGAACCGATTTAAACTATTCAAGATAATGATTTTAATCAATATTTTAGGGATTTAACACAGCGGATATATTTGTCTTGAAATACGGGCAAAAACTCAGTTAAAACAATATAGCCCAAAACAAGACTGATCTATCAGATTCTCAAATTGCGAGGACCCATGCCAACGAATACAAACCACTCTGAAAACAAAGTGCGCTATGAATCTACACCCAATCCATCGACTTATAAATTTATTTTTCCCGATGTTTTAGTTTCTGAAACCCATGAGTTTTCATCGCCGCAAGAGGCAGAAATATCGCCGTTAGCTTCTAAACTGTTTGGTTTTCCATGGACGTCAAAAGTTTTTATTGGAAAAGATTTTGTTTCTGTGACTAAACAGGATTGGGTTGACTGGACTGTTTTAGCTGATCCTTTGAATGGACTTATTCAAGAGCATTTGGACAAAGGCGAAAAAGTCATGCACGATTTTGACCCGCAGGCGAAAGTTGAAGACGAGGATGGCGATCCAGTAGTTCGAAAGCTAAAACAAATTATAAAAAATGACATTCAGCCAGTCGTTGCTCTTGATGGCGGCGAAGTCGTTTTTCATTCCTACAAAGACAACGTTGTTTTTATCCAAATGAAGGGATCGTGCGCGGGTTGCCCAAGCTCGACGGCTACCCTGAAAGATGGAATTGAAGTGCGAATTAAGGAATTAATACCGGAAGTAAAAGAAGTCGTTTCCGTTTAAAAAAGGTAGATAAGCTGAGATTCTAGGCCTCGCAAGGACACCAGGGAGTTAACCGTATCCGTTCCCACCGTAAAATCGCTAGAAAATCGTGAAAAAGAATAACCGAATTTGATGTTAATCATTTTATTTGCTTTGAAGCCCACAAAAAATTCTTGGCCAATATAACTTTGAAAATTTTTTAAGTTTTGCCCCTGTTGCAAATAGTTAAATAGCCCGCCTGTAAAATAGAGTGAGCGGGATATTGAAAACGACAAGCTGGCTGATGGTTTTAACATTACAAAATCCGGAAGGGATCGATCTGTTTTTGAATTTTGCATCAATCCTAAATTGCCCTGAAATCCAAGGCCTGTAAAAGGCAAATACGAATAGCCAAGCAAAATCGAAGTACCCAAACTTTCTTGGTTTTGATTTTTAAAAACTTCAGAATCAAATGTCGGCGAAAATAAACTATAGGAAATAGCGGTAAAAAAGCCCTTTTGATTCTGTGTGACTTCCTGTGCTTTCAATACATCTGTATCCACATTTTTAATCGCACTTTCGATTCCCTTAATACCCTTAGAATTGGCGTCCGCCGCCGGACGCCGATCGATTTTACAAAAGACAGAAAAAGGAAATAAAAGGACAAAAATATACAATGAGAATCGGTTGGTGGTCATAGCACAATTGTAAATGACAAGGCTCACAACGAGTAGAGTAAACAGTTTATAAGCGCTGTTTTTCCCACCTTAGACGAGCATAAAGTGGAAAGTGATCAGAAGCCCCTTGACCTTTAGCCGGATCAAATCGCCAAGGCCTCTTTTCAACACCTCGGTAATAGAGCGAATTGACGACTTCTATGGAGTCGTTTAGCACAGTATACCCCAGACTTGGCAGGCGAGAGTCAAAATAAAAGATATCCAAAAATGCCCATTTGTTTTTATAGAAATGAGTACCTCGGCACTCTTTGCAGCCAATGAAATGTGAAATAGAACCATGTTTTGCCAGCTTTTCTGATACAAGGTGTTCCTCTTTTTCTTCTTTTTTGGTGATATTAAAATCACCGCCAACAATCCACGCATTTTTTTCCGATTCAAGTATTTGATTTAAAGACTGAACCCCCTGCAAGCGGGATTCAATTGGATTTCCCTGCGACGGCATATGAACAGCAAACACACTGAGTGTTTGATTGCCGCTGATTTTTAGTGGCACGAGCAAGACCCCCCGGGTCCTAAGCTTTTCACCCGTACTCGAATTTACCATTCCCAACGAAAATAGTTTAGGCGTGTCCGCTTCTGGAAAGCGGCTTAGTACAGCGACATCGATTCCTCTTACATCATCACCTTCAATGAGTTCGACGGTTTTATAATGGGCCGCCTGCAAATACTTTTGATTGAGTTGATTTAAAATATTTATATTTTCAACTTCCGCTAAGATTAATATATCGGGCCCTTGACCCCGATCCTTTGATAAAATAACCTCTGAAATATTTTTCATTTTTGCTTCAATTATTTTTTGATTCCAATCTAAATAGAGGCAATCTTTTCGAAATTTGAAATTAGCTAATTTTTTACACTTTGAAATATGTTCTGGCGATCGCTTTTCAGATCTAGGCAAAAACGTTTCATCGTCGTGGCTAGCATCATGTTTTGAATCAAACAGATTTTCCACATTGTAAGTCATTATACTAAACTCGGCTGAACTAGTTTTGCGGCCTAAGGCAAAGCAATGAAATACGAAAAATATCGTAAAAAAGATTAGTCTCATGAAAGTCCTTTTTGTTAAACTTGATTTGGTGTCAGCCAAATCGGCTGTTGTTCAAACACCTGCTGTTGTCCGGCAAGATTGACAAACTCTAATCGATACGCGTGCAGCAAAAAGTGCGTCCAGCCGACATGGCTTGGAAATTCAGGGCCTTGGTAAAGGAAGTCTCCCACTAGAGGACATCCCAAAAACGATAATTGAGAACGAATTTGGTGAGTTTTTCCGGTCAACAATTCTATATCAGCCAGGTACGAATTATCCATTTTAAAGGGCTCATAGGACAAAACCTTTAGCTCTACAAGAGACGCATTATTTGTGGCCAATGAAACTATTTTTTTTGGGGCGCGCAGACCTTTTAACATCCAATGTTGATGGTTCCCCAAAACAAGGCCCGCCCCCGCCGCAATCGCTTTGTAATGTTTTTTTATTTTCCTTCGCGAAAATAAATCTTGAAAGTACCTCATGGAATTTTCATTTTTTGCAAAGAGGATCAGCCCAGTGGTTTCAACATCTAATCGATGGATATTGAATACTGGTTTTTCAAGCCAAGTTTGCAAACACGAAAGTAGGTTTTCTTTGATATTGTCAACAGTGGGATGCACAGGCAATCCAGCTGGCTTAGTGACAACAAGATAGTCATTGTTTTCAAACACAATAGAATTGCCATTTTGGAACTGGCCAATGTCGTATCGACGCGGCATCAAGTGAATCCTAAGAAAATCGCTAGAATCTAATTCAAATTCCTGCTGCCGGCGATTTTGGTTCAAATACACAGCGCCCAATTCGAGTAAGCGACAAAATCCGTCGTTCCAGTTGTCGCCCAGGCCTAAAGCCATTTTAATGCAAGAAATTTCAACAGTAGTAAATGTCTCTAAAATAAGCGGCACAATACATTGATTCCATAGCTGCTTCCCGGTCAGTTTAGAGTCGACACGAATAAATAAGTTGGATTTTTGATGGCCTGAAAATTTGTAGGAAATCATGGTTTTATTCACCGCGCCTGACTAAAAAAACACCTATTTTATGCATATACTATCGACAAAAGATATAATATATTCTTGGAAATCGGCCTATAGAAATGTTTTGAGGTTTTTTTGGATCATATTTTTAATCATGAAGTTTTTCAGTGGTTTTCACAATTTGCCTATGAACCAAATCGGGTTTATCTGGGCGTTGTAGTCATGATGTTTGCCTCCGCTGTTGGATTTCCGATGCCAGAAGAAGTCACGTTGGTATCAGTTGGATTTTTGGCTTTTATGGGATCACGACCCGATTTATTTCCACCACCTTTTCCTGGAGCCCCAGTTGTTAACGTCCATGAAGCTGCCTTAGTTTCATTTATCGTTGTTTTTGCGAGCGACTTTTTAATTTATGCAATTGGCCGATTTTGGGGACGAAAAATTTTGTATCATCCCCGATTGCGTAAACTCATTTCTGAAGCCAGCATTAATCGGGTTGAAAATTGGACGAAAAAATACGGCAACTTTGCGGTATTTGTTTTCCGCTTCACTCCAGGAATTCGGTTTCCTGGCCACTTGTTGACGGGAATGCTAAAATTTCCTGCCTGGAAGTTTATTATGATCGACGGGCTTGCCGCCTTGGTCAGTGTTCCCACCCAGATTTATCTTCTGGCCACCTACGGGAAAGAAATTCTGGTTTATTTTTCTAGGTTTAAGATAGCCGTATTTTCATTGTTGGTAGTGGTTTTAATCGTTTTTCTATTTAAAAAGTACCAGGCTCGTGATCGAGGTCAATCCGTTTGAGTGTTTTAAGAGAAGAAGATCATTTAGTACTTTTGATTGATTCATTTTTTGATTTCAAAGATGGCATTTTAATTCTTGGCTACGACTTAAGAATCGACGCCTATACTTATTTTCACCTGTCGCCACCTTTGAAAAAAATGTCACTTGTTCCAGAAAAAATATATCAGGTCAAACGCAAGCTAACCAGTAAATCCTCGATTTCATCTATTCCCAGCGAAGAGGACGATATCTATGTTGAACAAAAAATAAAAAATTTGGATGCTTCCAAACTAAATGCCATTGAAAAAATTTACTACACTAATTATTTACATCATAAAAAGAAAGAACCGACGACGGAATCCAATGAAAACGTGATTTTAGCAATTGGAAAAATTCTATCGATTGAAAATCGTGTGTCAATTTTGGGCCCTTGCTGCGACCTAAAAGTCAGTAGTCCCGATGTTCCACAAGAATTGATTTTACGCGTTCAGACAAATACCTTTGAGCTAAATGATTCCATTTGTTTTCTGCTGAGAAGAATTCCGTCTAGCCAGGGTTTGATTTATCGAATTTTGGGTTTCAAAGACAAACAACAAACAAAAGATTATCTTAATCCTGAATTTTTGATTTCAAAAAATCAAGAAATTAATCCCATCGATTTCAGATAAGACAAAGTTTAAAATTATTAATATCAGATTAATTCAATATTCCAATTTAAGGCCTATTTTCACATAGGACGGCTTTTTTAAGCTGCTTTCTTGCCAGATTCAAAGTGAGCATGACAGCACACATGCAATTTAGTCGAATGCTTATGTCCGCGGAAATCATATTCTGGCCAGAAAATCTTTTCATAGCCTTCTTGCAGTCCAAATAATTCTTCACGAATTTTAAACATCAATCCCGCTTCAGAACCTAGCAGCCAATCCATTTGGATTAGAAACAAGGCTTGTTCCAATTCAATTGGACTCAGCTGATTTAAAAATGGCTGCGGCAAGTTTTCAATCAACTGGCACGCGTTGTGCGAGAATTTTTGAAATTGGGAATCTAATGGTTTATATAAAAGCTTTTCAATTTTAACATCGCCAGATCGTCCGGTAACGAACGGTGCAAACAATTTTTTAAAGTGAAAGTACATCAAGGCGTCATTAACAACATATTCAGGCTTAGGTAAATAGTCTGTAATGGAATCTATTTTGATGGCTTCATGGCTGGGATCATCAATAAATGAATTGTGATCAAGGGCCACCAACGCTCGAATATTTGAAATAAACGAATACAACAAGATCAATCGTTGCTGGAATTCAGGACTAAAAACCAAGGAGAAATTGTACAACAATGGTTTCTTAAGATGATCCTCTAAATAGTCTACGAGCGGTATCAACTGCTGCAAATCTTTTAAATTGACACGTTCTTTTTCAAAAGTGTCTCTTAAGATATCATCCCATTTGCTTTCGATTTTTTCGATTAAGGAATCTGGAACTGTGTCAGCCCGTTCTGTCAACGCCACAACGCGCTTGCGTGATCGTCCGTATAATTCGTAATGAGGTTCCATGGCACGCCAGAAATCCATTGAGGAATCCAGCGTGTAAAGACACTGTGAATTTAGAGTTTTATGAATATTTGTAAAACTCAAAGCGACCAAGACATCACTGTGATATTTAAATGGCTTGTGGGCCTTATGATCACGATCGAGCGATCTAAAAAAATCAACAGACATCGGTTTTAAGATCGAGCCATTTTCCATTTTTAATTCATAATCAAACGACTTGCTTTTTGACTTCATGATAACCCCAATATATTTATGTTCTTCGACGCTAAATCATTTAAAATGTAGACTAGTTTTATGAAATCTATGGGTTATATCGACTGCCACAATCATCTAGCCGAGGTCTTGCGGAACTCGCCCCAGCTTTTGGACCAATGGCTGCCCGAGGCTGAAAGCGCCGGTATTCGATTCTTCATGCAGGGGGGCATCGATCCTGCCAATTGGGACTCGCAAATTGAATTTAAAAAAAGGTACCCAGACCAGGTTGGTCTTTGTTTTGGGGTTCACCCGTACTATGCAAGTACCCAGTCTTTATCGGATTTAGACATAGTCCTAGACGTTTTAGCCAGGCGAGTGGGCGAAGAAAAACTGCGACCAGGATTTTTGGCCATTGGCGAAATGGGTTTAGATTTGCGCCCGACCTACACCCAAAAAGGCACAGAATCGCAGATTCATGCCTTTGAAGCTCAGCTGGAACTTGCTGATTGGACCGATCTGCCTATGGTTTTTCATATTGTCAGAGCCCACCCAGAATGCGAGCAAATTCATTCCTTGTGGTCCCCCAAAAACAAGCGAGGGCTATTACATTCTTTTAGTGGATCGTTAGAGCAGGCTCAGTACTGGATTAAACAGGGATTTTTGATTTCCCTTGGGGGCCCCGTCTGCCATGAGAAAAATAAAAAATCCAGGCGTATTGCAGCAGAATTACCATTGGAATTTTTAACTCTGGAAACAGACGCGCCTGATCAACCGCCTCCAATGTATAGTCCCGGTGAAAACCCTCCGAAATCGCTATGGGAAGTTGCAAAAACTATAGGAACGCTCAGAAATCTAGACGCCGAGGAAATACTTGATATAAGTAATGCAAACTTCTTGCGTGTTTTTGGAAAGGAAGCGGATGGATCAAATAAAAACAGAGCCTAGCACAACGACACCCATTCCAGAATCCGACTATGTTTTGCATAGACGTTTTGATCGTATTGGTCGCCTGATTGGCGATTCAAATATGGAAAAACTATTAAACATACACGTCATGGTGATCGGTCTTGGCGGCGTTGGTTCCTGGGCAGCCGAAGCACTTGCACGCAGCGGTGTTGGACGTTTAACTTTGGTGGATTACGATGAGGTTTGCATAACCAACACCAATCGCCAGTTGCATACAATGTCGGGTCTTATCGGCAAAAAGAAAGCCGTTGTGATGGCCGAACGAATTCAAAAAATTAATCCACAAATCAAAGTCGAAGCGATGACCTTGTTTTACAATGCCGAAACCAGCGACGAGATTCTTTCTAAAAATCCAGATTTTGTTTTGGATGCCGTTGATAATATCACGGCTAAATGCCATCTGCTGGCCACCGCACGAAAGAGAAATTTAAAAATAGTTACTAGCGGCGGTTCCGCTTCAAAAATGGATCCCACTAAAATTAAAATAAGCGATCTTTCAAAAACAGAAATCGACCCTATGTTGATCGTCTTACGTCGGGTTCTTCGGCAGGACTACGAATTCCCTAGAAAAGGCGAATTTGATATCACCTGCGTCTGGTCCACTGAAGAGCCGATTTTTCCCGTGGATTTAACTTATGACAATGGCGAAGGTTTTAAATGTGTTTGTCCGCAAGGACAAAATGGCTTTAATTCCTGCGACAATAAACGATTAATAAATGGCTCGGCCGCCTTTGTAACTGGGGCTTTTGGACTGGCAGCGGCCTCTTGGATCGTCAGACAGGTTGTCGAATCTTCGGCTTTATCCAATAACGCTGCTTCAAAAGGGGATCCACTATGATCGGCATTACATTGTTTTTTGGAATTGGTTTTGGCGCGATTTTACTGGGATTGATAATTTTAGGCCTAACATTTCGGCAATGGCTACGCATGCGATTTGACAAAAAAAAAGCAAATACCCTTTAAATCCATCGCTGTTTTAGTGTAAAGTAAACTCATGAGTCCTTTAGTTGATATAAAAAAACTGATTTCTGATGAATTGCCTAAAGTTAAAAAAAACGCGGCTTTTTTGTACTCCTTAAGCCGATCCTTAAGCTACGCTACTGAACAGTGGGCGCTTCCTTGGGTTGAGTTTGCCGTTAATCGCACAAAAACTCCATACAGAAACAAGGACAAAGAAAAAGTGGCTCTGTCCTATGCCAAATTGTATGAACTTTTACGGCAAGATTCTGAAAATATGGCAGCGGGGTTGTACCCGTATTCAGTTTTAAAATTTGAAAATCCGTATAGCCATGTTCGATCTTTGGTTAATGTCTTGTCAGATGCAGTTAAAATCACGAAGCGACGGGATCAGCGCCAGGCGCACGATTTTGATGAAAATAAAGATACCGATTTTGAATCGGCGCCGGATTACAGTAAACGAAATTTTCATTTTCAGACCAATGGGTATTTTTCAAACGAATCTGCCGAGCTTTATGATCACCAGGTAGAAATTCTTTTTGGTGGCTCGTCGCACGCGATGAGGCGCCTGATTTTACCTTTGTTGAAAAAAGAAATTCCTGGATTGGGCGAAGGCCTTCACTTTCTGGAAGTGGGCTGCGGGACAGGGGTGCTGACTCGGTTTATGAAGCTTGCCTATCCCAAAGCTAAAATAACAGCGTCTGATATGAGCTCGTCTTATTTAAAAAAAGCTCAAAAAGACTTAACTGATTTGCCGGGCATTAATTTTATTCAGGCCCATGCTGAAGATTTGCCGTTTAAAGACCAAACCTTTGATTTAGTCTATTCGTGCTACTTGTTTCATGAGCTTCCGACGACCGCTAGACACGCAGTAATCGATGAAACCAAGCGGGTTTTAAAGCCAGCGGGCTACTGGGGATTTGTGGATTCCTTGCAGAACCACGATGATGCGGATTTACAATGGGCCATCGATGCTTTCCCTGCCGATTTTCACGAGCCTTTCTATAAAAATTACAGCCAAAATCCAGTAGAAACCTTGCTTGAAGAAAGGCAATTGGAGCTTATGGGACGAGCCATTGGCTTTTTTTCGAAAGCTTTGCTCGCCAAGAAGTCTATTCAAAGTTAACTCACAGTTGGTTAACAGTTGAATCAAAGTTAAATGGCAACTGAATAGCCACTAAATCGAAGAAAAAAATTCTAGAATCAGTAGAAATAGTGTGATACCCAATTCTTCAAAAGGTCCCAAGGAGAATTATGTCTATCACTCAGTTTATTGATCACAACTATCGCCATTTCAACGCTCGTGCCCTTAAAGATGCCGCTCAAGGTTACAAAGATCTAATCCAAAAAGATGGAAAAGTTTTGTTAACTATGGCTGGTGCCATGAGTACCGCTGAAATCGGCCTCACATTAGCTGAAATGATTCGCCAGGGTAAGATTCACGCCATTTCGTGCACGGGTGCAAACCTTGAAGAAGATGTTTTTAATTTAGTTGCGCACAGTCACTATGAAGTGATTCCAAATTATCGCGATTTGACCCCTCAGGATGAGCAAGCTTTGCTTGAGCGTCATTTGAATCGAGTGACTGATACCTGCATTCCTGAAGAAGAAGCCATCCGTCGAATTGAAAAGGTCGTTCTTGAAGAATGGCAAGCGGCTGATAAAAGTGGACAGAAATTTTTTCCACATGAATTTATGTACAAAATTTTATTGTCTGGAAAATTGAAACAGTACTACCAAATCGATCCAAAAGATTCTTGGTTGTTGGCGGCAGCTGAACGAAATTTACCAATGATCGTTCCAGGCTGGGAAGATTCAACGTTAGGAAATATTTTTACTGGGCACATGTTAAAAGGCGACATTAAAAATGTTCACACCGTTCGCACCGGAATTGAATATATGATTTCTTTTTCCGAATGGTATATGGCGACAGCAACCAAGAGCCCCGTTGGATTTTTTCAAATCGGTGGCGGTATTGCCGGAGATTTCCCGATTTGTGTTGTACCAATGTTGGCGCAAGATCTTCAGTACACTGAAGTGCCCCTGTGGAGCTATTTCTGCCAGATCAGTGATTCTACGACTTCATATGGATCCTACAGCGGCGCTATCCCTAACGAGAAAATCACCTGGGGCAAGCTTGCTATCGACACTCCTAAATATGTCATCGAATCAGACGCTAGCATCGTGGCGCCATTGATTTTTGGCTATGTTTTAGGAATGTAATCCCACTATCTTGTTAATACCCCTAAGCTTTTTAGGGGTCCTTGTTTTTATGAATAATTTTCTGATCTTTACGAAATGATTTCATCCCTAACTAAAAATTAAGTTTTCTCCATTTTTCCGTGCTAGATCCCCCCAATAACTAAAAATAGCTGGGTGGTTTTTTTATGTTTAGTTCGCGGGTTTTATTTTCAGTTTCGGGGTTGATCGCATGTCTAATTATTCAGGGCTGTTCACAAAGCAGTTCAGGCAATGGGACGCCTTATCGCGACCCCACCTACGAAACATCTAATGATTTAAAAGCAGAACTAGAATCCGCGCCGCTTGAGTGTCAAAACTCTGCCTGTAACAAAGCCGAATTTGAATCCATCGGACTTGTAGGAATGCTTGTCGAAGGCAGAATGACTGATTCAAGCTTCCGAATTGGTCAGTGCACTGGTTTTTTGTACGGCGCAGGCGACATCGTAGGACTTAATTCCCATTGCATCAGTGATTCCATGTGGAATGTAAAAGATGACTGTAAGAACTATCTTGGAATTAAATTTCCAGAAACCCCTGGGCACCCGTCAGAAGTTTTTATGTGCGAAGAACTTCTTTATCGAAGCGATATTGGCAAAGACCCTAACCCATTTGATATCAAAGCCGATTATTCTTATTTTCGAATCAAGCCCACCTCACGTAAACCGCTGGGCTTGGCTCTTCAGCCAAGTAAACCAAAGGACTTAATATCGGTCCGGAAAGTTAATCCAATTGATTTAAAATCTCAAATGGGCGGATATTTAGACTATGCCCATTGCCAATTACAAAATGATAGTTTGTTGAATATTAAATATGGCAATGAATGGTCGGAAACGGGACTCGCGGTTTCCAGTGGAAACTCTTGTAAAATCATTCATGGAAATTCCGGCAGCCCCGTTCTAAATAGTCAAAATCAAGTGATTGGTTTTGCTCAGTCCTATTTTAATGATCAGCTATTAGATGTGTTAAGATCAGAAGCCTTTAGTACCAGCTTCAGCGAGGGATTAAAAATCAAGACTATTTTTAATCTTCCGAGCTCGATGCCTGAACATTTTCAGTTCACCCAAGCGATCTGCACACGATCGCCCAAAAGTCTGTCTGCGGAAAATACTATTTGCCTCTCTCGCCTGGCTGAATCTAAATGGAAAGACGATAATTCTATTTTGAGTTTTGAAAATGAAAAAGGCATTCCTGACTACGCCGAAAAATTAAAAATCATGGCGTTGGGTCAGTACCCTACATTTATGGCCTATGATTTTATAAAAGACTCTAAATCCTATACTTATTCAGTGACGCCTCGATGTTTATATAATCCCACAAAATGGAATATGATGGCGATAGATAAGGACAACTCACAATTAAAAAGCAAAATTAAAACTATACAAACGGTTTTGAAGCCTGTGATTTACGAACTCACTGCTACATTTAATTTGGATAAAAATTTGGCGCTAAAATCTAGGCAGCTCGGTCATGTTGTTACCAATGGTCGATTTGTTGTGAATGTGGATGAAATTCATAGTGTTATCAATTTCCAAAGGTCACTAATCAATTTACAAAATCCCTATTACCCTACTAGCGATTCCACTGCCAGTCCGCTTAACCTGACTTGGTGCCAATAGATAATAAATGGTCGGCAATTGTCTGGCTGCTAGCGCGGCTTGTGACAAGGCCGATATGGGACAATCCGGTTTGCTCTATAAGTCTAATTCCGCGTAGGTTCTGAAAAAAGCGTCGGTATTTATTTATATCCAAGATTTGATCGGCATCGCTTGCAAAGATATCTATGCTTTCACAAAGTTTCGCACACCCACCAAAATCAATGGTTTCAGGAACGCAGGCGCGAATAAACGATCGATCATAGTGCTCGATTTCAGATCCCCACTTTGATGATTCGGGAAACTGCAAGGACAAGTTCCCGTTGTCTCGTTTTATCCATTTACTAAATTGGACCGATTCTACATTGTACGGTTCCGGCAAATAGGGACTTATGAGCGCTATTTTTGAAAATGAATTGGGCTCTTTTTCGAGCAACCATTTCAAAACAATAGAGCCCCCTAATGAGTGACCCACAAGAACCACATTAGATACTTTTTTTCGTTGTTTAATATTTTCCAAAAGAAAATCCAGTTCTAAAATAATATCTTGATGAGGCAATAGCGAGACAGAGTTTCCCTGATTCATTTCACCGTGAAATTTTAAATCAGGTAGGACTACGTGACAGGATGATAGGGTACTTATTGAGAGGCCCAGCTGAGTCAAATAACGAGAATCACCACCCAGCCCATGTATTACAAAAGCCAGAATTTCGCTGCTACTTTCCAATTCTCGATAATAAATAGGCTCGTTAAATGGATTTCGAAGCGATTTCAATTTGGGAATTTTTAAAAGCGGAATTTTAAAATCACTGAAACCAATGAGATCGGAATTTTCGTCAGCCATGGATTATTTTATAACTGATAAAAATGAACAAAGCGACTCGGACCTAGGTCTGGTGTCGCCTTTTTAGTTGCCCCGAAATTTCGAGTTCTAACTCTTGCAGGAAATAATACTGACCGTTTGCTGTTTTTGCGCGTCAGTGCCTAGTTCCCCTAATTTTTTGTCGCCCACTTTTACGCCAACAGCGCGGAAAACCATGGCAGCGGAGCCTTTTCTTAGGCGAATTCTATTAAGCACTTTCATATCCATGATATTAGAACGATCACGAAGTACTTGGTCGTCATCATTGCATTCAAATGACGTTACAATGCCGGCTTCGCCTTTAGAATCAGGTGCAACGACTTCAATTGCATTTTGGCCTTTTTCCAATGATCTAACAACGATCTTTGGATCCCTATAGTCGTTTACAGCTATCGTAGCTCCGCTGTTGCACGTAAACATGTAGAGTTTTGTGCTATCTCCGGTTGTGTCACCTTTGCTTACTTTTAAATCTGCTACAATTGACGAGTTATTATATAAATATATTTTTGAACGAATGGCCTTTAAGTCGTCTGGATTGGCGTCAGTAACTTCCGCCAATTTAGAAGGATCGGTTAGGTCCATACAAACTATTTTAGTAGTAATGGGATCTTTATCAGAGAGTCCCGTTTTCATATCAACTATTAAAGCTGTTTTGTTGCTTAAGGTGAGACTCATTTTTTCACTATTTAAATTTGGAATTGTGACCATAACATCGTTGGCATCAGCAGCTGCAATACCAGAGGCTTTACGCAGCTCCTGCTGATCAATCTTATCTTTTGCTGAGACTTCTTTATCTTTGGCGGCCGCCGCGGCAGCAGCCGCTTTGTCGACACAGGTCTTATTTGTTTTATTTTCAGCTTTTTCGCAATCTATTGCCGCGCCTTGGGATTTTCCAACATTTTGTTTGTCATCTTTTTTTGCGCAGGAAATCGCAAATGCAAACACAGCCATTGATACTATAAACAAATACTTCATAAGAGCTCCTTGCCAATTCTCATTAAAATAGACTACCGATTTAGGCTATTGCTTGATTCATGCCATTCTGGATCAAATCCAATGTCCCTCATTAGAGGTATGGTTTTTATAGGCCTGACACGTGTCTAATTTTTTGACAGGCTAAAGTTGGCTCTCTATGCTCTAGATATGGTTGAAATGGATTTCACTAAAACAAGGCGTCTATTCGTATTAATTGGTCTTTTTGGGCTTTTATTAGGTTGTCAAAATCACCAAGAGACTTTGAACAAAACCGAAAACATGGAGCCTCAGAAAAAGCTTTATTCTTTTGATAAAAGTCGTGGTTGTTATTCGGCTTCGATTGTAAATGGCACGATGGTGGACGCCAACAATCCACTAAAAGGCCACTTGGTGATGGTACTATCGCGCTTCAACAAGGATGCAGATACCGAGGCACAATCCCTTTGCTCGGGAACCTTGATTGGACCAAATACTGTGCTTACGGCAGCTCATTGTTTTCCAAAGAATTCTCTTTCGACTCAGATAATAGCATCGATTAACTTGTTTTGTTCTAGCGGCTTCAATAGAAACCTAGTTTACACCGCTCGAAAAGTAGCAATTCATCCTGATTATCACACCAAAGAAGGGCCGTCCTTAAACTCACCGGACCATGACTTGGCGGTAGTTCAATTTGATGGGCTTTTGCCAAATGACTATAGCCCTATCGTCTTAGATAAAATAGACATTCAACAAGAAATCAATAATCCTGCCGCTGAAATGATAATGATAGGGTTTGGACGCACTCAAACAGGTGAAGACTCGCTTCCAGAATTACGTTTTCTTACTAAGGGCTGGGATCGACTATTGCTGAGTAAAAATTCAAAAAACCTCATAGACACTTTGGGATTGATCGGCATCAACCAGATGGATTCCAAAGGTGGTTGCAGTGGCGATTCAGGGGGGCCATTGCTAGTTTCAAGTGCTGGCGAGCTAAAAATTGCCGGTGTTGCCTCTTATATTGAAAGCCAATCTGAATCCAAACTTTGCGAACAGGGTCAAATCTACTATTCTTACGTGCCTTCCTACCTGGATTGGATTAAACAACAGCTGCCATGATAGAAATTAAAACTCTGTTTAAAAAAATCAACCCTACGTTTTTATTTCTTAGTTTTTTTCTATTAGTCGCATTTCTTAACGATGGCTTTATGGGCACCGACGAATACTGGAATGCCATGGTCAAATATTTACCAGCACAGACTTCGAAATACACGGAACTCGTTGACCAGACGGATGTTAAGTCGCCGCTTCAGGTAATGCCTATGTATGTTGGATCCCAAATCGCTTTGAAATTGGGGGTTTTTCATCCCTATGATCAATATCGATTTACCATTTTGTTTATCACAATTATCAATTTACTAGTTTATCTTTTTTCATTTCAACTGATTCAAAATGTAAGGTTATGGGATTTTGAAACTGATCCGACGATTGACCCTGTAAAATGGCAAGACGTTTCGCAAAAAGTATTTTTGTATCTATTTACTTTTTATTTTGCCTCGTCTTTCACTTTGACAAGGCCCATGTTTGAATCCTTGGCTGCGCCCTGGATATTATTGTCGATGGCTTTGTTTTATAAATACCGCCAATCTAAACAACTTCAATTTGTTGCCTATGCAACATGTTCCGCTAGCTTTGCTTTTGTAATGCGCCAGCAGGCCGGTATTGGCGCATTGACTATACCGATTCTTCTTTTATTTGCCAAAGATTGGAAGGGTGTTGTCGTTAGTGCTATAGTAGGAATCGCGTGCTTTGTCTTAGCGGGGATCCCAGATATCTTTTTACGCGGCGGATTTCATCATTCGTTAATCTCGGTGCTTACTTACAATGTTGAACATGGCCAGGAATATGGCGACGGATCGATTTTGTTTTACCCACTTCTATTGATGGGTCTGACGTTTTTCCCTTTCCTTTGGCTGAACGTCACTAGGAAATCATTTACGCTGCCTGTTCTTAAAAAGTTGGACTACGCCTGGGTTTTTATTTTGTTATTTGTAGCACTGCATTCGTATTTTCCGCAAAAATTCGAGCGTTTTATGGTGTCTATTATTCCGTTGCTTATTGTTTTGATGACGCCTTATTTTACGCAGCTCGTTTTGCAGTGGCCTAAAAAGCAATGGCGATTGATCACAATGGGCCTTTTGAATCTTTTTATTCTTATCAATGCTAGTTTTTTCCCGTCGCAAAAAAATATTATTAATATGGCATTATTTATTGATCGTCATAACAGCATCAAAACCATTTACAATTTGGAAAAAACCTTAGAATGGATTCCTGAAAAGTTTATTTTTCTAAATCGAAATTATTCCATCGTGGATCTGACCTTAGCCAGCGTTAAAGACCAGATTGAAAACAACTGCCAAAGTGCCATCATAGTGAATGATTTTATTTTCCAAGAGCAAAAAGAATTGCTTAAAGATTTTAGAATTATAGACACGTTTAATGTAAATTGGATTGAAAGTTTGGCCTATCGGTTTAACAAGAAGAACAATATTCGCAGGGCACCTTTGCATGTACTGTCCAATTGCCAACAGACGGCGTCGCTTAAAAAACTATAACAATTATTTTCGTCGATTTTTACAATAAATCAGATTTTTTATTCAACGGTTTTTTAAATTACTGTTCCACGCAAACAAGACCAACGGTGCTCGTACATTGAAGCCCAGCACCAAAGGCCGCCAAAAATGTGGACGGAATTGGGGTTGCGTTGTTATCATGTCCAACAAACGCATTTCCTGACCCAATAAAATGCCAATTATTGCAATCCAGTCCCGCTGTTCTCCAGGTACTAGACATTCCCGTAAAATAAGCTCGACCGCTATTGCCTAAACCGTGACTCAACGGAAATTGCAATAAACCATTAGCGTCGGTTGTCCCTACCAGCAATCCCGAAACTAATGTATAATTTCTATTTGGTTTAAATACCCAATCAATATGCTCTGACAAACCGCCAGTTACACAATTATCAGAGGTGCAAGCCCTTCGCACGTCATTGTTGCTAACTATCATTGCTTTAGCAACAATCAAATCGCTAGGTCGATTGGCGTCGGCCATACAAAAGGCATCAGCGCCCTGAATACCGCTGTTAAAACCGGTCTGAAAATCGGTGCTATGGTTCCCCGATGTTAGATACATTCGTGAGTCATTATTTGTGCACACCACTTGAATATTTGTAATGGACGCGTTTGTAAATTTCCCAACCGCATTTGTAAGAATACAGGTCTGTCCGGCCGGTTGCAACGAGAGCGTAATTTCAAAATTTTCGTCCGCATCATATTGACTAGCAAATGTAAAACTTCCATTTGTATTCAACTCTAAAAACCCATCTTTTTGAGTATGCACCTTGACTGTTTTTCCACTGCCTAGCCCAATTAAACTTCCGCTTAAAGAAAATCTGATCGCGCTGGCAGGATCAGTGACAGGCGGATTGTCGTTATTGCCGGAAGCAGTATTTGGCACACCTGAATCAGCGGGATCTACGTTGGTATGCAAGCCACCGCAATTTACGAAAAGGGCAGAAATCAAAGATAAAAACCCGACTAAAAAAACTAATTTTTTTACTTTTGGTTTTACAAATAACATTCGCTTCCCCCTTTTCACAGTGTAGCTGGGAAAGACCCAAGTTAATAGGCCGTTTTGGCGAAAAGGCCTCTGCTCCTTCCGGGTGGCTTATTTCAAGTCGCGGAGTCCCTATCGAATACAGGCTTGAGTCTAGTAAATTGTCGATCTTAAAGACCCGCCTAAATCCGGAGAGGCCCTCTGTTCGCTGCCAAATGTGTCACAGTGTCGCAGCTGTTTATAGTGGCCCAACTTTAAATCGATCCTAGCTAACTTTTGAGTGGGCTTGCTTTTGGCAAGACTGGGGTATTACGTTTCGTTTTTCAATTGGACCGACATCCACGAAACGTTTTTAAAATTGAAAACCGACGGAGCTTCCAAATGACTAAATTAATTTCACTTTTTATTTTAAGTTCGACATTTGCCCTTTCAAAACCGATTTTTTTTAATAATTTGCAGGCGAACTTCCCTACTCATATTTTAATAAATCGATGCAATACGTGCCACGCTCACAATGCCGCGCCGAAATTAAATTCCTTTGGATTGGCCTATGACTCGGTTTTCATTCGCTCGACTCTGCCCGTTCAAGGAATGGATCCAAAGCAGAAATTTGATTACCTTATGGGATTAGATTCCAACAAAAACGGAAAAACCAATCTTGAAGATATTTTAGCGGACATAATTCCGGGTGTTTAAATTTTTAGGAGAACTCACGATGCTTCGCTCAATTATATTCATAATTTCAATGTCTTTGTTTTCAAATGCGATGCCTCAGTATTTGGGCACATTGGCGACTCAATTTCCGCCTCACACATTGGATACCAATCGATGCTTAACGTGCCATGCGTCCGCTGGCCCGCCCGTTTTAAATTCATTTGGAATGGATTATCGATCTATCATTGTAAGTCCGAATGTTATAAAGATGCCTCAGCTTCAAACCATGACTATTAAAGACAAGTTGGATTTTTTACTTCAGAAAATGGATTCTAATAAGAATGGTATTTCAAACTACAAAGATATCTTAACCGGCACAATTCCTGGAAACTAACGGATCCTTCCACTGGCCCAGGGCTTTCGTGTTTATCAATGACACACTTTCTGTGCCTTCGCGTGAATCAAACTGAGACACGTTCACAATAATTTATCTATACTGAGCTCAGCATAATATCATTAGATAGGGTGGTATGTTGATTCCAGTTCTAGCCAAGAAAAACACATTTTTAGGAAAATTCCTGATTTTAGCCTTTGTGGGCCTTATGGCTATGGCTTTTCAAAACTGTTCAGACAACAACACTACAAATTCTGATGGATCACAGGGCGATCAACAAGGATCGTCATCACCAACGACCCAAGCTAAAAGCACCAAGGTCGATATGTTTTTGGTCATTGGTCAATCCAATATGCGAGGCCGAGGTCCACAGACTCAGTCCAGTACACTGTCCCCTGGTTTAAACACGGCCTTTGAATTCGATGGCAGCGAGCTGGATCAATTGGGTGCCTCCTTTGGATTGGGCGTTGGAAAAACGGGAATTCCTACCGTAGACTGCGGTACTAATTGCTATTGGACCAGCAACTACTATGGAATTTTAATGTCGTTTGCGAAAACCTGGAAAGATAAAACCGGGCATAATACAGTTTTTGTCGTAAGGCCCAAGGGTGCCTCGTCACTAACCGCTTCCGCAGACACTGGTGCTGGCAACTGGTTAGATTTTTCCAATTCAACATCCTGCACGGATGGCACCCAGATGGATTCTAAAGATCCAACTAAACACCAATGCACAGCCATTTATCGAAATGCCATTAACGATTTTAGCAAAGCCTACCCTTTTGTGAAAAACAAATTTGGAATTAACAAATCGTTTGTTCTTTGGATTCAGGGTGAAAATGATATTCAAAGCGGCGTTTCGGCCGCAACCTACACAACTGGATTGAATTCACTCCTGAGTCAATTGGACTCGGACTTGCAAAAAAACGTTGGATCCACATTTTCAGGATTTTTGCTAGCCGAAACTGGGTATTTTTTTAATTCATCTGCTTACAGCCCAATTGATTCCGTTGTTGTGCATCGAAACAAAGCGCAAACCATTATCGATGCTCAGGCTCAGATTGGTCACACGGGAAAGTTTGTACTCACGTCGAAATCAGCACGCGTGTTTATGTCACCGTGTGTGAATACGGTGGCGGGACAAACGGCCCCGTATCCAGCCGATTGTGGGTCGTTTGATTTGATTCACTACAACACTAGTCAGTATGAACAATTGGGAATTGAAATGGCCACTAACGGGGCTATTTTTAGTGCGAATCAAATCAAACCCTTTGACGAATCCAGCTGCTCTCAATCCCCTAGCCTGTGCGCGCCGACCGTCGATGTATTTCGATTTAGCAACGCCGTCAGCGGCGGACATGATCATGCAAGTAGTGTTTTATATAACGAATTTGATTCTGCACAATATGATTTCAAAGGGGTTCGGTTCCATTTGTACAAGGAACTTTGGCCCGGGTCAGCCGAGGCCGATTTTTTAGTGCCGCTTTATAGAAAATATAATAGTCAAACAAAGGACTATATGGATTCAACCAGCCTCGACGGGGATGCGGGTTACACCAATCCAACTTTGCTTGGTTATTGCTATGCCAGCCCACAATCACAAGCACATTCGGCCCTGCGCAGACTAAAGTTATTAGATACAAACGGAATCGTTATTAACCGCGTGTCTTCGCAAAACGCCACTGAAATTGGACTATTTCTTGGCTCTGGATATTTAGATGACGGTTTACTGTGTTACGTGAACTAGAAAAAATAATGGTAGAGAACTTTACCCATTTGATTGTCCTGAACACGTGAAAGCTGACCGGATTGCCATTCCAATTCCACAGAGTGCCTTAGTGACAAATTGTATCTTAGCTGGGTACTTATTGAATCCGTTGTTTCATAGCGATCGGGAATTTCCTTCGCATATTTAATTAAAACTTTATAGCTCTGAGAAATTTCATACAGATAGCCCAGCTGATACCCTACCGCAAGATAGTTGGGCGTGATTGAAAACTGATTGCCATAGCGATAATGCAGAAAAGGTAGCATCCAAAACAAACTTTTATCTAGAGCGGCAGCATAGCCGCCATATATTTGAAGACCCACCCCTAAGCACGATCGATCCCCGTTGCAAAGACTCAGATTTTTAACGCCTAAATCAACACCCCAGGAAACTTGCGGATCAATTCGTCTTAAAGGATTTAACTGCAAAATATTAAAAAAAGAAAAATTATCTAAATACATTTGGCTGTCGACCGCTTGAAATTTAAAATTGAAAAATTCAAGCTGAGAGAACTGGGGCAAGCCTAATGAATTATCAAGTAAATCATGAAATGCAAAACGAAACTGAAAAAAACCACGAGTTTTAGAAACGCCCTCTATCGGACCATTGCCGATTCCAAAACTCGCTCGGGCTGACGGATGGGAACGATCCGGACGATCTTCTTCATTCGTTGCAATTGGCAGGTCTTCTGAAATTACTGGAATCTCGGCACGATTAATTAGAAGAATTTCTTTTACTGCATGCCAACGGCCCTTTCTATTGGCTATTCCATTGGGATCTTTTAAATCGACATAATCAATCAGCGTATCGTAGAAAAGCGCCTTACGGTCCGAGTTTGCAAACGTTATTTTTTTTAGCTTTTCAACTGAATCGCCACTAATTACAGATACAAGGTCACTCTTTTCATTTTCTTTAAGTAGATTCCATTTATTTTCAAAATGTTTTCTAAGGCTAGGACGAAATTCTACTTTCCTTACAAAATTAGGCACTTCAAATAATGCTTTAACTGAATCAGATGGTATTACATACAACGGAACTTTATCCGTTAAACTTATACGTTCCGACGACGCTTCAAGCGCGGTAAGCATATGGTAGGAACAATTTTGAGTGAAAAAATAGTAATCAAATAATTGTGGCCCAACCTCCCAAAGGTGATTTATTAATTGGGCGACTTCGTTTTCGTTTAAATTCAGTTCGTAGGCCCATAGATCTCGTGATTCATAGTCGTTGTATTCACGAACTTTATAATAGTACGGCACGCTGACGTAGGATCCATTAAAGCCCCCCGTAAGGCCGTTGATCATATACAACAAAGAATTGCCCGTAGTGATTTGAGCCGCGTAGCTGATGCCGTAGTCCAATAGTTCCTGCTTAGATTTCCCCACTTTGGCTTTTTTATTCACTCGAAAGAATGTATGACCAAACGCAGACCCCGGGCTGTTGGCATAGTAACTTGAAAATACAAATGATATGGATTCTGCATTTAGATTTCTAAGATAGACATCATAAAAATAACAGGTCGGCACCGGCAATTGGATCCAGGCCGGATGATCTTTCAATTGTGATTTAAGCCAGGACAGTCGCGCCGGAAATCGACAAATAGGATGCTTGTCTTTTAATTCAACGGGCGCAAAAAAACCAGCAAGAGTGGCTACTAATTCTTGATCATTTTTTTTAATTCCATCATTGGATAAGAAAAAATCAGCAGTCTTAATTTGGCTTACTACCGATTGAAAGGCATTGGCTTCGTAATGTAGAAGTTTTTTCCAAATTCGTTTTTCGGGCAGATTTTTTTGCAATGCTTGGTGAACAAGATCTAGAACTTGGCTATTTGCCAACAATTGATTGGCTGGATTTAATTCTTTTATGAACGAAATATCATCGGCGGCTTGGACGCTGAAGGCCACGCAAAAAAACAGAACATATTGAATTAAAACATAAGTAAATCTATGCATTGAAGGGCCAGAGTATAGGGCCTAAACCGATGGAATCAAGATAAAAGTGGGTAACGAATCACCCACTTTTACATTCGAAAAATTAGATATTATTCAAAGAGCATTCGCCAGCAAGGGCAGAATCATTTTGAATTACAGTGATAATACTGTCAGTCAAATTATTGGTAGTAAAATCACTTCCAAAAATAGACCGGTAGTTAGATCGCAAAGCCATTGCTAAATTGCGGCTAGATTGGCATCCGATAACATCGCTCAACGCTACGATCGTTTCGCCATTTCCTTTAGCCACATCGCCTGCCAATTGAACTTTATTGATCTGGATATATTTGTCCATTTTATGAGCTACTTCAGCTGCATTGTCGTCAACACAGTTAGACGTACCCGCAGTGATCGCAAATGTTTGATTGCCAGCCGTTCCATTAGTAGTTCCCGCACTGACCTGAGATCCGTGCTTGCCCATTACGATTGAACCTAATCCGCAGCCAGCCATCCCGTAGGGACGTGCATACGCTTTTGGTTTAGCAGCGGCCGCTTGTTTTGCTTTTTGAGCAAATGACACAGAAACAATAGTTAAAAGTATAAAAAGTATTTTCATTATATGCCTCAATTCTTATGTTAAGCTATTGCAAGATTTTTGAATTTCAGAATTTGATTTTAGATCATTCAAAATCTGAGTGGTTTCGTTAGTTTTAAAAATGCTATTGTAGTTCTTTTTCAAATCTTGAGTGACTTGACTATGGCTATCACAGCTCCAAAGAGTCATTAAACCTTCAATAGTTTCACCTTGTCCACGTGCCACGTCTTCTTTTAGTGCTGATTTATTGTTTTCAATATATCGCATGCTGACTTCATCGCGAGACTCTTCATAGCAGCCTGATGTACCAGTTGTGATTGCCGATGTCTGTGGAGACACCAAATCATTTACCGTCGCCGCAACGATTTGGATTTTTCCAGGCTGATCTTGAAATACCAAAGATCCCAATCCGCAGCCGGCCATTCCATAATGATGACCAGCGGCCATCGATTGCATTGATAACAATGCTACTAAAATAATTATCTTATTTATCAAATTTCCTCCTTGTTGTTAAAACGATCCTTACAATTGAACCTTTGGAAACGATAAAATTCAAGCATTAATAAGGTGACATCCCAATTTGTTTAATCTTATTATTTTGCTTAAAGTTTAATCTATTTGCCTGATTGCTAGGCAAAATAGCAACCCAAGACAGTAAATAAATAAGAGGTTATTTGTGAAATATTTAATTTTAGTTGCCAGTCTAATATTTTGTATGGCCGCTACGGCTGAAGATGAGTCTGAATCTGACACCCCAGCAAAAACCACAAAAGAAGATCCTTTACGTTGCGAGCGATTTATAAAATCGAGCCTTAAAGAGCTAAAAAATAAACTTCAAGACAATTGCGATCTTAACAAACCGTTTTCTACAAGTCTGGCTATGAATATTGGCGAAGAACACTACATGTACTGTTGTCATAAAAAGAAATAATTTTAAATGATGAAGTTTCTTTCCACTATTATTCCGATAAGCTTTGCCTTGAGCGCCTGTTCGTCTTTACTGTACTACCCCTCTCAGCAAGAGTATTACAGTCGCAAGGATTTGCCTTATAATATTGAAGAATTGACGTTTCCCGATTCGCAAGGCAATCAGATAAATGCTTGGTACTTTCATGCCGAGCACCCTAAAGCCAAAGTTCTTTTTTATCATGGCAATGCCCAAAATTTGTCGGCTCACTTTTCAATGCTGTCTTGGATCGTTGATTCTGGTTATGACTTGATGATTTTTGATTACCCTGGATACGGCAAATCGACGGGAAAGCCGACTCCAGAAAGCACCGCACTGTCTGGCTTGGCTTCGATTCAAAAAATTTATTCCATCAATCCAGAACTTCCACTGTTTATGTATGGCCAAAGCTTAGGCGGACAAGTCATGCAAAAAAGTATAAATCTGGATGAAAAAAAGAATTACAAAGCTGTTTTTATCGAGGCCTCTTTTGTTTCCTATCGAAGTGTGGCTCGCAGTATTCTGGCAAAAAATTGGATCACTTGGCTATTTCAACCCGTTGCCTGGCTCGTCATGAGCGATTCCTGGGCCGGGGATCCTAGCCTGATTTCACCGGTTCCCGTTTATGTTTTGCATGGCGACCAAGATGGCGTGATTCCTCTAGAGCAAGGCGAACGAGTTTTTGAGCAAAGTAAAGAGCCCAAACAATGGAAAGTTTTCGAAGGCGGCGCCCATTCAAATTCCTATTATATAAAAAAGGGAATTTACAGAAAGTATTTGTTAGACATGTTAGAAAAAGAACTCTCTAAATAAAGAGGAGTTATTATTTTTACATTTTTTATACTGTTCGCATTTTATTGTGATGCGAAGTCACCGGCCACCGGAGGCACCATGTCGGCACCAACACTTGTCAGCACGCCCTTAATGAAAGCAGCTGCCGCCGGCAATTTAAGCGATGTGAAAAAACTGGTTGAATCCTTAAAACGTCCTCCGCTCAATCAAAGAGCGAAATCATCAGTACCTACAAATTCCGGTGCACCCACTTTAGCGTTTGATCCAATCAATGAAACGGATATGGTTTATCATTTATCCGCCGCCGATTTGGCCTTAAACGCAGGACATTTCCCAATCGTAAGTTATCTGTTAAATGAGGGTGCCATTCCCTCGTGGTTGGACACTTTGCATCCGCTTTACAGGGCTATTATTGACGATAATGTCGTCAAAGCAAAAACTTTGTTACCCTTTAATAAAGGTGTAGGACTTGGCGGCATTTGGCCGGGCAGTAGCTTTGAAGGCTATAATTTGATTCG
>JAYVPD010000248.1:0-13228 GCA_043757515.1 Pseudobdellovibrionaceae bacterium
GCTTTTTTAGGCGCGCAGGCTATAAAAGAAGTTACTGCCGCAATTAATAGACTCGATTTCAATAAGTTTGTAGTCATAAGACCTCCTCGCTTGTTACCCTTTAAACGGATTCCCCACCTTGTTTGTGCCACTTTTCTTTTACCCCCGATAACCTATTGAATTAATTCATTAAAATTATTTTTAAAATTTTTTTATAAAAATGTGGCACAAATCACCCAGACCAGACGTTCAATAGTGAGACGGAATAAGCTACTCTTATAGCGTCGGGGGAAGCCATAAGTTTAGAAGAGCCAGAGATCAACTGTAGTGATGAAAGGACTGTGCATATGCTTTACTCAAAGCTCGGTAGGCCCGCATTGGCAAAAACTATGAATTTGGTTGGCAAAAGTGCAGCCGAAGAAATTGTTCAAGAGGTTTTTACCAAATTGTGGCAAAAAAGTATGGTCTTTCCAAACATAAAAAGTGCATTTGCTTGGGTGTACAAATGCTGCACCAATTCAGCTATTGATTTTTTACGCAACAACAACAACTCGCACTTATCTTTATCGGATATTGACCCCCATGTAGACAGCTCGTCAAATTTAGAAGCGCAAACAACCGCACGTCACGCCTGGGCAAAACTAGTAAAAATATTAAACGAGCAAGAAGCAGAGCTATTTATTTACCGAAACATCGAGGGGTTAAGTCAGGACGAAACCGCTGATGTGATGCAAATTTCCAGAAGAACTGTCAATCGCCTACAAGAAAAATTGGACCAGAAATTAGAAAAAATCAGGAGGCAGCAAAGTGTCGGATGATTCTCTTTTCTCAAAACATTTACGGCTGATTCAGCAAGACGAATCCACCTGGACCAAAAGCGATCGCCAGGAATTTGCCCGCCTGCAATCGTTTAAGCTGCCTAAGCTTGAATTAAAACCAACCCCTTGGATGAACTTTAAACGGCAATTCCAATCTGGCTTGCCTCTGCTGGCTACCGTTTCATTAGCGTTGGTCACTGTCGTCACCTTATTTAAATCTAAAGAAGATAACTTGGTTGCCAAAGGATCTATGCAAGTTTCCGTATTTTGGGATCGTAATGGCAAAGTGTCGCCTCTTAAAGACGATTCGACCTTGAAAGACGGCGACAAAATAGGAGCAAGCGTAGTGAGTTCAGAAGAGGCCATCGCCTATTGGGCGATCACCGATGATAAATTTAAACCGATTAGTGATATGAATGATATCGAATCCAGCAAGCTCGCGCTTGAGCCAGGTGTCTCAAAACGCTTTGATTCTGGTTTTGAACTCGTGGCACCCAATCAAGGTGAAAATTTGGTTGTCGTAGTGTGCGCTAAATCCAAAATGAAAGCCGATGTTAAACCAGTAGATTCACTTTTTGATCGTGAATTTACCTCCAAACTTCTGGCCGATCAGCAAATACGATCAAGTGACTGTCTCTTTGTCGGCTATCGCTTAAGGAATTTACCATGATAAAAATTATTTTTTTGGTTATTTCCATTTCATTACTATCGTTTTCTAAAGACGCCCCATCTAATGATGATTTTCAGGCACTTATAGTAAGCGCAGATGATTCTTATGTGCTGGCCGAAAAAAATTTGGAATACTCTGCGATGGACGCTAGCCGACTGTCCAAAGCATTAGTATCCGCTGCAAAGGTACCCGAACAAAGTATCGTAAATTTGAAAAATCCCAGCATTGAAGAGTTCGATCAAGCGGTAATAGTTTTGGCTAAAAAAACCACCCAGAAATTTATGTTTTATTTTTCTGGGCATTCAGATGAAAACGGTTTGCATTTAAAGGATGGCTCAGTCACTAAAGCTAAATTTCACAATCTTTTGGCTAAAATTAGTTCCAAAGTCAAAATCGTAATTTTGGACAGCTGTTTTTCAGGAAGTTTAAAATCCAAAGGGGTCGTTAAAACTAAACCCATAGAACTGGTTCAGTACAATGTGGATGAACCAAGTGGAAGCGTAATTTTAACATCCAGTTCGGGAACAGAGCTGTCCTACGAAAGCGCCAAGTTAAAGGGAAGCATCTTCACATATCATTTGGTATCGGGGCTCTATGGACAGGCTGATGCAAACAATGATGGATTGGTGACAATAGATGAATTGTATCAGTATGTTTATTCACAAACTAAATTCCAAAGTATGGTTTCTGGCGGCAAGGTTCAAAGCCCAGAGTTTGAATCCAAACTCACTGGCCAAGGAGCTTTGATCGTATCTTTCCCGTCCCGAATCAACGGTCAAGTGCAGCTAGCAAGCCCTACCCAAGGCGAGCTTACGCTTACAACCTCTAAGGGAATTAATTTTTTTCGATTTTACAAAAACAAAGGTGAAGACAAAGTCATTAGCGTACCGCGAGGAACGTATGATGTGACATTGACTGAAGAAAATCGAATCGGCACAGGGCAGATCGAAGTGACCGAGCATCAATCGCAAGCGCTCGATACAGAGGGCTTGGTATGGCAAAAACGGGATCTACCGTCGGTTCGCGCCAAGGGCGCGCAACCTTCTTTTCTTTTCGGTGTAATTATCGCAGCACATCCCGCGTTCTATGAGAACGAAGAAGGTGCCGCCATGAGTGAATTCTTTTTATTATCCCCTTCTAAGGACGCGCTTCGAGGGCGCTGGCGACTAGCCGTCCATTTGGGCGGTGAAACGCATAAAATCAGAGATTCGTCTGACAAGGCCGAATACAATCGAATGACCATTGGCGGAGAAGGTAACTACACAGGACTTGGCCGCTTGGGAAATGAATGGCTTATCGGACTTCGAATTGGACAACTCACGGCTAACAATGCCAACGCTGGGATATCAAATGCCTCCTTGACTCATTTTTTCGTGGGTTCCCGCTTTTATCCTGCAACAATGAATTTCAATTGGGATATTATACTTGGAAGCGATGCCATTCGATTGGCCAATGGCCAAAGTAAAAGTGTTGGGACGCTGGGTGTTGCCTTTAGTTTTTAGCTTTTAGATAACACGACGTTTTCAATCGTTGATTTTAGTAATCTCAACATAGACCACATCGGGCCTACTACTTTGAAGGGCCGGGGCCATTTCTGTAATTTCTAGGCCCTCTATTTGATCAACCAATTTCTTTAAATAAAGATCTGTATCATTTTTAAAAAGTGGGGAAATTCGTAGCACCCCCCCGACTTTTAGAATTCGTTTTAATTCTTGAAGAATATCCAAAAGAAAGGGATCTCGATTTCTATATCCGATCTCATATTTGAACATTCCATAAGTTGAAAAAATAATATCAAATTGACTGGAAGCCAAACCGGTTTGCCTGGCATCTGCTTGAATAAATAATCCCTCGCCCAGCTCTGGTGATAGAACCAGACCGTCGGCCCCCTTGGTGGGACTTCCGATGTAAATATCTTTTAGCTGGGCCTTACTTAGTGCTACATCCAAACCATATGCCTCTACTTCCCAGGAATTGAGTTCTCGCACATAACGCCCGCCGCCCATGGCCAAATCTAGAACTTTTTTACCCACCATTTCTGTGGGATGTAACAGGGACTTTGGATAAAAATGTTTTAAAGAGTTATAACCCCTGTTAGTTCGGTTGTAATATTTTGAACTCTTTCCATCCTTGCGAGTAATTTTAACTGCACTAGGAACCTGCCCAACGGTGTCCCCCCGGACCAAATCGTTTTCATTCCATTTTACCAGTACAACATCAGTTGAGTTAAAGATAGCTTTGATCTTTTTTTCGGTCTTTCCCGTCGCCAAAAAACGGAACCACCGTTGCTTAAAGTCTGAAAATAGACTGGATTTTCTTCCATAAAAACCAATGCATTCATTGCTTGAGGCAGCTTTAACTTGCAATGAAAAAACATTAAAAGCGAACAATGCGATACAAAAGACGTTTTTGAGTCGACGACTGTCAAAACAATTCACGAAATTTAAAGCAAAACTGCTGATTCTAAGGATAAAATTAATCACTCTTACTATAGTATCAAAGGCAAGGCCACTCTCTGATTTTCATTTGGGGATAGATTCACGTGGAATTGCCGGAATATACAAAAACAGCCCACAGAATTCCCCATGCCATCATAACATGACCTCAATTGCAGATAAGTTTATCAAACGAGTTGTTTTCTTTCTTATGATGGGCCTGGTCCTTATAGGTACATCGTTTTATATTTTTAGGAATACTTTTAACAAGCCGAATTGTGGTTTGCCTATAAAAACAAGCCATCCAAAGCCCTTTTAATGTCTGATTCGTCCAATAAGCATCCTTTTTTGAATATTCATTATCGGGAACAAGGGAGGCCCCTTCATTTGGATGACCATCGTAAACTTGAATTGACTCGAAATATTTTTGACCATTTAGCTTGTCATCAAAGCTATCCCAGCCCGCTGGCAAAGGGTCTGCTAAGGACTGTGTAGTCTGAATTGAATTAGGGCATTTAATTTCCAGACCAAACGCATTTACATAGTAACAAACAAGAAAGAGACTAAAAATTTTGGTCATAGTTAAACCTAACGTGCTTTGGTTTCTACATTTTATTTCGACTATTGTTGAACGCAGTATACAGTGCCCGCAGCAGCACAAGACGCACTTGCTGTATAAGCAAAGAAATCTTGTCCAGTCAGATTAGCATTTCCGGCGTTGCCCGTGCTGGCGGTAGAACTCCAATAGGCGCAGGAATTGGCTTGCAATGAGGGACCCCAATATATATCAACACCAACAAATGTTGTGGTTGCCGTCGTGGACAAAGGAAGATCAGCTGTTAGAATTCCAATGCTGTTCGTAGATCCAATTTTTGTTGAATAATCAGACGTGCACACATCTTGAACTGCAGATGTAAAAACCCAGTCTAATCGACCTGTGGTTGCGCTTCGACAATCCAGACTCGTATTGCAAGGCTTACGAGTTGTGTTGTCCGATAACATAGCTTTAAATGTCGATCCAGAAAACCCAGTAGGCTTCTGAGCATTGCACGCAGTATCCGCACCCGACGCGCCTCCAAAACTTCCGCTGGAAACGGTAGCTAAGAAAATAATTTTCCCACTACAAAGAGTAGAAAAATTTGATGTCGCTACCACTTTGTTACCGTCTGCATCTTTTACTAAAACAGAAATATAATATTTTTTTGCCGAGGTTAGTGAGGATAAACTAGTTGTTAGGGTGTTGACAGTCCAATCCATTACTAGGGTTCCATTTGTTTCTGCATCAGTTACTGTAGTGATATTACTAGCTCCGGATCGCACTACTTTATAACTCAAAAGAGCCTGTGCAGTTACTGTGTCGGTAGCTGCGCCCCAAGTTACTGTCGTAGACGTCGATGTAGTTCCAGTAAACGTCATCGCAGTTCCAAACACAGGCGCCGCTGGATCGACTACGTTGCCATTTGAATCAGTTACAGCAACGGCATCAGCTGCTTTTTTTTTACAAGCAGTAACTGATAAAATACACGCTAAAAAAACCATAATTACTTGAACTTTCATATTTCTCTCCAAAAATTTTTAACTGATTCTTAATCATCAAAGGTGAGGTAATTTTGTTCAAGTCCAAATTAATCAATTCCAAGACGTAGACCTGGGATGGGGATTTGTTTTACTCATAGTTTACCCGTCCGCAATTTAGTAGAGACTGCATCCTAAAATATTCGTGCGATCTTCATTTTGGTTTTCGTGGACAGTCATATGACACAGTTCGCTGCATTGAAGGCGAACTGCCTTAAAAGAATTTACTTATCGAGGTCGCGGACCATGTGGATTTGATACAATGCGCTCGACTACCAAAACATTTACATGGCGTCCCGGCTGTTGAATTCTTCCTTCAACATGTCCAAAAACAACAAATGCAAATGAGCGACCGCTTACTACACTGATATGTTTTGTTAGGCTTGTCATAAGACCAGTATCGCCATTTGTATCAATAGGCATTTCTTGACCGTTCGCTTGGCCGTATACAAGAGCGCATAAGTGCTGAGCGCCAAAACCAGACTGGGAACTGCAATATTGCACTTCAACTTGAATTTCACTGCTAGTTTGAACTCCGGCAAATGACATCGTTGATTGAATTAAAGCGAACATAACTAAAGAAATTAATGTTTTCATGAGGTTCTCCTATTTTTTGGCCATTGTACGTCCTTTGAAAATATTTGCACCTGTCATCATTTTATACAGGCAAAATTTTCAAACGGGGATCCCAATAAAAAATCAATCTTTCTTTTCCGCACTCAATTCTTTTTTTAGAACTAGTTTTCTTTTTCATTTTTATGAATCAACGGAAACAGTTGCTGATTTATAAAGCCCCTTGGGACATAGTCCCCGACCACTCCATATTTATCAGGAAATCTCTTTTCCGAATCCACTGCGGTTTTAAAAATATAATCAATAAATGAAAAATGGGCCGCATAATTGCGATCAATAGCCTCATCATCTGAAGCATGATGCCAATGGTGAAAATCCGGCGTTACAAATATATATCGAAAAGGACCCCAATGAAAATGAACATTGGCATGATTAAAGACCGCCTGAAAACCCACAATAATAATATAACCATCAAGGACCGCTTTATCAAAACCCACCACATACAACGCGCCCAATATTAAAACGCGAGTCACGATGATTTCAAACAAATGCAATCGTGATCCAGCGAGCCAGTCCATAAATTCAGCGCTGTGATGAACCGAGTGGTATTTCCACAAAAACGGAACTTCATGGTACGCTCTGTGAGTCCAGTATTCGACAAAATCAGCCACAAAAACACAAAGCAAAAGTTGTGGAATATAGGAAATACCATGGATCCAGCTTTGCAAATCACTTTCAATCATCCATCCAAAAACATTGTGGATTGTAAAATTAACCACTAAAAGCATAAATCCAATCAATAGATGATTGAATCCAAAATGCATTAAATCATTCTGCCAATCTTTACGAAACAGCATTTGATTTTTACGAAGTGGCCATAATTTTTCAATTAAAATGAAAATCACAGCGGAACCAAGCAAATCTAAAATAAACCAATCAAGACCCAAATAGGGTGTATTGTCCGGAAAATCTCCAACGGGTACTCGTGACCCGCCCATCGCTATAGTTACCAGCACCAAAAGAAAAGCCCCCAAATTTATAGTACGAGACCGATTTACAAACGTATTATACAATGACCACGCTCCCGAAACAAAAAGAGCCACCATCATCACGTGCCTAATTAAACCCACGTCGTATTTATGTCTTAATTCTGGCGTGGTTAAATACTGAGGAAAATGAAATGCTAAAACTCCAAGTAAACACAAAATAGCAAGGCTAAGTGAGACAACCCCGCCGACTAAACCTACGCCACGTTTAATCTCACCGGTGTTTTTTAGCAGGGTAACCGTGTCCGTCATAACGGCTTTTGCGCTAACCGGTTTTTGTGATGGAGGCATTACCGGCTTTAAATGTTTAAAGTTTTTTGGTTTCACTTTTTTCCCTTTGATACGTAATACAGTATCATAGCGATTTTTTTGGACAACAAAAATATTTTTACACATGCTTTCGTTTGTAAAAACACTTAATATTGAAAAATGACTTTAATTTTATTTTTAGCATTTCCATTTGTATGTCTTGTTTGGGCAATCAAATTATGGATTCAAAGAAAACGATCTGGACTGGCCTTAAGCTTTCTTTCAGCTGGACTCGGCGCCGCGATTTATACTTGGAGCGTATTTCAATCTAGATCGTCAACCGCCGTGATTGGTTTGATTTTCGCCCCACTTTACGCTTCGATTTGTGGTCTATTGTGTTGGGGGTATTTTTATTTTCGATTGAAACCTGGGACTTTACAAAAAGTCGCACGTACAACCTGCTTGCTCGTTTTGCTTGCTTTGATAGGTTATGGGGCTTACGCGGGTCTGGCAGAAAAAGAACGAATAACTGAAAAAGACGAAGACGATGAAGCGTTTAAATTGGCGATGGCTCGACATTCGATTGCGGACAGTTCCGCGTTGGACAGTTTTGCCAATTCTAAAGATTTAGGTTTACTAGCGGCAGTGATCTACAATCCAAAAACGACGTCGTCTACTTTGGATCGAATTTGGTCAACCCAGTCAAACAACTTTGGGCTGCACTATGCCTTTGCCTCTAATAGTCATACGTCCTCAAAAATTTACTGAAACCATACAACCGGTGGTAGAAAAAAGTCCCATTAGGCAACTCATGATTGCCATAACAAATTGATTTTTTTTGACGACCAGTACTTTCATTGAACGTTCCTCATGCCCGTACCTTAGGCTTAATAAACCTATCGGCATAGTTTCGCAAATCCTTTAAGGTGTATCAATTTGGGACATCGGCGAATTTCAATGCTAGGACTTTTAAAGGCCGAAATCCCTAACCCAAGCATTTAATAACGTGATTTAGATTTTCGTTTTATAATATCGAGTGCACATTTTTGAGGGCAAGAGTCGAAGGCTATGGCCCTTTTTAGCCTCTATCTCTGCAATGATTCTGTCGACATCGTTGATATCAATATTTGAATTTGCCTTTAAATTGTCGACGAATACCTCAAGCGATTTGGGAAAATGTTTGTGGTTGAAAATCGGCTTTTGGGCTTTAAAAGTACTAGTCAAATGCCGCGCTAGAGTTGCCGACTTTCCTGCCACGACGATACCATCAATTGAACTCGTGAAAAATACGTCGCGAGTCTCCCATTCTTGCCCGGTAATAATCCACTTTTTAATATTTTGATTGAAGTCCTCTACTTTTGATTTTTCTTGTATAACCGGCGTGCCAATTACATCAAACCCAAGTTCAACTCCGATTTCAGCAACGATTCCCTCGCCGCCATAGATGGTACCTGCAGTGACCAGGGCGACCTTGGAGGGATCGAGGTTACTTAGCAATTTTCGGATCGTTGCTTTGAACTCTGCAATTCCTTTGGCAGGCATATCGCCTGTAGTTGCCCAGGTACTGAACCCCAAAAGAAATTTCGAAGCGTACTTTTCACGTAAATCTTTGATCGTAAAATCTGAAGAACCCAGTGGGAGCTTTGATAGTACAGAGTTTCGGATATTTTTGGTCATTTCATCGGCCGCTTCCGCGGCTGACTGAAATGATTTTGAGTGCTTGCTATCAAGAAACGCCTCGGCAACAGCGCTACTTTTCATTCGTGTCTCATTAAAGAGTGCATTGTTGACCACGAACGTTGGAATATTATAAAGATCGGCAAGAATCGCTTCTCGAGCCGCTTGGTTGCCGCCACCAAGCATCACCACGGCCGTTGAGTTTCTGATTACAGTTTCCGTTTCTGAGCCGAAGCCCTCGGGGCTTAGTTCAACATAAAAGCCATTCATGAGTGCTGGTTTATATCCAGTAACTTTAACATCGGACACACCGATAACCCGAAATCCTCGTTGGACAGCGATTCTATGAAATAACCCTATGTCACCGGAATCCGAGGCACCGCTGTAAAATACAGTTTTTTCCCTAACCGACTCAAAGCGTTTTAAGAAAGAAATAATTTCGATTTCTGAATCGAGGACGCGTTGAGCGTCGGGTCCATCTTCGAAGTTACCGGATGAACCCTTGGCAAAATCCGCAGATCGACCGACTACCATGATGACGTTAAGTCCTTCCGCCTTCGATTGTGAAAGAGCCCCACCTGAAAGGACTTCAAATTCGCCCCCTGTATTCATTTCTTTTTCAAAAACATCGGATGCTTGCTGTACAAAATTACAAATTTGGCCAAAATACTCGATAAATTTTGAAGCCGGAAGTCCCGCCCCAATTTTTGGCGAACAAAATTTCGCAGCCGAAGCTGCATGTGCCGCTAACGATAATAAGAATAAAATCGATAAAATAGTTCGTACCACAAATACTCTTATTTGCAGGTTTTGAGCCATTCTGTTGAAAGCAAACACGATTTAAAAAGGTGAAACCGATTTTCTCGACAAAACGGTATGACAGGTGTCTCATTATTAGACACCCATAACGCTCTCCTCAGAAATTATAAAACCGAGATAGTATCTTCAGTCTTTATTAATTCCAGAAATGGGCCAAATCTAATGAATCCCGGTCGTTTGCATTTTTGGAACTTTAAACTTTTTCATGCAAAGAGCATTTTGGTTCGAATATTTGTTAGAATGGCGCCCCTGGCCAGAATGGCATAGCTCTATTTAAGCCTCATCCCATATTAAGCATTTTCCCCACTTTAGCATCATTTTCTTGATTAATCCTTAATATGGCATAGACTAAATTTATACCTATACCATATTAAGGATTACTATGATATCGAAAGCCTTTTTAAAACGAATCGACCAAAAACTTCAACTCATTCAAGCTAAACGCCCCCTATCCGCTCAATTAGTTAAAAAACTCAAAGAACAGTTCTCATTTGATTTAACTTATAACTCAAACGCTATTGAAGGTAACAAATTGACCCTTAAGGAAACCTATCTAGTGATTAACGACGGAATGACTGTAAAAGGAAAATCATTAAAGGATCACTTGGAAGCAAAAAATCACAATAAAGCCATTCATTATTTATATGAATTAGGTGAGCACGACAAAAAGCATACGATCAGTGAGCAGTTAATTCGATCACTCCAGCATTTGATCATTAAAGAAATTGAAGACAGTGATGCTGGTCGATACCGTCAAGGCATTGTATTGATAACTGGCTCAAGCCATAAACCACCCGATGCCTTTAAAATTCCAAAACTGATGGAAGATTTAACTGTTTGGATTAAAAAAAATACTGGGAAATTGCACCCTGTCCAGCTCGCGGCACTAGCCCACCACAAGCTAGTTAATATACACCCGTTTACTGATGGTAACGGACGAACAGCACGCCTGTTTATAAATTTAATTCTAATGCAGAAGGGATACCCGATGGTTGTCATTTTAAAAAATGATCGTCAAAAATACTTTAGGGCACTAGAAAAAGCCGACAAAGGAAGTACGGATGATATTGAAAAATTTATCGCCCAAGCAGTTGAACGATCGATGAATATTTATCTAAAAGCCATTGAGTCCCCTTCAAACAAAAACGATAAGCTTGTTCCCCTATCCACGCTTTCAAAACACGGGTCATTTTCTAGTAAATATCTGAATCTACTGGTTCGTTCAGGTAAGCTTGAAGCACATAAAGAAGGACGGATCTGGTTATCCAGCAAAAAAGCCCTGGACGAGTATCTCGAAAATCGTGAGCGCAAACGAACTCAAAGCGAAAAGAAAAGATCCCGTGCAAAGACTTCAAAATTTTAAGTCCGAGCAATGAAAGCAGCGAGACTCTTTTTAACTAACCTCGCCGCCTAGTTGACAAATATATTCAAGCAAAAGAATATTCGACTATGGCGGCGACTATCGATAACAAATTAAACAGTATAGTTGAAGTATTAAAACCTGAACACACTCCAATTCGTCTATTTTTATTCGGTTCAAGAGCCGGAGGCAATCCCCACATCGACAGCGATTATGATTTCGTAATGATCGTTCAAAATGACAATTTTTCTCGGCACCGAAGTATGTCTAAAGCACGTGGCTTGCTTCATGAAAAATGTCAAATTTCCGCAGACGTATTCTTCTATTCTCAAGAAGAATTTGAAGATTGGAAAGACGAATTAAATTCCATTCCCGAAACCGCGTTAAATACAGGAATAGAGATTAAGCTTCGCTAAATCTCTATTGAAGATTTTTTCCAGCTACGCAAATGGCCCGCTCAATTGACTGAGCTTTAGTGAAAACTGCCATGAGCTAAAACCTAGGGTTTAGGCAGACAATTTGCCAGAACCAAACAAAGTATTGATCCACATCCTTGACCAATCCTCGACGAAAGCCCATGGAGTAGAAATAATATTAAGTCGATAGAATCAGGATGAGGTTTAGACTTTCTTTTATTTTTATCTTTACGATATTAAGCTCAATGAGTGGTCGAGCTTATCATTTAAGTTTAAGTTGTGATAAAAACGGCAATTTGATTTCATTTGAGAATATTTCAACCAAAATGACTCAAGGTCAGGCCTCGTGCGTAAAAATGGCCGTTTCCCGATTAGATCCCCAACCTTCACCTTGTAGAAATTTGTCTCAAGTCACAGCCAATTTGCCGCTTAAGACAATTGAATTACGCTCAGAGTTTCGATCTAGAATTTTGATTAAACAATCAAAATCCTATGATCGAGAAAAGCTTCGAGAGCTTATTTCACTAGCTCTTTCAAAAGGAGCAGATCCATATCTTGTTCTTTCCGTCGTCGTCATGGAAAATCCACCAATATTAGATAGCAATAAGTTTAGTAATAACAAAGTTTACGAAATGCTTTATGGTTCAATCCCTCTAGATGCAATTGCTGGTGTCGGAGTGATGGGCTGCAAAGTTGCCCGCTCACCGAAAGAGTTAGGCAAAAAATCTCTGACAACTCCTGAGGAGATTGCAGCCTTTAAAAAAATGAGTGCTTCAACGAAAGTATCCGACCCTTTTCCGCCTGAGTATCAGCAGTTACTTTCTCAAGATCCAAAAAAATTTGATCAACTAGAATGCTTCTCGAGGTCTCCTAAATGCGTTGGAATAATTGAACCCTCGGTTAAAATGAATTCTTTAAAACTACCTGGTAAAGAATCGACGGAAATTTCCTTTGCATGCGTTGGAAATTTAATTTTCAGTGGCTCGAGCTTCCATGCGAAAATTTCAAGATCTCCAGAATCGGAAAAATGCTGCATAAAAATTGAGACTCACGGACAAGATGAAACTCAACTTCAGCAAGAGTTTTTAAATTCTCTGGGCATTAAATTTTTGACCGAGTCCACTAAAAGAAAAATAATTTCGGAGAATCCCGGGGTTGTGCTAGCGAAGCAAATTCAGGGTTTTAATGGCCGCGGTAAAGTTGGAGTCAGTGAGATCAATAAATCTAAATGCTACTCGGGAATGGACATGTCTGTTACTCCGATCTATGGAGCTCAGGCAGGCGATATTATGCTTAATATGCTCATGAGTAATCCTGAAATTCAGAAAATGGTAGAAACAGAGAAATCTAAACTTGGAGTTCCGGTCCATAGTATCCTCTGTCGCTCTGGAGAAGATGGACACAGAGTTATTGAGACCGAGGAGCTAATCACGCTTCAGCAAGATTATACAAAATCAAAGACATTCTGCAAGCTACCGGGCGTGGATTTCAAGCCTAATGATGACTAAAACCAAATCCCAAATTGTCAGTTGCGACATATTGGACCTGAGCTTTTTGGGGCTCCGGGCTTTGTTTAAATAGGTGGAAGTAGCGGCCTTTGAATAAAAGGAC
>JAYVPD010000249.1:0-3519 GCA_043757515.1 Pseudobdellovibrionaceae bacterium
TACCATAACGATTGAAGCTGAGGTTAAAGAAGCTCAGGATTTGGTATATATTTTATCCACGTCGCCAGGAAACATTTATCTGACTCTTAGGAATCCAACTGATGGAAACATAAAAGCCAGATTACCTAGTTCTACAGCCGATTCAATTTTAGCGCGCGCTACTGAAGGTAATGCTGCAACGACAGCACCGACACCTCAGGTCCCTGCTTTTACAGGCGGAGTCCCGGGTGGTGGTAAACCTGGAAACTAGTTTGTGCGTAAGAAAAGGTAACAGTGTCTTTTGGGGGAATTTCAAGTATGGCGACAATTAAAGCAGTTTTAATTTTAATACTATTGAGTTTCCATTTTGGTCATGCCGAAGAAGGTGGCGACGATGCACCAGCCGCTGATGAAGCATCAACGGAAAATGAAGGCAAACTAGCCGCTGATACCAAAGAAGAAGTGTACTCCACAGACGGCAATGAATTGTCTGTTTCCTATCGCCAAGCTGAATATATTAATTTAACCTATGGTATTGAAGAAGACAAAAAGCTACCCACCTTGCCTAAGAAAATTCGCTATGATGGATCCTTTAAGGGTTTCGTTAAAGTTGAATTTAATAAAAAATTAAATTTATTTCGATTCAAACCGGTCAAAGAAGGATTTGGAACGCTAGTAATCTATGATGTGAAAAATAATAAAAAAGTTGTCGAGTACCGAATTAGCGTTCGAAAAAATACGTTGGACAAAGTAGTTATCGAACTTAAAGGTATGCTGGCCGATATCGATGGCATCGTGATCAAGATTATTAATAATAAAGTAGTAGTCGATGGCCAAGTGCTGACACCTAAAGATTTAATGCGTATTAAAAATGTCATTCGTCAATTTGGCGACAAGGTTGATAGTATAGTAAGTGTGAATCCAATGGCCTATAGTAAAATATGCCAATTCATAATGAATGATATTAACAATCCTGAAATTGAATGTCGCGCTCGCCATGAAAAGATAATTTTACAAGGCCAGGTCGGCAGTGAAGCGGAAAAAATCCAAGCTGAAATTATTGCTAAAATTTATATGCCAGCAGTCTATGTAGATCCGTCGTGCTCGGATGGTTCCATTAAGTGCCCTAAGCCAATGAATGATGGTGTTATTAATATGATTACCGTCAAAGAAGGAGCTCCGGCTCCGCCTAAAAAATTGGTCGAGCTAAATATACATTACGTCGAACTTAAAAAAGACTATTCTAAATCATTTCGATTTGAGTGGGCGCCAAAACTCAGCGATCAAACTGGTGTGGAAGCAAAAACAGGCGACCAGGGCGGCGGCGTGGTGACCTCGCTGACGGCGGTTGTTAGTAATCTATTGCCAAAATTAAACTCAGCAAAGACACATGGACACGCTCGAATTTTAGAGAGCACCAAATTTATGGTGAAAGATGGCGAAAAGGGTTCTATTTCACAAACGATCGACGAGCCGTATTCTGTAATTGGGCAAAATGGTAATCAAGGTACGGCGTTTACGCCAACAGGAATTAAGGCGGCCATTACGCCTACGATAAGTGGTGATAAATCGGGAACTGTAGAAATGAAATTAGAATTTCAAGTGAGTCAAAAAGTTGGTGTTGTCGGTGGAAGCCCTATCGTTTCAAAAAACGAATTGAATACCGTTATTTCCGTTAGAGACCGCCAGAGTGCGGCTGTTGGTGGAATTATAAAAAACTCTACTGACACCAACTACAACCGTGATCCAGCTAAGGAAGCTCTGTTTAATGCATTGGCGGCAAAAGGTAATTCTCGGAATCAAAATCAATTCGTAGTGTTTGTTACACCGAAAATTATGACGTCTGCTAGTTCTGATAGCGAAAAAACGAAAGCTAAATTCAAATTGCCTTACTAAAGTCTAAAAGCATTTGTAAGGCGTCCGCTTGAAAATGGCTAGCGGTTTATCTAGCCATTCGGTCAGCTATCCAAATTCGTGAAAAACCCGAAAAGTAAGGTATTAAATTTAGGAGATTGCGGTGGCTTTGAATCCCAATTGCACATTAATAGGCGTTATCGGTGGCAAAGGTGGCGTTGGAAAAAGCGTTTTTGCAGCAAATTTTGCGTTGGCCTTAATGAACGAACTTCGCACTCAAGTGATGTTGATTGATGCCGACTCAAAAACTATTGGTGACCAAAATTTTCTTTTGGGACAAAAGCCATTAAAAACTTTGAAAGAAATTACGGCGATGACCTCGAGCCTATCGTCAACTCCCCTAAATCAGCTTGTTAATATTCATCCGTCTGGCCTTGGGTATTTAGGCGCCGTTCGCGGGCCTGAAGAAAAATTAGACGTAAATCCCGAAGGCCTAATGAGGCAGATAGAATTTTTTAGTCGGCAATATAAATTTATAATTGTGGATTTGGGAAATGACATCGGTCCTTTACAAAACGCTTTTTTGTTAGAAGCCACGGCGTGTTTTTTGATCTCGACACCGGAAGTTTTAGTTGTGGCTCAAACACAAAGAATGCTAAATGATATGTTATCCGCAACCTTTCCCCGTGATATGTTTCAATTAATTATTAATAAAGTTAGCACGTCAGGAATTTCACCTCAGGATATTAGCAATTCATTGCGATTGCCAGCAATGGGTCTTATTCCCCATGACGAAGTTACAACATTTGCGTCGATTCAAAAACAGATGCCCTTTGTAGTGTCGCAACCCAAATCGCCGATTACCAATAGTTATTATGAAATCGTTCGTAGAATTACTGGGGGCCCACTACAGCGTCTAAAAGGCTTGGCAAAACCGAAACCTCCACCGCCTACAGCAGAATCTGGAGCCGCGTCTTCTGGGTCTGCCTCGGGAGGCCTGTCTGCCGCTGCTTTGCAAGGGCTAGATCCACAAGTGCAAATGCGTATGCGTGTTCACGCGGAGCTTTTGCGCCTACCTGATTTGTCGCGCATGATGAAAGATTTCAGCCAAGATGAATCTAAACAAAATGAAATCAGGGACCGAGTCAAAAGGGAAATTACTCAGATTGCTGATCGCGAAGCACCCGATTTGGGCCGTGATAAACGTCAGGTTTTGATTGAAGACGTATTAAAAGAGGCATTGGGTTTGGGTCCACTTGAAGATCTTTTGGCAGATAAAGATGTTTCCGAGATTATGATTAATGGCTACCGTAAAATTTTCGTTGAAAAAGGCGGAAAGATTACTTGGGCCAAAGACCTGCAATTCACTTCCAATGATCATTTACGGCGAATTATAGAACGGATTGTGACTCCTTTGGGTCGGCAAATTAACAGTGCAAGCCCTATGGTCGATGCCCGCTTAAAAGACGGTAGCCGTGTGAATGCTATTATCGAGCCATGCGCGATTGATGGACCAGCGGTTACGATTAGGAAGTTTAAAAAAGGCGGAGTGTCCCCTGATCGTTATGTGGAATATGGGTCCATGACTAAAAACATGATTGATTTTTTAAGAGTCTGTGTTGAAAACGGTATGAATGTGGTTATCTCTGGTGGTACGGGATCTGGTAAAACTACACTTTTAAATAT
>JAYVPD010000250.1:0-43002 GCA_043757515.1 Pseudobdellovibrionaceae bacterium
GACGATCTAATGTTGAAAATTATCTGTCGCTATCATCTGGATTGCGCACCGCCCGTATTCGAATATAGGTGGGTCAATATCACGAATCGCATGGGTCAGTGCTTGCGAAAGGGGTGGGTCAGCATTTCCGAATCGGGTGGGTCAATTCAGAGCGAATCGGCCAAGCTGACCCCCCATAAACCTCTCTCCGGTAATCAGAGAAATTGGATTGCCCTAGGATGCGCACTTTTACTTTTTCTTCTTTGTTTCATAGAGGGTATCCAATGGGGTTGGCATTTCTTGACTGGTGATGGAACGGGGTTCTTCCTCACCTACCTTGCAAAAATATTGCCGACACTAGATCTTTCAGCCCATCTTCCATTAGTCGATCAGCACGTTGACGAGCTTTTATATAACTATACACTTCTTTATACGTTTAATACGATCAAGAATCCTCAAATACTATTTTGGCTTTTGAATGCAATTGGTCGTATGAGTATGATTTTTTTGATCTACGCTTTGTTTCGCTATTATCGCCTGAGTAAGTTCGATTCGATTATTTCTACACTATTCCTTTTTGTTGGAACGACGTCTTTAAATCCATCGAAGTATCTTCTACTATTCGATGGTGTAAATCCATTATTTTACACACTGCACATGCACCGCAGTTTGGCAGCTTGTCTTCCTTTTCTATGGATCGCGATTCTAGAAACGGCACGGTTAAGTCTTTTTGCGAAGTTATGGCGAATTATTATTGCATTAATGATCATCGGCCTGTTAACGACGTCAATCCACAACGCAATGAGCCTCGCGATAACTACAATCGCGTGGGTGCTATTCCAATCTATAAAAAAGAATCCTTTGACTCAACAGACCTACACTAAGTTGAGTCGATTTTTTATTTTGCTAGCGCTAGCCCCTCTATTTACTTATTCATTTATTGCTACGATCATCGTAGGCTTCCAAGGTTTACTTCTTTTAATGGCTATTTTGGTATGCATAGTCTGTCTTTGCATGATCATTGATTGGACCCAGTTAAAATTCGTCATCAAACAAAATACAGATGTCGTGGCCAGCGTTTTCTTTACCCTATTTTTAGCCAGTATTTCGCTAGGAAATGTGACTACCGTCCTATTTCGTAAAGTTTTAGCTGGATTAAACTTAGATATTCTTTTTAGTTTTGATCCACTTTTAAGCCGTGGAATGATCGCCATGGAGCATCCACTTCGTTTATTTCATTTTGTTGGCTGTGAAGGCCCGACATCTCACTGTCGCTCGGGCATCGCTTTTATTGGATACTATGGAATCGTTCTATTACTAAGCGGACTCACGTTCGCCACGCTTTATAAATTGCGAAAAGTAAAAAATATACAATTTGTCCATCTTATGATGTTTCAAGTATTTATGGCTTTGGGCTCATTTTTAGGGGCCCTAATGATAAAGGATTTTTTTGATAAAAACACGATGGCACAAGGCTGGCTATTGACCCGATTAATTGAAATTCCATATTATTCAATTTTATTCTTATTTTTTATAGTCTCGGGACGATACTGGTCAGACCGCGCACGCCGCTTGGCTACCGCTTTATGCTTATTGTGGTGCCTGATTCCAATTTTAAGCACTAGTCGGCTGGGTCAGCTGCTTAGTAACATTCAGTTTTTGTTCAAATCTGATTTTTTCCACTAATTTTTTCTTTAAAAATCACACTGTCCCATGTAAGCTTTATCCGAATTAGATTGCATTTTTTTAAACTTACTCCGTACCGAAGGATTCAACAAAGTGCCTAAAATTAACCCTCAGCAAGTTCGACGGCTAATTATTGAACAATCCTACCGAGCAAATGTCGGACATATTGGTTCGGCCCTTTGCGTAAGCGACATTTTGGCAGCTCTGTATGATTCTGCATTAAATATTAAAAGTCCTCAAGATCCTGATCGCGATCGTTTTATTCTTTCAAAAGGCCATGCTGCTTTAGCTCTCTATGCTGTATTTTATCTAAAAGGTTGGATCACCCTTGATGAACTCAATACTTTTCACGGAAATTCATCGTCACTGGGTGTTCATCCTGAACACGCGCTGCCAGGTGTTGATTTCAGCACAGGATCATTGGGCCAAGGTCTGAGCGTAGCTGTCGGAGGAGCACTTGCCGCAAGATTTCAAAAATCTTCTAGAAATGTTTTTGTTTTACTCAGTGATGCTGAACTCAATGAAGGTTCTGTTTGGGAGGCCATGATGTTTGCAGCTCAGCACAAACTTTCTAATTTAACAGTCGTCATCGACTTTAACGGACAGCAAGCTTTGAACTTCACTGAAAATGTTTTAGATCAATCAAATATGAAAGATCGTTGGACTTCATTTGGATGGAATTGTGAAGAAGTAGATGGTCACGACTACGCGAATCTTCAAACTATTCTTAAAAACACCAATACTGCGGATCAAGGAAAGCCTCGTGTTTTTATCGCCAAAACTGTTTTTGGAAAAGGCGTAAGTTACATGGAAAAGCAAATCAAATGGCACTATCTTCCTATGAAAAAACAAGAGTTTGAAATCGCCATGATTGAATTGGAGCAAATTTAATGAGAGCATCGTTTGTTGAGGCTTTGGTTAAAATTGCAGAGAAAGATAGTCGAGTAATGTTACTTACGGCGGATTTAGGCTTCATGGCGCTTGAGCCATTTTCAGAAAAATTCCCTGATAGATTTGTCAATGTAGGTGTGGCAGAACAAAATATGATTGGTATCGCAACTGGTTTAGCCGAAGCTGGTTTTATTCCATTTGTTTATTCAATCGTAACTTTTGCAACACTTCGCCCTTATGAATTTATCCGCAATGGTCCAATTTTGCATCAATTACCTGTTCGGATTGTCGGCATTGGTGGAGGATTTGAATATAGCAATGCAGGTAACTCCCATCATGGTATTGATGATGTGGGGGCCTTGCGTGTTCAACCCGGTATTCAGATATTCTCACCTGCAGATGGAAATCAAACCAAAACTGTAATTGAAAAAACTTGGAAATTGCCGGGACCCATTTATTATAGACTGGGAAAAGATGATCGCTTAGTTATTCCTGAACTGAATGGCCACTTTGAAATTAACGAAATTCAAACAATTCACGATGGTAAAGATTGTTTAATTTTGACTATGGGAAGTATTGCCAATGAAGCTGTAAAAGCGGCCGCTCTATTGAAAACCAAAGGCATTTCAGCCAAAATAGCAACCGTCGTATCGCTAAATCCGCCGCCTATAGATGCTATCAAGTCCATCTTAAAAGGCTTTTCAAAAGTGTATACCGTTGAAGCACACTACATTTCGGGTGGATTAGGGTCTACAGTTTGCGAAATCGTGGCAGAAAATGGATTACCAACACAAGTCGTACGTTGCGGTGTTAAAAAACTAGCTGATGGCAAAACAGGCAATCAAGCCTATTTTCACGATTTACATGGCCTTTCGTCCGAGAAAATTGTTGCGAATATTCTGCAGAACAGATAACACAATTTTGTGATTTCAATTGTACTTCCTGTCCATAACCAAGCGGCCCATGTAGTCAGTGTGATTCGCGCCTATACAATTGAGTTGGATAAGCTTTTGTCACCATACGAACTAATACTTGTAGTAAATGGCTGTACCGATGACACGCCTCGGGTCTGCCATGAGTTAAATAAAAATGATCCGCGAATTAGAGTATGTGAACTATCCACGTCAGGCTGGGGCTTGGCCGTAAAAACAGGAATTAGTTTAGCTCAAGGAGAATTGATATGCTACACGAATTCGGCCCGCACCACAGGCACAGACTTAAGTGAAATGTTAAAATATGCATTGATTAACAAAACTTCGGTCATCAAAGCAAACCGAAAAATTCGAGAAGGGTTTAGAAGACGATTAGGATCCGTAATTTACAATTTAGAATGCCGGGCTCTCTTTGATTTACCGACTTGGGATGTAAATGGAACGCCCAAAGTTTTTCCTAAACAGTATACACCTTTGTTAAATTTAGAACGCGCCGATGACCTGATTGACCTTGAGTTTGTTTCAGTTTGTCGTCGTCATAATTTTCCGATATTAGAAATTCCTATCATTTCAACTCGTCGCCATGGCGGTAGTTCAACAACAAATTATAATTCCGCATTCAAAATGTATTGGGGAGCTATTCAATTGTGGTGGAAGAGTAGATCTCAAAAGTGAGTAAGGCGCATATCTGGGCCCAACAGCACCTTGATTGGAGAGAGCCTCAGCAGGTAATCTCTCAATGGAAATCGTCTGCCGACATTGCTCCTAGCACATTGCAGCCCAAATTAACTGGCCGTTTTAAAAGTATTCTTCAAGAGCTACAGATAACCCTATTGGTAGGCAGAGAATACGAACACTTACTTTTATCCCTCAGTGTCGTTGATGGCCGTTTGAAAACATCCTTTTTACAACTGCCACACCCATCGGGAATTGCCGTTGATAGAAAAAAAAATATCGTTCACTTTGCAAGTACAAGAAATCCTAATCAAATTTTTAGGTTTGGAATCGTGAATGGCTTTGAAACACGTAGCGACGTTAAAAACCCACCTAATGCTTTGAATGGCTGCCTAGCTCCCATTTCGTCACAGTTCTATCCGGGGTCACTTTATTTACATGATCTGGCCATTATTGATAATAAACTTTACGGCAATGCTGTAGGACACAATGCGATCGTCGAACTTAAAGATAACGGACAATGGAATAGGGTCTGGTGGCCAAAAAGTATCAACGGAAAACAATCACCCCGATTCGAAAAAAACTATATTCAGCTCAATTCTATTGCGGCAGGAAAAACTATAAAGTCGTCCTATTTCTCAGCCTCGGTCGCAGACATTGGGCATCGACGACCCGGACATATAAATTTTAAAGTCGATAACCGAGGTGTGATTTTTTCAGGTGCGACTGGAGAACCCATCGCCTATGGCTTGACTCGGCCTCACTCGGCGCGGCTACATGACGGCAGGCTTTGGGTTGCCAATAGTGGCTATGGGCAAATCGGATTCGTCGAAAATGGAGCATTCCAAAGCATCTGCGAATTTGGAAGTTGGACCAGAGGTCTTGCCTTTTTTGGAAACTACGCGCTGGTGGGAACTTCACGCGTATTGCCGCGGTTTAGCAATTATGCACCAGGTCTTGATGTCACAAAAGCCCAATGTGGTATGCATTTTTTGAACTATGTTACAGGAAAAATCGAAGGTAGTATCATTTGGCCGCAAGGCAATCAAATATTTGCAGTGGACTGGCTAGATTCAAATATTTGCCAGGGATTTCCATTTATTTCTGGCCAAAAAAATACAAAACAGTTAGAAAAAGACCTGTTTTACAGCTTCAAATTTAAAACAAAGAAAGAGGACTAAAATGACCGATCCATTCAAATTATTAATGTTAGGTGCGATGTACGAAAATGGCGGAAATACAACACATCGTTTTTTGGACGGGCATCCTCAAATGTTTGTTTACCCATTTGAGTCTCAGCCGGGCACAAAATATGTTCTCGATCATTTTTCGTCTATGTTTCCATTGAAATATCGTTGGCCTACGTTCGCTTTAGAAGCCACTCCATTCCAAGACTACAAAGCAATCATCGACGAAGAGTGTAAAGTACGCGCGCGTACTCCGAATTCTAGCAAATTTAAATCTCATAAATTTGAACTCAACGATGATGAGCGTTGCACTATCTACATGGAATATATCAAAAAAACAGGTCGTTCACGCGCTAACAATATGGCAGCATTTTTCCAAGCAACCTTTGATGCATGGAAAGACTACAACCGTTCAGGAAAAGAGATTTTTCACGTTGGTTACAGTCCTGCGATAGCGATTGATGCCGATAAAATATTATCGGATTTGCCGCAAGCCCATTTTTTACACGTAGTACGAAATCCATGGTCAGCGTATGCCGACACTAAAAAACGTGCCGTTCCTTTGAATCTTGAGCATTACATGACGGCTTGGAATTTAAACCAATTCTATGCTTTGTTAAATCAAAAACGATTTCCTGAAAGAATGCATATCGTCCGTGCGGAAGATGTTATGGCAGATTCATACAAGACACTGGGCGCACTATGCAAAAAATTAGGTTTAGAAGCTGCTGACTCACTGAAAGCGCCGACATGGAACGGACAGAAGCTTGATGAGGTCTATCCATGGGGCACAATTCGCACACCAACGCCGAAAGCGAACCAAGCTACTGCAGATGAACTATCTAAAGCTGAATACGAGCAAATCTTGAGTATGACTCACCAATATTTAGAAACATTTGATTACAAATCGTTTGTTAAATAAGGAAAGCTCGTGATCAACAAAGCTGTCATAACCGGAGCCTCTGGATTTGTAGGAGCCAACCTATGTCAACGGCTACTGGATGACGGTTACGAAATTCATTTATTTATGCGTGCCAGCTTTAATGGATGGCGCCTACTAGACATACTTCCGCGGGTGAAAATACATATTGTCGATTTTCTAAATTCCAAAGAATTGATTCAAACTTTGGATAAAATAAAACCAGATTACATTTTTCACCTGGCCGCTCACGGAGCCTATTCATTTCAAAAAAATACGACTGAAATTTTTCAGACAAATATTTTGGGTACACAAAAAATACTCGATGCGTCTGTCGCGGTGGGATTCCAAGCGTTTGTAAATACTGGATCATCATCAGAATATGGATTTAAAAAACAGATCCATAACGAGTCTGAAATAGTAGAACCAAACAGTGCGTACGCCGTCTCTAAAGTCACAGCCACCCATTATTGCTCTTACATTGCTAAGGAAAACAGACTTCGCATCCCAACCCTGCGTTTGTATTCAATTTACGGCGCGTTCGAAGACCCATCACGCTTAATGCCGACACTTATACAAAACGCATTCGAAGGAAAATACCCGCCTTTGGTTTCGCCCAATATTGCCCGTGATTTTGTATATATTGACGACGCCGTCGACGCGTTTTTAGACGCCGCAAACAAGACGCCAGCCGCCTGTTCCGAAGTGTTCAACGTAAGTTCTGGGACCCAATCCACCATAAATGACATAGTTAAGATAGTGCAATCCCAATTCAAAATTTCTGAGAGTCCAAAATGGGGTGAAATGGAAGCACGAAGCTGGGACTCTGATTGCTGGGTGGGAAATAATAAAAAAATAAATCAAACTACCGGCTGGAGTCCTAAAACATCATTAGCTCAGGGCATTCAAAAGTTCGAACTTTGGTTTAACGATAATCCACAGTTTAGACAGATCTACGAAAAGAAAAAAAAATAAATGTCTTCACAATACGAATACTATATTTAAAGGCTTGAATCCGTGAAAACTTCCTTCAGAACACCTTTTCAATTCCAAATTCTTAAAATTGAAAGGCTTCGAAACTACAATTCTAACTTTGATATTTCACTAGGCGAAAGTCGAACAAACTCATCCGGACGAATTGCTTTATCGTCCACATAGAAACCGTCAGATGCATAAGGCTTTCCAAACCTTATTCCATCAAATGGCACGTTGTGATCCTGAAGCCATTTAATTGTTACAAACCCAATTTGACCAATAACCATTGCTTCATCATTCCCAAATGTTTTCATTCGCCTCGATGAATAGATAATTATACTATATCCATTTTTCTTATAGTCCCTGAGTTTATCTACAACAGCCATATTAGGAAGTTTTTTATCATAATCCGTGTGCGAGCTATCAACCGTAATCGTATTGTCTAAATCGACTACGACAGTACCTCGCGGATTCTCCGATAAAAAACTATTCTTATCAACTTTCCAGTAATTAAAAAGTTGTTCCGGCGTTCCCATTGCCTTAAATAACTCCACTACAGGTGCCAAAACTTTTTCACCTTTATTCAAGTAAAAATCGTAAAAAGGAGCAACGAAAATCTCTCCACCTGTTTTAAAATTCAAAATATATTCTTCGACCCTATCAAAAAATATTTTACTATTAGAAAAGTAGTACAAACCAATAGACGCCAAATTCGATATTTTCCTCTTTTCAGCTATTTCAACCAATTCACCATTTTGATTTGTTTTGCAAAACGACCATGATTCGCCCTCTTCTACTGAGCATGGCACTATCCCTTTGATTGTCGGGTCTTTCGTCAAATGAAGAAAGTCAGCGTGCTGAAAATAACTATCACAATTGTAAACAACTAGCCCCGAATCTAATTTACAAAACTCTTTTGCCAATAGTGCAGTTTCAAGCTGACCTCGAGTAAGCACGTCGATTTCATGAAACACAATGTTAAAAAACGGATATCTAATGACAAACTTATCTAAAAAATATTTTTTAAGAAAATGCTTCTTTTGAGTCAAAACAATTACACGATCTTCAATCGTAATGGGTAAACTATCTAGAGCCCATTCAAGAAGCGATCTTTCTTTTAAAACAAGCGTGGGTTTGGGTCTAGTGCTATAGTCCTGAAATCGTGACCCCTCTCCGGCCGCACAGACGACATAGTTAATTGGCATTTATTACTCCAAGTTCTTTAAGAATATTTATCCCATTTAAATATTGAGCCAACATCCGTTTTTCATGCTCATAGTGAAGCGGAATCATGCTTAAAAAAAGAGACGCTTCAATTAACCTTACAAATTTTTTATCAACTTTTAGAGTGTCTAGAAACTTGAAAAATTCAACCTTTAGCACGTGTTTTGTATTAGAGTTGACATGAATCTGAAGTTCCAAGTTCAACTTACTGTCTAGCGAAATTTCAAATAAATCACTTATGATGAAGTCGTATAGTCCGACAAATGAATGAGACAGCTTTGCAAGGTCGTACTCAATTGGAAGGTAGGTGGAGGCCCCACCCCTCGGATCAACCAACTTAATTTGACCAGTTTCAGAATTGAATAAAATATTTGGCAAGCATAGGTCACCATGAGAAAAGTAAAATTTTGAACCCAATTTATTTTCAATATTCTTTTCAATTTCGCAATTCATTTTTTCGAATATATTTTCTATTTTTATATGGCAAACCTGACTAAACAAATAATTCATCTTTTCGAAATTCGGCAAAAGCTGAATCTGCCTTAACCTATCTTTATTTTTTTCTATAACAACCGATTTGAAATCTGAAACATACTGCTGCGCACCGACCTCTTTATGAGGAAGACACCTAATGTATTGGCCGATTTTGTCTATAAAAAGCGACAACGCTTTGCGGTTTTTATCAAAAATCCCATTGATTAAAAATTTCGAACTGTCGAAAAAAAATATTTTTTCAACCTGGTAACTGAATGTAGTTTCGTCGGAAAAGCTTTTTCCAACCTGAGGAAAAAAAGGCTTAACCTCGCTAGGAAGATCATTTAAAAACGAAAATTCATTTTCCGCTTTTTGTTTAGAGCTCGATTTCTTTACCAAATAGACGCCGTCATCAATGATGGAATTGAAGTGCCTCAATTGAAAATTAGAACTGAACAGTTTAAAAATATTTGCAGGAATATCCAACCGAACAGTCAGTCCATCAATATTAATTAATTCGACCTCTGATTCTGCAAGCACGATTCTATCATTTTTTATTTTTAATATCTCTAAAATTTTCAAAACAGGTCCACCAAAAATTCCCGAAAAAACGGGCTCGGCATTGCCTTCATCAGCACAAATAAGTTTGAAAACTTCATTGGCAAACTTTATTTTTTTTAAGACTTCATTCAAAATTGTCGTATTTATCGGGAAATTATTTATATCATAAAATAACACGATTTGGTTCTCTAGAGAGCCTCCCACTTTTTTACTATAATCATTTAGCCAAACTGAAAGATCAGAGGTTATATCTAAGTCGGTAATGAATTCTACTGAATCATACATGCACACGTTGGCGACCATCTGTTTTAGCAGAACTCGATATTCTACAATTGGAATCCTCAAATTTAAGACATCATCAATCTCAAATTGGTTTTTTATAAAATAGTTCGGTTTACTTGAGTAGAACACCAATGTTTTCATTTATTCTTTCCATTTTCCCTGATTGCATTTACTAAAACTAATAGTACAACGACCCCAATAGCACTCATAAAAAGCAAATTATAAAGCCCATCCAAATCGTAACTGTTTTTGGAAGCAAGACTAAAAATGTTGTTCAAAACGTTTGTCAAAATCAATTCAAAGCTTGAAGTAAAACTTCTATTTTCATAGCTAATAATATACACACTTACTAATTCGAAGACCCAAACAAGCCCAGTAAGCAGAAATGCGATAAAAAGATATTCAAATTTTTCAACTTTAAGACCAACTAGTGACTTTCTCGATTCGCTAATCAGCTTAACTAAGCGAGTTGAATTCGCGGTATGCACATATTTAGACAAATAGTTTTGAACTAAATTTGACAACCTAGAAAACAAAAGCAAAAAGCAAAGCATGACCAAACACCCAAAAATTAAAAGGCTAATTCGATATGATATCTCGGTAGTTATTAGCTGCGAGAAAGGAATACAGACTAGACAGATAAATAAAATATCAAATATTCGTAGAAAAAGAATCGTAAAAAACATCGACTTATAATCTATTTTGAATAGCTTTCCGGCCGCTGTAATCCTTAAAAATTCCCCGAATATTAAATTCGAAATAAATGATACAACCGATACATTTAGCTGAAGAACCACTAGCTCAGATAATGATATATTTTTTTTTGAAAGAACTATCCACATTCTAAGGGCTCTTATAAAATGCGATATTAAAAAGAGTGTGACTGCCAAGCAAATGGATAAAATGTCTGTACTTACAAGGTGGTTCGTTTTGATTCGGTAAAGTAAAACAAGGAAAATGGAAAGTGTTGCACCAACATTGAAAATATTTTTTAAACGCACTCTATACTCTTTGTTCTCATAGGTACACTAGATAGAACGATTTTGTAAAGGTCAGTTGAAATCGCCCTTGCGTTTTTCATTTCAAGCCTTTCAAAATTATGTGTTTTTTATTTTACTCCAGTTGCTAGGTGTAATATATAGCTATTTAGTACGAATTTAAAGGTAAAAATGTAAGGAATCAGTGAAAGAAACCAAAGAAGAAAAAATTCTCTTGTTTATTCCTTGCTATAATTGCGAAAAGCAGATTCCGCGGGTGCTCGCCAGTTTAGAAAATCCAGATGTGTCCTTTATTTCCCATGTTTTAATAGTCAACAATCGAAGTACTGATAAAACTCTAGATTCCATTAAAGGCGCAGTTCAAAAGCATAAAATGAAAAACACGACGGTGCTCAATAATGATGCAAATTATGGATTAGGCGGGAGTCACAAGGTTGCCTTTAAATTTGCTATTGAAAATAATTTTGATTTTATAATAGTCCTACATGGTGACGATCAAGGACAACTTAAAGACATTGCGCCTTTGATTTCAAATAGATCCTACCACCAGAAAGATTGTCTACTTGGCGCACGGTTTCATCCCAGATCAAAGCTAGTTGGGTATTCCAAGTTCCGAACATTTGGTAACATGGTTTTTAACTTCTTTTTTTCAATGGCACTGGGGACCAGAATTTATGACTTAGGTTCCGGCTTAAATTGCTATAAAGTTAGTATTTTGAAAGATCAGTTTTTTTATTCTTTTCCAGACAACCTATCATTTAACTACACTATGATTTTAGCACATAGTTATTATAAACACTCGACGATCTTTTTCCCAATTAGCTGGCAAGAGTCAGATCAAATCTCAAACGTAAAGCTGACTTCACAGGCGCTTAATTTACTCAAATTACTTGGTATATTTCTTATTAAAAGGCATAAATTTATCCAATCAGATTTTAGAAGCAAAGTTTCAAACTATTCTTCAACAGTGGCATTCAGCTCATAAGAATTAGTAAAGAAGCTTTGGAAGCGGCTCAAAATGCCTTAACTGATCCAAAAGACGATTTTTTCTTCTTGGATCGGCAATAGGCATCTGATAGGCTTAGGAGGTGCAAAAGTATACCTCCGAACTAGATTTTTCTGTAAACACTTCGCTTTCAATCATCGCTCAAAGAATTAAACCAAATACTTCCGTTTTAGAGTTTGGGCCTGCAACCGGGTACATGACAAGGTACCTCAAAGAAGTTCTTAATTGTTCAATAGTAGCCATTGAACTGGATCCAACTTCAGCCAATATTGCAAAACAGTACTGTGAGAAAATGATTGTAGGTAATATTGATACGTACCCGTGGCGCGAGGAACTCGACGGCCGAAGTTTTGATCATATCATTTTTTCTGATGTACTTGAGCACGTTTATGATCCCTGGTCCGCACTAAAAAAAGCGACTCAATTGCTAAAGCCAAACGGGACAATGCTTACTTCAATACCCAATGTAGCTCACTCGGCAATTATTATGAATTTGATTAATGGTGAATTTGACTATCAAAATTTAGGATTACTCGATAATACCCATATTCGTTTTTTCACAAAGAAAAGTATTTTTTCACTTTTAACAAATGCCGGACTGACTCCCACCGAGTGGATGCAGACACGATGCTCACCGTCACAATCTGAATTTAAAGTATACTATGAAAGCTTTCCTCCAGAAATGCAAAATGCTTTGAAAAATCGAGATGGTGCCGAAGTTTATCAATATGTAAATGTATCCAAAAGAATTGAAGACGTCGAAAAAAAAATGACCATTGATGATTTAAGAGAAACACAAGCTGAAGGTTTTGACGTCGCCTCTCTTGCTCTTTGGGCATTGGATTCCAATGAAAAACTTTTACCTCAAAAATTTCAAGTAACCTTGCGTGGTGAAAACAATTGGACACACTATAACTTGGAGCTCAATCTAGATTTTAATATAACTATGTTGGGTCTTAGTCCTTCTAATCAACCTGCTTTATGTGAAATAAAAGATCTATTTTTGGAATTGAATGATGGTTCAAAACATAAAATCCCTGTTGAAAAAATAAAAACGTCACAAGGATTTCAAATTAAATCCCAAGATAAAAACACCTTGTCTTTTTTAAGCCTAGGAAAAGCCAAAATAAACCACTTTTTGTATGAAAAGAGTTCTAAAAAAATTACATGCTTGAAATTTCAGTTCAAAATTAACCGCAATATCACCGATGTTTTAAACGAAATGAATTCTTTTTTTGAATTGATTGGCCCAACGGAAAGTGTCCTTTTTAGTACAGTAGTTGAAAACTATTCAAAAACTTTAGAATTATTGACTTCCAATGCAAACAAACAACAAAAGGAGCTAGATACCCTCATAAATAGTCCTGTGGCTATCGGTCGTGCTGAAGTTTTAGCAATTAGAATTATTCGCAAATTAAAGCGTTTTTTGAGCTAAATCCGACTATATCTCTCGAAAGGTAAGACCTTTTTCAAACACAATTCCATCTCCATTTCTATACTTTAAAGCAGGATTGCACATTTTGAAAATATAGCAGTCATGTACCCAGTGCTTTTGCACGTGATCTTCCTGTACCCCTTGAGCGAGCGCCAATGTCAAAAGATAATCTCCGTTTGTGATATGAGGAAAATTAAATGCAATTACGTAGTTGTGCACACCGGGTGCAATCGTATCGATACGGGCTTCATTTACAAAACTATTTCCACCAAAGATATGCCGACCTAATCTATCTTTCACAACAAAACCCAAAATAGGATTGGTAATCTTCCGTGAGGCAGATATGCGAATGTCCATCTCAATATCTTCACCACCAAGAAATAATGAGGGGCTCAACCCGTTTACATCTCTAATACGAATTTCCTCGATAACGGCCTCTCGATCACCGAATGACTCAAATCTCGAAACATTAATCCATTGATTATTTTGTACAACTACTGATGCCTTAATTTCAGAAGTCATTCCGTAAACCATAAATGATGTATACTCTTTGGTAACATCTTGGGGCACGCCACTGGCCATTAAACGACCTTCGTCGATCCAAATACAACGCGTACAGAAACTATTTATTGTACTGAGATCATGTCCAACAAAAATTACAGTTTTCCCTTTTTCAAAAAAATCTTTAATCTTCCGTAAGCATTTTTGTTGAAATCTTATATCACCAACACTTAAAGCTTCATCAACTATTAAAATATCCGGATCGACATTAATGGCTACAGCAAAGGCTAACCGCACAAACATACCGCTTGAGTACATCCTAACGGGTTGATAAACAAAGTCACCAATGTCAGCAAAATCAAGTATTTCACCTAAGCGAGCCTTCATTTCATTTTCAGAATATCCCATTAACGAACCATTGAGAAAGATGTTTTGAACTCCGGTTAAATCAGGGTTGAAGCCGGCACCTAATTCCAAAAGTGCCGCAACGTTACCCTTGACTTCAGCCGAACCGCTTGAAGGGGTTAAAACTCCAGAAATTATTTTAAGTAACGTGGATTTACCGCTACCATTTTTTCCGATAATTCCAAGAACCTCTCCTCTAGGAATCTCAAAGCTCAAATCCTTTAACGCTTCGAAATTCTTATGGAATGATTTTCTTAGCGGGTGAAGAGCCTCACGTAATCGATCGCTTGGTTTTTTATATAACTTATAAACCTTTTTTAAAGACTTCACCTCAACAGCATTATTCGAATTAACAATCATAGAACATCCGCGAAGTGAGGCCGTAATTTTTTAAAAAGATATTGGCCAAAAAACAAAATAATTAATACTACAGCCCAAAAATAACACGTTTGATTTGCATTCTGCCAAAACCACACCTTACTAATCAAACTTTCTCGAAATCCTGTTATTATATAGCTTACAGGATTTATAAAGTTAAAAATGCCTAGCTGTTTTGGCAATTGTTCTGGTGACCAAAAAATTGGAGTTCCCCAAAAACCTAACTGCAGTCCCATTGAAATAACTTGACCTAAATCCCGATAAAAAATCACTACGGCACTTGTTAACATAGTGAGGCTAAATGCGAGAACAATAAGACAAAATGTATAATATAATATCTGTAACCAATAAATATCTGGCGAATACCCATACAATCCAAATAAAACTAGCATAACTACCGATAAAAAAATAAATGGAATACCAGCTGCCAAAATCTTGATTAAAGGTAAGAGTTCAACACTAAAAACAATTTTTTTAACTAAAAATGATTTTTCGATAATGGACATTGTTCCAGACTGAACAGAATCTAAAAAAAACATCCATGGAAACATTCCAGAAACTAACCATAAAATAAATGGAACACCTGATTTAGGAGAGGCCTTAAATCCAAATTCAAAGGCTACCCACATCACCGACAAGTTCACTAAAGGCATCAAAAATGCCCAAAGTACTCCCAGCATGGAGCCTACGTAGCGATTACGAAAATCACTTTTGACCAAATTCCAAACGAGATGTCGTTGGCGATATAACGATTCGACGAAGATTAACATAAGGCTGTAGGCTATCAGAAAACCTGGGTTATTCTATAGAAACGCTAAATAACGCAATTGCTGAACGCTGCCCTACAAACGAAGCTGCCTAAACAAGAAAAATCCCTTAAAAAGCTTAACCGATGCCACTAGGGTAAAATACGTGAGTTTAAAAAAAGCAAGCGAATCATTATTTTGGGAAAGGTAAATCTTTTGATACCTTGGCATCACTTCGGTTAAGTAAAAAATAATCTGAATTTTTTTTGATAGAATGTTTTTGCTATTCTTAAAACGCCAATAAAACTCCAAAGACACTAGGTCGACATTGCCACCAATCAATATTTCCACTATTTTTTGTTCATTTTCATCAAGGTACGCCTGGTATTGGTTATGAACACTAATATAGCGATCTTGTAGTTTGTCAGATGGCAAAAAGCCAAATATACGACTATGAATAAAATTTAACTCTGCCCCAAGGCTCTCTTTGCTTAACATACCATTTAGGTATAAACAGTATTTCAGAAACAAACAACTCTGGATTTTGATCAAATTAGACAAAATAATCGTGTTGGCTAAAACAAACCAATACGATATTGGATATTTTAGCCCGGGAGTCGACGACATGAATTTTATAAAAGAGCCTTTAACTATCGGCATGGAACCATTTTCAATCGATCGCATAGCTATTCATCAAAAAATATTGAATAAAAAAAGTATGATAAAAAATGTGTTTAAAGAGTTTCATATTACTATGTTAGATTTTGCATCCCAGAATCTTTCTTTAGCTGGCGATGAAGTTGAGCTTGGAGCCGGCGTTTTTCCAATAAAAAATACGAAACATAAAGTACTTGCTACGGACATTTTACCAGCGCCACACCTTGATAGAACTTTAGATGCGCAAAACCTGGATTTAAAAAGCGAAAGCATTTCCGTTATATATGGCCAAAATTGTTTCCATCATTTCCCTCAACCAGAGTTATTTTTTCATGAGGCTTCGCGGGTTCTAAAAAACGGAGGAGGAATCGTTTTAATTGAGCCCCACTTTGGCTTCTTATCGAATCTAATTTATAAAAAGCTTTTTTCAGTAGAAGGCTATGACCGAAATAGCCCTCACTGGCTTCATTTGGAAAACGATTTACCTAATCAAGCACTCGGTTATCTATGCTTCGTCAGAGACCGCACTAAATTTGAAGCCAAATTCCCAAAACTTGAAATTGTTCAAGTCAAACCCGCACAAAACTGGATTCGTTATTTACTTTCTGGTGGCCTCAATTTTAGACAAATAGTTCCCGATTTTGCGGTTCCAATTGTAAAATTTATGGAAACAATTCTAAAACCTTTTGCGCCTTTATTGGCCCTTCACTGTTATTTTGTAATTAGAAAAAAAATTTAGTAGTTGCTTCTTATAGATCGTCGGAGTCAATCCAGAATAAATGCCAACAATCAGGCCTAAAAAGATCTGAATCTGCTTTAAAGCCAGTCAGCTTTTTAACTATTAAAGAGAACACGGCCGGAGAGGGAATAAAGAAAGATTTTGCAAATCTGTATTTTTTTGCCCACTGAGGTGTAGCCATACAAACAACAGCATCGTTTTTATTTTGAACTGCCAACATTTTCATTGCCTGGTGCATTGTTTTGGCGCCAAAGAAATCGCTGCTCAAAATCATAATGTCTAAAACAGCCAGCACTGAAACACCCTTTAGAAGAGCGCTGCGAACCACAGAGACCCCGACTATCTTCTCAGATCGCTTCAAAACTAAAAACTGATATTGCGTTTCAGGCGCACCGGTTCGCCATTTAAGAAATTCAACGCTTTTTACTAACGCATTTTTTTGCTCGGAAAGCCAACTCTCTAAAAACTCCGAATACTCTTTCAATTTCAAAAAATCTTCTGGCGTGTATACTGAATATGAATAATTTTTATTTTTTATAGAGGTCCAAATTTGCAAAAGTCGCACAATAGGATCAAAAAGAGCTGAAAGAAATCGAATTGGTTTAGGCAAAAATGTTTTAGTTCCCAATAGGCGTATATACATAGGCATCTTTACAACTATTTCCCAGCCCACCTTTAGGTGGCCTGGAATAACTTCTGGTCGAATTGGATAACCTGAAGTAAAGCTCAAGCCTTCTATTTTCATCTGATCTGTCGCAAATTTTCCAAGCTTAGTAAATATACCTTTTCCACGACGATCTGGATGCGTCATGACGTCACAAACCATGCCACATTTTACTATTTCATTTCCAATCTTATATTGGTACGGAACCGCTGCATAATAACCAACAAGATCAGTGTCTTCCGAAACATATTCGTAAGCAGAAGGTTTGGCCGGAAATGTTTTAAATTTCCATTTATAGTGAGCATCAGAAACGATAGAAGTATTGACGGTTTCTGGAAAACTTAACTCGAATAATTTTCTCTGCTTAGAATAGTCAGAATCGGTGTAGATCCTCGATTTTAAATCCACTAATATTGCCCGCCATTTAAATGCAATACCTGACCCGTGTAAAAGGATGCCTCTTCCGAAAACAGATAGGCAATGGCAGCGCCCACGTCCGGCCCGTCACCAAATTTACCAGCCGGGATCTTTTTTAAAATCTCAGTTCTCATTTCAGCTGGCACACTGTCGATAAGACCGGCATTAAAGTACCCTAAAGCGACTGCATTCACAGTAACTTTCTTAGATGCCAATTCCAGAGCCATAGATTTTGTCATTCCAATAAGCCCCGCCTTTGCCGCACAATAGTGACTCGCGCCTGCAGTTCCAGTAAAACCTACAATACTAGAAAAATTAACGATACGACCAAATTGTTGCTCTCGCATTTGAGGAATCACAGCTTTACTGCACAAAAAGGAAGTCAGTAAATTCCCATGAACCACTGACAAAAACTCATCCTTTGTTATTTTCCACGACATTCCGTTTTTTGACATTCCGGCAACATTTGCTAAACAGTGAATGGGGCCTAAGGTTGATTTAATTTTCTCGACCATTTCGACAGTTTCGGGTTCGTCAGTTAGATCTGATTTAAAGCAATGTTTCTCCGGCGATATATCAAACCTCTTGCACAGTTCCACGATTTGTTGGTTATCGGTCCTATAATGAAAAGCTAAATTTCGATGACCTTTGTTTAAAAGATACGAGGCAATAAAATTACCAATTCCACCATTTGCACCAGTTATCAAGGTCATCTTGTCCATTTTCCCACCCACTTCATGCTAAGCAATAATACCTAGAGTTAATAAAACTAACACTTACATTAAAAATATCAACATTGGAAGACGATTTTTCAAATCACATCTTCAGGAACTTCAAAAACAATAGTTTTGAACCAAGTCAGCCCTTCAATTTAAATTCACTTTCTGTATTGTTTAGTACGATTTCTTTTGCCAGGCACTTTGTAGACTTCCTTCGAATCCAAACTCGTTGACTAACCAACTATTATTGAGGAAACTCATTTCAAAAACCAGCTGATTGGGCATCATGAATGTATTTTTAATGGCTAAATTTAAAAAATGGAGTTTTTACGAACTTCTATTTGCCCAGGTAGAAGCGATTCTGCAGTGGCTGGTAATGTACCTACCTGCTTTCCCCGGAATGATTGTGCGGTACCTATTCTACAAGCTGTTGTTTAAAGAGGTTCGTGGCTTCTTTTTCGCCCAGCCCAATGTACAATTCGTGCATATGAATCGAATTAGACTTGGAAAAAATGTCGGTATTAATTCGGGTTGTTATCTCAATGGGATCGGTGAAATTGAAATTGACGATTTTGTCCTTATCGGCGCAAATGTCACAATTTCAAGTGGTATGCATCCAATTGATGGCCAATTTCCAACCATCTTTGAACGCCCTTCCATTCCAAAAAAAATAAAAATCGATGCTGGTGTTTGGATCGGCGCAGGCGCTGTCATTATGCCCGGCGTTCACCTAGCCAGGGGTACCGTTGTCGGAGCCAATTCTGTAGTCACCAAAAATACGACAGAATTTAGCGTGGTAGTCGGAGCCCCGGCCCGAAAAATCAAAGATCGGTAAATGATTGCATGATACTTTTACCTATCGAAATGTCCTTTTCCAAACTGATGTGACATCTCATTTCAGAATTATTTTAGAATTCCTAATTTTCATACAAACACTCTTTGTTTACTTTGAAAATATCAACGATGCCGAAGGACTTCTCTAAAGAAAAACACTCAATGTCAGGAAATGCCAAAGACATCGGCGCAGGTCGATCTTGGGCCAAAAAGAAATTTTTCCAATTAATCACGAGCCAGCCTATCCCATTTTTTTTCAAGCTCTCTCGAATTTCACTTTTAGGTCGAATCGAAAAATGAGAATCTAGCGCCCTTACCTTCAAGATATCTCCCCATCGGCAGGGCCCAAACCAATCCCCACAGACCTCAAGGTCAATCATATATTGTCTATAGGACAAATCACTTACATAGAATATCCTCTCACTAATATGCAATGATCGTAAATATTCAATAGCTTGATCATTCGCGCCATTACTATTCATAACGGCAGCTTGACGCTCGTCTGCAGATATCACCACCAATTTTTGTGGCATTCTCAAATTTGCTATTGCAAAGACAGATAAAAATATCATTGCCATTAGTCCGATTACTCTTCTGTTTTGATTTTCAATTTTCAAATTCAAAAATTGAAATACGATTACAATATAAATCAATATTCCGACTGCTAAATTCGGCAACAAATAACGAACAACCTGCGAACCTTTGTACCAAAAGAAAAGTTGAATCAGATGGGTGACCGACAACAATAATGCCAACGGCTTTTTCTTAAACGCTAAAAATGCTCCAAAACCCAAAGCCAGCCAAGATAGTACAAAAAGTAAAGAATACGAATAGACCTCTATATTATGAGTAATTAAAATTTGGTACTTCTCCGGAAAATCGACAAAATCCCACGGTAACGTCCAAAAACCAGCAAAATCTTTTCGATGCCCCCATACTTCAATTATTGCCCCAAAGTCTTTGATTTCACTTTCAGTCCAACCATAAGTATTGACCTTACTACCCAAAAAAGGAAATAAGATATTATTTCCAGCCAAAAAATTATGCAAATAAAATGGCAGCGAGACGAGCAAAAATAGTATAGCACCAACGAACGAAAACCCTATCCATCTATATGCCGACATTCGAAACATTTGCCTATGAAAAAAAAAATGATAGCTATAGAACAGAGTCAAAATAGGTGCGGACATAAGAAACCCAAAGTGCTTAAGTCCTGCTGAAAATCCCAATAAAACAGTTCCAACGATTAAATGCTCAATTTGCATAGAAACCGTAGAAATTAAAAGCGCGACGGAACCAGAAAAAAAGAAGAGTAAAAACAAAGCATCTAAATTTGTCGAAACCAAATTTTCTCTTGTTTCAAAAGATATAACCAATAAAAAAGGAATAATGAGTGGCCAGAAACTAATTTCTGGAATTTGAAGCCTTAATTTTCGTGCAATCGAAAAAAAACTAAAAAATCCGCAGAAATTAATGACCTTCAAAGTAAGATCATTTCCTGAAAAAACTTTTAAGAAGAAATAATACAACACGTGGGCAAAGTTTCCAATAAATGCCCCACGGAAATAAATTTGGGTTTTGACATCGTTTAAAAAATCCCAGCGTTTAGGCAATGCGACATGCAACATTCCCGAGTCGTAGTCATTTGGATAGGAAAGCAATCCATTTCCTGGTGCAAACCAAAAAAGTATCCCACTCAAACTCAAAAAAAGACAGATTTCAAAAGCTTCTGCTTGCTTAAGGGCTAGTTCCCAGTACTTTATGTTTTTAAAAAAATGATAAAAGCGAAATATTAGTCCACACATTAAAAAAGCCCATGGAACGAATATCTCTGGTGATAGCTTTACCCAAAAACTTAAAAACAACGCAAATAGAGCCAATCCCAGAGGGAAATCGAATGCATGCAAATTTGTCTTGAAGAAGTACTTTTGCGCCCAGATTCCAATTTGCTTAACGCCCTGAAAGAAAAGAAATGAAATAATAATAAAAGCGAAAAACAAGGTATAACTATTTCCTGGCAGAATGTGGGCCCAAACAAGAAATGCAAAAACGATAGATAATATCGTCCACTGAAATCTTTGAATTGCGTTTATCATAGCGATGCCTTCTTGCCGTTTACATTAGAGGTGCAAGTTAATATCATTTCACCCAAAGCTTGACCCTTAATTGTTTTAACGCTTAGCGCGTAAATACTATCTAGAAATTACAAATTTTTTTCAAAAACTCAAAGATTGGTTTACGAAGTTTTAACGCCAAGCATGCTGTACAAAAGATTAAATTGCCTCTATTCTCAAAGGTCCTTGATTATTACGACCTGTGTTTAACCACGATAAAGGATTCCTACATGAAAGCGGTCATTTTAGCTGGCGGATTGGGAACTAGAATAAGCGAAGAAACCTCCATACGTCCGAAGCCAATGGTTGAAATTGGGGGGAAACCCATCCTGTGGCATATTATGAAGATTTATTCTCATCATGGGATAAATGATTTTGTGATTTGTCTCGGTTACAAAGGGTACATAATAAAAGAATATTTCATGAATTATTTTTTACATATGTCGGATGTTACCTTCGATCTTATAAATAATAAATTTGATGTTCATCAAAATAATTCTGAGCCGTGGAAAGTCACTCTCGTTGATACAGGAGAAAGCACCTTAACCGCAGGTCGGTTGAAACGCGTCGCTCATTACTTAGATCCCAAAGAAGACTTTTGCATGACCTACGGGGATGGTGTGAGCGATGTTAATATTTCTGAGCTTATTTCATTTCATAAAAATCAAAAGACTCTGGCAACACTAACTGCCACACAACCACCTGGTAGATTTGGATCTTTAGAATGGGACAACAATAAGATTAAAAGCTTTCGTGAAAAACCCCAAGGTGATGGCGCATGGATAAATGGTGGATTTTTCGTACTATCACCCAAAGTGATCGAGTACATTTCTGGCGACATGATTCCATGGGAACGTGACCCTCTTGAAAACCTGGCACGTGATGGACAGCTTTCGGCATATAAGCATTCTGGGTTTTGGCAACCTATGGATACCTTGCGCGACAAAATACACTTAGATGAGCTTTGGCACTCTCAAAAAGCGGCTTGGAAAGTTTGGTCATGAATCGATCCTTCTGGAAAAACAAAAGAGTTTTTCTAACTGGCCATACTGGTTTTAAAGGGGCTTGGCTTTCTCTGTGGCTCGAAGAAATGGGCGCGTTAGTAAGTGGATATTCCCTGGCCCCCAATACGAATCCTAGTCTCTTTAAACTGGCATCTGTTGGCAAAAATATGAATTCCTACATTGGCGATATTCGCGATTTAGCCAGTTTACAAAGGGCCATGACTGCTGCAAAACCTGATATTGTTCTTCACTTGGCCGCACAACCCCTTGTTCGTGAATCCTACATAAACCCTTTGGAAACATACTCTACAAATGTGATGGGAACAGTTCACTTTTTAGAATGTATTCGTTCAATTTCAAGCATTCGTGCGGCAGTCATTGTCACCAGCGACAAATGCTATGAAAATAAGGAATGGCCCTGGTCCTACAGAGAAAATGAACCCATGGGTGGATATGATCCTTATAGCAATAGCAAGGGCTGTGCTGAATTAGTAACGGCGTCCTATCGATCTTCATTTTTTAATTCTAGCAACTATGAATCCCACGGAGTGGCCTTGGCTTCAGCCCGCGCGGGAAATGTCATTGGTGGTGGTGACTGGGCGAAAGATCGCTTGGTACCTGATATTTTGAAATCTTTTGAAGATTCTAAAAAAGTCATCATCCGAAATCCCAATGCCATCAGGCCCTGGCAACATGTCTTAGAACCACTTTCTGGGTATCTTACGTTAGCTCAAAGTCTTTTTGAAAAAGGTCCGACGAACGCCGATGCTTGGAATTTTGGACCCTCAGAAAGCGAAGCGAAAAGTGTCGAATGGATTGTTAAGACAATGTGTAAAAAATGGGACAGCTCTGCAAACTATGAAATCCAAACCAGTTCGACGCAACCTCATGAAGCTTTCTATTTGAAGCTCGATTCCAGCAAGGCACGCACGGTACTCAATTGGCATCCAAAATGGTCACTAGATACCGCTTTGCAGGCTATTATTGATTGGCACCGGTGCTTTGCTAGTCATAAAGACAAATCATTGCGAGAATTTTCAATTTCTCAAATCTCTAAATATGAAACAGAATTACGGCTCCTTTAAAGAGCTATTCAATTAAAAGTTATATTTATAACACTTACAAACTTAACTTTCCGACTGCTTCCAACTGTTCAAGCATGTAGGAAATTTTTTTATCATCTAGTGCGGGATGAACCCCAATCCAAAACAGCTGATTCATAATTGTATCCGTATTATTTAAATTACCATGAATACGAAAGTCTTTGTTTATATAGGCTGGCTGCCGAGTCAAATTTCCTGCAAACAACAAGCGAGTTCCTACTTTTCGTTCTTCCAAAAGTGATACCATCTTTTTTCTGTTTATTTTTTCGTGGCAAACAAGTGGAAACCCAAACCAACTCGGATTGCAGCCTTCCGTAGCATAGACAGGCTGAAAATGTTCTCTCAAAAAGGGTGACTGGTGAATCCCTGCAAAAAGCTTTGCATAATTATCTCGTCGCATCTGAATAAACGTATCTACTTTTTGTAACTGACTAACGCCCAATGCCGCCTGCATATCTGTTACCTTCAAATTATAACCAATATGTGAATAAATATATTTGTGATCATACCCTTGAGGTAACTCACCCATCTGGTGTTCAAATCTTTTTTTACACGTATTGTCTTTACCGGGTTCACACCAGCAATCACGACCCCAGTCCCTTATGCTTTCCGCAACTTTTCGCAAGCGACCATCCCTGCTTAAAACAGCCCCACCTTCACCCATGGTGATATGGTGTGCCGGATAAAAACTGAGCGTAGCGTAGTGTCCATAAGTTCCAACACTGGTGTCACCAATTGAAGCGCCAAAAGCATCGCAACAATCTTCAACTAAAAATATTTTTTCTTTTTCACAAAAATCCCTAAGTATATCCGCGCGGTATGGATTTCCTAAGGTATGCGCCAATACGATGGCACGTGTTTTAGGAGTCACGGCTTCAAATATTTTCTCTGGTACAGCATTTAAAGTTTTTAAATCGACATCCACAAATACGGGTTTCGCGATGTTTTGAAATATCGGGTTCACTGTTGTGGGAAATCCAGCGGCGACGGAAATCACTTCGTCCCCCGGATTCAACGGTTTATAACCATAGTCAGACATCTGATGTGACGTCAGAGCACTGACCGCCAATAAATTAGCACTGGAACCCGAGTTTACTAGCAAAGATTTCGTCGTTAAACCAAAATGTTTGGGCAATTCTGCCTCAAATTCACGTCCATAGCGGCCTGTTGTTAACCACATATCTAAAGAGGCATCTATTAAATGGGCTAAATCATCCTCATCAACAACTTTAGCTGTCACTGGAATATAAGTCTCTCCAGGAACAAAATTTTTGGCTGCATTTTGGGCTTTAAAATAGGTCTTAGCTTTTTCTATAATTTCCAAACGGTCATCGTCTGGTGTCGTTTTTAACGTCATTAATTTTGTCCTAGATCTAATTTTTTCATGACTTTACTGATTTTAGATTGCTGATCAAGGAATTTGTATTTTTTTATTTCAATTTCTGCTATTTCGATTGCTCAATCCTCGGAATTAAATCAAGTTATTGGCGACGATGAAAACCTCAACACCTCCTATATCGATTCAAAACGTCCTTTTGACAGGCATAACTGGATATTTAGGAAGTCTATTGGCCATCGCCTTAGTTAAAAACGGTTATCGAGTTTTTGGCCTTGTCAGAAACCTATCAGATACACGAAGACTGGGTCCCATTCTAGACAAAATTACCCTCTACAAGGTTGAAGAAAATGGCATCAATCGGTCGTTTGTAGAAAACCGAATAGATGCCGTTGTGCATTGTGCTACCTGCTATGGGCGCAAAAATGAAACCTATGAAGAGATTTTAGAGGCAAATTTTAATTACCCCACGGCCGTCCTACAAAAAGGTGTATCCTGCGGTCTTAGGTACTTTTTTAACACCCACACGATGTTGGATCCCGATGTTAATTCATATGCCAAAACCAAGCATGCTTTTTCAGATTTGATAAAGTCAAAGGCGAGTACGATTGTTCACGCCGATGTTACTTTAGAACATTTCTACGGCCCCAAGGACGATTCTACAAAATTTGTATCTTGGGTCATTGCAAACGGCCTCAACCAGAGCCCATCGCTTCCCCTCACCTTGGGGCACCAAGAGCGAGATTTTATATATATCGATGACGTCGTTGACGCTTTTATACACTTAATACGGTGGAGTCCTCAGCTTGGGTTATTCGGCAGTTTTTCTTTCCAAATCGGCAGTGGACAATTAGTCTCTGTAAAAGAAACGGTCGAGCTAATTTTTCAATTGTGTGGTAACCAAACGACACGCCTTGAGTTTGGAAAAATTCCCTATCGCTTGGGCGAGAAAATGACGGTCAATATCGACCTTACTAACATTAAAAAGACCGGATGGGCGCCTCACACGAGCCTGCGTGATGGCCTGATTAAAACTATACAAATAGAAAAGTCTTTACGAAATGAGAGCCTCCCATGACTAAAAAGCCACTTATATCCATCGCTGTACCAGTCTACAACGAGGAAAAAAATATACCTGAAGTGTTCGCTCGCCTAAACGCTGTTTTAGCGACACTCTCTGACTATTCCTTTGAAATTCTATTGATCGACAATGGAAGTAAAGATGGCTCCTCTAACCTGTGCAAAAACCTTACGACTAAAGATAATCGCTGGAAATACATTCGTTTCAGTCGTAATTTTGGAATCGAAGCATCATTCTTTGCCGGTGCAACCTATGCTCAAGGCGATGCTATGCTTTATCTTTTTAGTGACCTTCAAGATCCACCGGAAGCCATTCCAGACATGTTAAATAAATGGCGCGAAGGCAACGATGTTGTCTATGGGGTCCTTAAAAAAAGGGAGGATCAAAATCTATTTAAATCTTGGGGTGCTTACGTTGCGTATCGAATGATTTTCTTATTGAGCGATGTCGAAATCCCAGTAAATGCCACTGACTTTCGATTACTTTCACGGCCTGTCATAGATGTATTAAAGCAATGTAAAGAACGCAGTCGGTACATGCGCGGCCTTACTCATTGGGCTGGTTTTCGCCAAACAAGTTTTGAATTTTCGCGATCCCCCAGGGTTCATGGTCGATCAAACGCTACGGTTTGGTGGTGTATTAAGTACGCGGTAAATGCCATGGTTACATTTTCAACTAAGCCACTTCGCTTAGCAAGTTATGTAGGTATTTTTACAATGATTATGAGCTTGGTCGGAACCCTTGCCTATGTCTTAAACTTAATCCTGACTAAATATTTTGATTTTCAGTATGTGACGACCCCTCCTCCCGGTTGGACAACCCTGGTTTTACTTATTTTATTTTTTGGGGGCATTCAATGTCTTTTCCTTGGAATCATGGGCGAATATATTTCTCAAATTCAGGGCGAGACGAAAGCGCGCCCCATTTTAATAGCTGCAGAAACTATTGGAATAAATTCTTCTTCGGTATAACGGCATAACCCTGAATTATTTTTATTGCGGACGTATCGTACAGCTTATAAATCCGTTCGGTAAAGCATGAATTCAATACATCCACATAGGGAACCAAATAACTTATGGCACCTCCAAATTTTAGAACATTCTCCCCTGGATTTAAAACCGGCAGTACTAAAAAATCTACGGTATCAAGACCTATAGGATATAGATGCACCTGTCTGGTCAAAGCAAATATAGGCATTAGTGACTCGACCGTAGATACTGATTTTCCCGAAGCAACTATTTCAAGCATAGAGAGTTTATTTTGAAGCGCATTCATTTTTTCACCAAACAAGTAGGAATAGGAATCTCTAAGACCCACAACTAGGCCCATATTTTGAAGATTATTTTGTTTGAACGTGAATTGATTGTCACCGCCAGTAACTCCACCACCGATACCAATAGCAAACACTAAAACCAGCCCTGAAAACACAAAGCTTCGTTTCAAAGGGGAAAATTTTTGCGCTGATTTCGAATTGTATATTTTTGCAAATCCATCCACGGCCGCGAAAATAAGCAATGGAAAATAGGTGGAATGATAATGGGTAAAAAAACCCGTCTTTTCTGCGCCACCTATCGATCCAAGAATATTCGGCAGCATCAAGCCAATAGACAAAAGAAAATAACGCCAAGAAAAAGCCGCAAATATTCCATAAAACAATATATTCAAAGTCATAAAAAAAACCAAATTTTCAAAAAATACAGGATTCTTAAGATTGCCAATAAACGCCGATGGCGACATCGAACTAGCAAACGAACCATAGTGTGGATGATGGACATAAAATTTAACCAAAAGAACCGATGCAATCGTACATATAAATCCGACAAAAAAATTAAATCGATCCCACGATTTCTTTGAAAACCAGAACAACACTTCTTTTCCTATCAAAATCCCGCCAACTAATATTCCAAATCGATCTGAAAGAGATGCGCACAATATACTCAAAAAAAGAATCCACCATTTTTTACTTGGGTATTTGTCCAAAACATATAACAATAAAAAACCGAGTCCCACAAAAAATCTATCCACGTATGTTTGGCCTTGGATAGAATACGACCACGCCGGATGAATACTTACTAGAAATAAAAAGCAAACTGCTGTAGCCGGATCAACCTTTCTCTCTCTTAAAAACAAGTAGACTAAAAACAATATTGTAAAAAATGACAAAATCGTAAATACAGATAAAGTTAATGTTGAACCAAAGAGTCCAACAAGTGGACTCAGTAAATATAAAATTCCATAAGTATGCCATTGTTTAAAATAGTTAATCTCTGCACTTTCAGGTGTCGGAAATGGTTTAGCACATTGAATTTCGGGGGATGCCACTACAATGTCACGCAGTACTATATCGATGCTCGCCATAGACTGAGTTACTGGTCGACCCGTTTTTGCTATATTTTCGGTCAGTTGTCCAAGAAATGCATTGTCTCCGAAGCCGTCATACCAAAGATTGACCTTCCAAGCAGAAAAAATTAAAACGAGCCCTATAAAAACCACCGTAATACATGTCATTTCTTTCTTAGGAATCATTAACACCCAACCTTACTACTCATCAAAGAATTAAAACCACTAACTTGAACTCTGGCAAACATTATATTCCCTTTCCAAACAAACTTTTATTGCATGGTTTTTACAACTGTAGTTTAACCTAAATTCACGATTTTTTCACTCTCTATTATTAACGACTGAGGACCTATTGCTTTTAAAAACGTATTTTCTTTTCCTTTCAAGAATCTTTAGAAGCCCACTCTTAGTGCTCATTTTGGTTCTTGCATTTCTACATGCCCTTCTTATTTGGCGCTACTCTATTGATATCCCATATGCCGACGAGTGGGAACTTTTTAAGCCGAATTCCTTTTTAATAAACCCTTCTTGGGCTAGTCTGTTTGCCCAGCATAACGAACACCGTCTGGTTTTACCCAAGCTTGTTTTTAGCCTCTACTATAACCTTATAGACTTCAATATTCCCATTGCCTCGATGATTAACTATCTTGTTTTCGCGATCACATTTGGATTATTTTTTAGATTTTCATTTTTAAAAACACACCAGGTTTTTTTTGCTTTGATAGCCCTAATGGCCTTTTCACCACTTAATTTTGAAAACCACCTATGGGTTTTTCAAATTCAATGGCATCTCTTTTTACTTTTTCTAGTGCTCAGTTGTCATCTTTTGTCTAAATACGAAATAAGCCCGAAATCACTTATTTGGTTCTTTCTACTGCCGCTTGCGATGATCTATACCTTGGGGTCGGGTCTGGCAGCAGCCTTAACATTTATATCGCTGATAACTTTAAAATTAATTTTCGTAAAGGAAAGACAAATCACGAAGTTGGCCTCTTTGATTTTTCTTTTTGCAGCGGGGGCCGCATTAGTCCTTTATTTTATAGGCTATGTTAAGCCCACTTACCATCCCCCATTCTCATTTCCTTTTACGCTCGCGTTCTGGGATCATTTTAGTGCTATTATATCACTCGGATTCGGAAACAGATCACATATAGTCAAGCCCGTCTCAGTTGTATTTTTAATTGCCCACATCCTGATTGGATTTCAAATTATGCGTACGTGGCCAATTGCAAGTGTACGCCACCGATTTCTTTTTCTTTTGGCATCTACCCTTGTAGCCGTGCTGGCATCAATCTCGGTATCGCGTGCTGGGTTGGGAGCGGATCAAGCGTTCTCTAGTCGGTATTTCGAATACTCTTCGTTTTATCTAATTACAGTGCTAGCTATGAGCTTCGAAAAACTCTCTGAGAAAAAAAGAACCTATGGTATCGTGATCGGCTTGCTTTTAACAATCACAACCCTTAGAAGCTATCGCGACGACGACTACATATTGATGTATCGCCAACGTGAACGTGGCCTTATCTGTCTTAAGAATTCGATTGCAATGAATAGCAACGTTATCTGCCCAGAGATCTATCCATTGGCGCCACTCAATGATATCATCAAAGAATTGAAAGCTGGAAATCTAAACCTGAGTTTTTTAAAAAAATTGAACTAACTAAATCGCTTTGTTTAAAACGACCCGTTTTGAAAAACGCCCTTTAACAGCCATAAGGTACCATTTCAAATAGCTTGGTAGCCAGTTAAATAATTGAAATCGGCTTTGGCCTTCCGAGCGATCTTCCCAAGTTGTTGGGGTTTCATGAATAACGTAACCCAACAAATGGGCTTTAACGACTAGTTCTAAACCCAACTCAAAACCACCTTTGGATTCCACCGTAATATTTTTCAACGTCTTCTGAGAATACAATTTAAACGAGTTTGTCGCATCATGGGTTGGAATTCCAAAAAGGAAGTACAACGAAAGGCCCGCACCACGCGACAACAAACTCTTAAGCGTTAGTCCACCCGATTGCGATCCACCCTTCATATAACGAGAGCCGCAAACGATATCGCTATTATTTAATTGCGCCTTAGCTACCATGTCATTAATCACACGTGGAGGATCCGAAAGATCCGCCATCGTAATAATTGTGTAGGGTGTATCACTCGTATTCAACCCGGACTTAATCGCATTCAAAGCGCCGCGGCCATATATGTTTTTCAAATAAACAATTTCTAAACTCAACTTTTCGTTATATTCCCGAGCTTCAGGAAGTGAAGTGTCGTTGTCCAAATCATAAACGATTGTGACTTTAAACGGAACTGTAACCTGCTTTTGAATCATAGTTAAAGCGCGTCCTATATTACCTTTTTCGTTATATACCGGGATTACAATATTGACCTTGGACATTCTTAAATGCCGCCAATTTCAACTTGTTTTTTAATCCAAGGGATAACTTCATCCAAAATAGTATTTAGATCTGTAGTCGCTTCATAACTTAACAGGTTTTTAGCTTTCGACACATCAGGAACGCGTTTTTGAACATCATATTTATAAGGCTTGTCGGAAACATATTTAAATGGCTGGCCAGGTTTAAGCTTTTTCCAGATTACTTCAGCTAGTTCCACTACGGACGTTGAAACTGGTGTGGAAATATTGAAATCTTCATTTATTGATTTTTCATTTTCAATACAAACTCGAATGCCACGGGCCAAATCACCAGCGTAGGTATAGTGCCGAACTTGGCCGCCATCGCCCAAAATATGGAGTGGATCTTGACCTTTAATAATTTTTTGAACCAAATCTGGAACCACATGACTCATTGCTAGTTGGATATTTCCAGAGAATATCTCGGTATCACACAGTGCGCGTTTTTCGCCTGTTCCAACGCAATTAAAGGGACGGATTACAGTATACGGCAGTTTGAACTGTTCCCATGCGCCTTGGCAGTAATATTCACACGCCAATTTTTGGAATCCATAAGTTGATAAAGGTGGGGGATTAGTACGTTCAGCGCCTTCTTTGGTTGGAAAGGATTCTACCGATTCATAAACCATTGATGAACTAAGGACGTTGATTTTTTTCAATTTCTTGTTTTTAAAAGCCCATATTGCCGCATCAAATGTAGATGCCATAATACGTTCGTTTTCTGCTAACAAATCATACGCAAATTCATGGAAATAAGAAATCCCACCGATCATGGCTGCTGACGCTAACACTGTATCACAATCAGCGATCATTTCTTTCATCAATCCGACATTCTTGGCATCGCCTTCTACAAATGTGTATTTAGGGTGTTTATCGTATGACTTTTCAACTTTTCCATATTTAGAAAAATTATCAATACCGACAACTTCATGTCCGTGGCTTAGTAATTCATCGACTACATAACCACAAATAAATCCGGCAGAACCCGTAACTAAAATTTTCACCTTAGACTCCTTAATTTATCAAATTCTCTATCAAACGCAATTTTTCTTAAACACTTAGTTTTTCTTCCAAACGCCCCAGCAATCTATAAATGGCTTAGTCATTTTTAAGCTTAAATATTCCTTATGTGGCACACCCAATATAACTCCATCAGCCATTTCTAGCGCCTGGTTTAAAGGTATCATATCTGGCAAATATTCATCACTGCAGATTACGTCTGCCATTTTCATTTCTAATACTTTTTTCAACTTGAATGCTAAGCTTTCACGCTTATCGTCGTTATTCGCCTTAAACGTCATACCTAGAATCGCGACTTTCCTATTTTTAAGAGGCCCTAATTTTTCTTCCAATTGATCCACTAAAAATACTGGTAATCCTTCGTTAACAAGCATCGCAGACTGTCCCATAAAAAAATTATTTTTATGGAATGCTGACATTTGCATTGTGTCTTTGAATAGACATGGCCCTGCTGCTAATCCGGGTTTTGCAAAATGTTTTGCTCGTGGGTAATCATCAGTCAAGGCACCATAGATTTTATAGAAATCCATGCCTTGCGATTCTGTCATCATGTAAAATTGATTTGCCATCGCAAATTCCAAATATCGCCAAGTATTGGTCATCAGTTTTGCAAGTTCCGCTTCTTTAGGCTGCAGTCGTATTATTTTCGGTGCGATCAAAGCAAATAAATCGGCCGCTTCATCTTCAGCTTGTTTACTCATGGCTGAAACGATTTGTGGCAATTTATAAATTTCTTCAATGCCTTTTCCTTGTAGGATACGTTCGGGGCAGAATGCTAATTTGCAAGTTCCAAATTTTTTCTCGATCATATTGTGAATAATTTCACTTACACCTGGATAAACAGTGCTACGTAAAACAATCAATTGTTTTGGATTTAAATACTCTAAATAAGAATGAATAACTTTTGTGACATCGTGAACGCGCGGATTGTGATGTTCATCAACTGGTGTGCCTGTTACAAATACAACCACGTCCGATTCCAATAAAACCTTGGGGTTAGTTGTAGCTATTAGGTTTTTACCGACTACTTTTTTTAAAATTTCTTCAGCACCTTCTTCGATAAATGGTAACTTTCCAGAATTGATTAAATCAACTGAACCCGCATTAATATCTAATAAATTTACTTTTTGATTAGCATTAGCAAGCGTCACGCCCAGTGGGATGCCCACGTGGCCACAACCACCAATAATTGTTATCGTTTTAGTCATTTTTAAACCTCGACGGGACAAATATTAACTATTTTAAGCCCCTTCGCAATCAATTTTCAGGCGAATAAAAGACTTAGGGAATTTTACAAAACCTAAAGTAAGAACTAAATTCCCCACTTCCAAAAATAGCGAAACGTCGAAGATACGTGATACCACAGCAATTTAATTGATTTATAGCTGCCTTTGCCGTGTTCATGATAAATTTGAACCAAAGGAAAGTGGATATTTTTAGCTACCAAGCCAGCTCTACGCGAAATATCCACGTCTTCTAAATACATAAAAAATCGTTCATCAAAACCCTGAATTTTGCCCAAAACAGTGGATCTAAATAACATAAAGCACCCCGATAGGCTGGGTACTTCCATAATCTGGTCATAATCGCGGTCGCGCATCTCAAAATAATAATTATTCGTTTCTTTTAGAGCTTTCGGTCCAAATCGGCGAATAAATAAATCATATGGTTTTGGCAGGCGTTTACATAAATATTGGATTTTACCGTCTGGATATAGGACCTTTGGCGACAGCAAACCTATATCCTTATGGGATTCCATAAAAGCAATCATCGAGCTTAATACGTTAGAGCCAAAATAAACATCCGGATTTAAAACAAGATGATAGGTAAAATCAAGTTTAATAGACTCGAAAATGGCTAAATTATGAGCGGCGCCAAACCCTACATTTTTTCCCAGAAACTGGTATTTTTCATTTTCACTTGTTTTAAACCATGAAAAAAAATTTCGTGAGGGTGAATTGTCTATTAGAAATAAAGTATAGGCAACTTGACTTGCCCGGATAGAATCGATGACCTTTTGAATCTGATCACGAGGGTTACAAAAAAGCACAATGGATATTGACAATGTATTGCCATTTTTCATTCGACTAATTTAGCCACCTTTGATTGGGCAATCAATAAAGAATCGATCTTATCTTGAAACCAACGCCTGGATGTATTAGTAATACTCAAGTGAATACACCTCAGATAGCTGCTATAGTTACGTGCTATTTTCCAAAGGCGAACGAGCTTGTTCCTTTGATTAAATCGATTAGCAGCCAGGTAAATCATATTTTATTAATAAATAATGGCGGATTGAATCAAGGTAGCCTTGATGAATTTAAAAATTTAAAAATGGATATCATTGATCCCTCTGGAAATATAGGAACAGCCGGCGGCTATAACCTAGGAGCTCGGCGAGCCTGGGAAATGGGTTGTACGCACGTGTTATTGCTAGATCAGGACAGTGATTGTGCGCCCGATATGGTGGCCAAACTTTTAAGTTTAGAATCCCATCTAGTTTCCATTGGTAAAAATGTCGCGGTCGTGGGCCCCTATTATATAAGCAAAAATAGTAAGTTACCGGCCCCTTTTATTCGGCATGATGGGTATAGAATTAAGCGCATTTACGAAGACTCGGGCGAACTGCCTAAAACTCAAAATGGCGATTTATACACCCAATGTAGCTACGTGATTTCGTCAGGCTCGCTGATTAATCAATCCACATGGAAGTCTGTTGGCGATAAAAATGAAAAACTATTTTTAGATTTCACGGATATCGAATGGGGCTTGCGTGCGCAATCCCGAGACTATAATTGCTATGGCTCATTTTCAGCGCAGATGTTTCATTTAATCGGCGATGAACAGGTGAATTTCATGGGTCGAAAAATCTCATTACACAGCCCATTGCGTCATTACTATGCGTTTCGTAACTGCATATGGTTATTTAAGCAATCTTTTATTCCCCTGGGAACACGAGCGAATTATTTGGTGAAACTGGCTCCTAAATTTTTTGTTTATGCTTGGTTTTCAGCAGAACCATATAAGCAATTAACTGCTATGATTTCTGGTATCAGGGACGGGATTTTAAATCGGATGGGAGCGTTAGGCAAATGAGAATCGCTGCCCTAAAAAAACTTTTTGATGATTCAACTATATTTAAAAACTCCTTCTACAATATCGTAGGACAAGGTCTGCCTCTTGCTATCGGGCTAGTTTGCATACCTTTGCTAATAAAAAAACTGGGCATAGATCGATTTGGTTTGCTGTCCCTGGTTTGGATATTTCTTGGTTATTTGGCATTTTTCGATTTGGGATTGGGTCGTGCGATCATTAAAATTATTTCCGAGCAACTGGGTCGAGGCAATCGCCGTGAAATCAGTCGATTTTTCTGGACTACGATTTGGATTATTTTTGGACTTTCGATTATTGGATCTGGGATTAGTTTAATTTTTGCCCATACTATCATGATCGAATTTTTTAAAATTCCCGATTCACTTCGTGAAGATGCCTTGCATTCGTTTTACTTGCTTTCACTTGGTATTCCGATCATCACCCTGACTGCGGCCTTTCGCGGCCTTTTAGAAGCGGAACAGCGATTTTTTGTTATCAATTTACTTCAAGGCGTTTCCGGGACGATAACTTACATCGTTCCCCTATTTATCGCTTTTTATACGCAAGATGTGTCTGTCATTATTTTATATTTAGTAGTTGCCCGATTTTTGACCCTGATTGCCCATATTGTCGTTTGTATGGACCGATTTCCCGAGCTTCGTAAAATATCGATGCCTGATCGAACCGCTCTACCTCTGCTAATCCGTTTTGGTGGTTGGCTGACTGTTTCAAACTTAATCAGTCCGTTAATGGTTTATTTTGACCGATTTATTTTGGGTTCTATAATCCCTGTTGGCGAATTGGCTTATTACACCACACCCTATGAAATTATCACACGGGTTTTGATCATCCCTTCTGCCGTTAGCCGAGTTTTGTTTCCTTCGGTTTCATTTACAATTGCGCAAAATACATCCAGCGAAAAATTAGTTGAAAATGCGTATCGTCTGACGACTCTAACACTGTTACCTATTATTATTTTACTGATCGCGATTGCAAAGCCGGGCATGACGTTGTGGTTAGGCGCCGAATTCGGCGAGCGCAGTTCTATTATTCTGCAAATTCTGGCGTTGGGCGTGTTTTTTAACGGAATTGCGTCGATTCCTTTTACATTGATTCAAAGTTCTAACCGTCCTGATCTGACTGCAAAAGCTCATATGTTCGAGTTACCTATATATGCCGTAGTTCTGTGGTTTTCGTGTAATCACTTTGGTACGTTGGGCGCGGCCTTTGCGTGGAGTTTTCGAATCGTCCTAGATCTTGTCGTTCTGACCTATTTAGCAAAAAGAAATCTGAAAGAGCTTTCCTATTTTTTAGAAATTATGAATCGGAAATATATTTTCCTATTTGTTTATCTAATAGCGTTCGTTTTATTTATTCACTATGAAGACTATGTTTCAGCTTTGTTTTTTACATCTATTTTAATTGTTTATATGTGGGCTTACTTTGTATCGTTTGAAGAAAAATACATGTTGAAAAATTTTAAGTGGATGCCCCTAAAAAACGATGTCCGTATACCGATAACACGTGAGAATACATCGATTCTGATTGTGACCTATAATCCAGAACCAGCGCTAAAAGAAACAGTTCGTTATTTGAAAAACCAATTTAGCAGTATAGTGATCGTTGACAATGGTTCAAATACCATCGGAATTGATATCTTGCGGGAAATACAAAACGTAGTTGATAGTAAACGTGTTCAAATCATTTACAATGCCGATAACTATGGCATTTCAAAAGCTTTGAACCAAGGGTTTGCTGTTGCACGCAAAGATGGGTATCCTTGGGTCCTTACTTTTGACCAAGATTCCAGACCCAATGACAATTATCTGGAAATGGGTCAGGACATTTTAAATACATTTACGCAGCCTGAATCAGTTGCCATGATTACCCCAACACTTTTTGAAGAACAATTGGAAGCCGTTATTCCTTTCAATAATAAACCAAAGGAAAAATGCGCACCGGCCCGCCTGGCCATTACCTCTGGGGCGATTACACGCACAGAAAGCTTTTTTGCAGTCAATGGGTACAATGAATCTTTATTTATTGATTACGTGGATTTTGATTTTTGCTTTAGACTTCGGCATTCTGGCTTTACTATTTTAGAATCGAACGAATTGCTTTTGAATCACCAATTAGGTAATTCGCAAAAACACGACTTCTTTTTTACAAATTTTATTACTACCCATCACAATGAAACGCGCAGGTACTACATAACGCGAAATCGATTTTATATGTATCGCCATTATTTTTTGCTCGAAACAGATTGGGTAATCGAAGATTTTATGAACTTTTTTAAAGAGCTATTTAAAATAATCTTAGCGGAAAAACAGAAACGCGCCAAAATTAAAAGTATTTATCTGGGTCTGCGTGACTTTTCAACAAGTCGTTACGGAAAGATTTGATTTCGATTCAAAATCAGCTTAAATATCCCCAACCTTTTGATTTTGCTAGTGATTTAACTTGATCTACGTAACCCTGAATTGCGGAATATTTGGTCGCTAGTCGTGAATTAAAGGGGCGCTTTGCTGGAGTCGGAAATTTGTCGGATGTAATTGGAATTACTTTTTTTACTTTGATTTCTAGTCCCTTATTTCTTGCTTCTGCGATAGTTAAATTGGCTAAATCATACCAACTCATAAACGGTTTAAATCCTAAATGATACACACCGGGGTCTAATTTCACCGATGCATTTGCGGTGTCTACGATCAACATTAAAAAGGCGCTTATTTCGCGCGCGTCTGTTGGCGAGCCATACTGATCACTGACGATTGAAATTTCATCACGCTCTGAGGCGAACCGAAGGATAGTCTTTGGAAAGTTTTTCCCCCAAGGGGCATAAACCCAGGACACTCTGAAAATATAATACTGACCGCCTGCTTTTCGGATAAGCATTTCACCATCTAGTTTAGTCTGACCATAAAAATTTACCGGGTTCGTAGTATGACTTTCAGTCATCGGTTTTTCACCGCTGCCGTCAAATACATAATCAGTCGAAAAATGAATAAACGGGACATTTGATTTTGCGCACCACTGGGCAATTCCACCCACCGTTACGGCATTGATTTGATGGGCCGCTTCACGATCGGATTCGGCCTTATCTACGAGCGTGTAGGCTGACGCATTAATCACGATTTTAGGTTTTTTTTCTTCCAAAATTTTAATAACCGATTGCGCATCCAGAAAGTTTGCTTCTTCACTTGAAAAAAACACGGCATTTTTTCCTTTTAAATCGGACTGTAGGGCTTGCGCGACTTGTCCATTTTTTCCAAATACGAGAATCATTAAAACCTTCAATCAAAATTAATTGTCTGATCGGTATTTGACCGCGTTTTTGGCCGGCATTCAACCCTTAAATCCCTTCGGGTTAGTGCTTGATTTCAAGGAGCCCATCGGACATATTACGGGGATTCAATTTAAGGAGTTTTTATGCGCCTTGTAGTTACCGGAGCCGCTGGTTTTATCGGCAGCGCCTTTGTTCGTGAAGCCGCCCTTGCATGCCATGATATCGTGATTTTAGATGCTTTGACGTATGCTGGTCACATGGAAAACATCGATGATATTTTAAAACCGGGTAAAATTGATTTTGTTAAATCTGATATTAAAAGTTTTGATGATAGCCTGTCCATTTTTCAAAAATACAATGTTGATTCCGTCGTTAATTTTGCGGCCGAAAGCCATGTGGACAATTCAATCTCTGGCCCGCGGGCATTTATTGAAACCAACGTTATGGGCACGTTTTCACTTTTAGAAGCTAGCCGATCTTATTTTCAAAAACTAGATGGCGCTAAAAAATCGGGCTTTCGCTACATTCAAGTTTCAACTGATGAAGTTTATGGATCCCTTGGCGAAACGGGCAAATTTCATGAAGAACTTCCTTATAAACCAAATTCGCCCTATTCAGCATCTAAAGCGGCTTCTGATCATTTGGCGCGTGCTTGGTTTCATACCTATCAATTGCCTACGGTAACCACAAACTGTTCAAATAACTATGGGCCTCGTCAATTTCCTGAAAAATTAATTCCCGTCATGATTACTAAATGTTTAGCGGGTGAAAAATTACCAGTGTACGGAAATGGCGGCAATGTTCGCGATTGGATTCACGTTGAGGACCATAGCCGCGGGGTGCTTTTGGCTCTTGAAAAAGGAAAGCCTGGGGAAACGTACTGCTTTGGTGGAAATTCGGAAAGAAATAATCTTCAGGTAGTAAACACGATTTGCCAGATACTGGACGAGGTTCGCCCGCGTTCAGATAAAAAATCCTATAAAGATCAAATTTCATTCGTGCAAGACCGCGCGGGCCATGACTGGCGTTACGCGATCGACGATTCCAAGGCCCTGCGTGAACTTGGTTTTTCTAGAAAATATAAACAATTCGAAGATGGGTTAAAAGCCACCGTTGTTTGGTACCTGGATAATTTAGGCTGGGTCGATAAAGTAAAATCTAAACCGTCCAAATAAGGAGTTATAATGAAGGGTATTATTTTAGCTGGGGGCAGTGGAACGCGCCTTTGGCCGACAACAAAATCCGTGTCAAAACAGCTTTTGCCTGTTTATGACAAACCTACTATTTACTATCCCCTTTCGACTTTGATGCTTGCTGGAATAAAAGAAATCCTAATTATATCGACTCCTAGGGATTTGCCTTTGATTGAAGAGCTTTTGGGCGATGGATCACAAATTGGAATCTCTTTAAAATATAAAATTCAACATAAACCTGATGGGATCGCGCAAGCATTTGTTCTGGGTGAAGATTTCTTGGCTGGATCTGCCGCATGTTTGATTCTGGGCGATAATTTATTTTACGGGCATGATATAACCATGCAACTTGAGAATGCTAAAAAGCTTGGTAAAGGCAGCGTTGTATTTGCCTACCATGTTCATGATCCAGAACGTTACGGAGTTGTTGATTTTGATAAATCTGGCAAGGCGCTATCTATCGAAGAAAAACCTAAAGTTCCAAAATCCAATTGGGCTGTTACCGGATTGTATTTTTATGATAATACCGTCGTTCAAAAAGTAAAAACCTTGAAGCCATCGCCGCGCGGGGAACTGGAAATAACGGATCTGAATAAATTGTACCTTGCCGAGGGCACTCTGCAAGTTGAAAAGTTTGGTCGTGGTGTGGCTTGGTTAGATACAGGAACGCATGAATCTTTGTTAAGCAGTTCTATCTTTGTCCAAACTATCGAAGATCGGCAGGGCTTGAAAATTGCCTGCCTAGAAGAAATTGCATTGTTTAAAAATTTCATCACTGAAGCGCAGTTTACGACGATTGCTGAAAAAGCTCCGAACAGTGGATACGGCAACTATTTGCGCAAACTGGCTCAAAATCAGGGCAAATGGTAGCGCTGCAAAGGATATCCGATGGACGTTAAAGAATTTGCAATTTCTGGTTTAAAATTAATCACATTAAAAGCATTCGGCGACGATCGTGGTTTTTTTTGCGAGCGATTTAAGCTGGACCCTTTTGCTGAATTTGGAATTAAAAATCTGGTTCAGGATAATTTTTCGCGATCGGCCCCCAGAGTATTGCGTGGACTTCACTATCAATGGGATAAGCCACAAGGAAAACTAGTTACCGTGACTCGCGGATCGATTTTTGATGTGGCCATCGATATTAGGGTAAAATCCCCTACTTTTGGTCAACACGTCAGTGTTGTCCTAAAGGACACCGAGCCTCAGTGGTTTTGGATTCCTCCTGGATTTGCGCATGGATTCTGCGTATTGAGTGATCAAGAGGCCGATGTGATGTACAAAGTCGACAATTACTGGAACCCCAAGGGCGAGTCGGGCTTGGCTTGGAATGATCCGGTGCTAAAAATTGAGTGGCCTTACTTGGACGCTTTGCTGAGTCCCAAGGACGAAGTAAATAAGTCGTTCAAAGAATATAGTAGTGATGCTAAGTTCTGATTTGAAACTTAACCCCTGTGCCAGTCGATCCTTATTTTGAAGGCTATTTCGCGGTTAAAGGTTAGCTTCGTTTTTTCGCCATCGGACAATGTGCATATCTCCACATTACTTTCAACTTTTGAGCATCTTTTGTTGCCTTGGCTCCTTTGCTAATTTTCATCTACAATTTCAAAATCTGTTTTGAAATTGGTCTTTTATGAAACTCTGTTAGTTTTTTTTGCGACCTCTTTTGATGGCATACTTTGCTCACGTCTTTTTTTAGAAAGTTCGCGAAGCATAGAGCCACCTCTTTTCCCACCGGGCAAGAGGCTCTTAATTGGGCGTCCAAGTGCTCAAGATCCAATTTCCGGAATTGCGATGCTATTGGCGATCTCATTTTGAGGCACTGACTTAGGTCTGTTTATGATGTCCTTCATAACATCATAAATACTATATTTGATGATATATAGATCATCAAATATGTTGATTTTGATGCTATATATGTCATAATAATTGAATGAAGACAAATAAAAAGGCAATAGGAACTCAAAGACGAATTATGGATAAAAAGCTACAAAACTGGCTCCCTCTCAGGATTGAAAAGTCACCGCAAACAGGATGGCTGAAGGCCGTGCGCGGTGCTCTAGGGCTTAGTTCACGGCAGATGGCCCAAATCGTTGGTGTGGATATGTCTGCTGTCATTCGTTTGGAGGAGCGTGAGCCAAATGGAAAAGTGACTCTTGAAATGTTGAATCGTGCAGCCAAGGCAATGAATTGCAAATTGATTTATGCAATTGTGCCACTCGACGAGCACGATAGCCTTGAGTCAATTGTCGACATCAAATCAAAAAAAGCAGCAAAAAACTTGCTTCAAAAAGTAGAACATTCAATGCGACTAGAGGATCAAGGTTCCCCAAATTCGAATTCGGAACTTGATAAGCTTGCGCAGTCATTGAAGGAAAAAATGGACCCTAGAATTTGGGGTGTAGCTAAACCAAAGAAGAAAAAGGAATAATTCCAGGTGAGTAAGTTTGAAATCACATATCCGCCTGGCGCGACACCTCTAGATCCAAATGAGTTAGCTGGGTTGGTCCCAAATTACATTACGACACAAGGGGATCTCAATCAGTTAGAGCGCGAAAATATTCTTGTCGCTGTAACATGGGCATTAGGTAAATCGAACCATGATTGTATGAATATTTCATTTTGTTTGGATCTACATAAAAGAATGTTCTCTAGGGTTTGGAAATGGGCTGGAAAAACGCGCCTCACAGATAAAAACATAGGTGTTCCCAAAGAACAAATTTTCACGAAACTTAAACTTTTATTTGAAAATACTGAATTTTGGATTCAAGAGCGGACTTATAATTTTGACGAAATCGCAGCCAGATTTCATCATCGACTAGTCGCTATTCATGCGTTTCCAAATGGAAATGGCCGGCACGCGCGACTGATGACTGAAGTTATTCAAGTTGTAAACGGAGAGACGCCGTTTACCTGGGGCAGCTCTGATCTGTATAGTTCTGAATCAGAAGCTAGAAAAGACTATCTTGCTGCATTGAGATCTGCAGACAAAGGCGACTTTGAAGCATTAATAAAATTTGTAAGGATGTAATTCAAAATAACCCACCCCACGAGGTCGTCGCTGATTTAAGAGACGAGGCCGAGCGCTGTTACCTTGACCGCTAAGTCTTCCACGCGAAGACCATTCACCAAACTCACGTCGACATATTTTGGCCTTGAAATATCAATTCCTGAAGCTTCTTTATAAAATTCGTCTGCGGTTAGAAAACACCTAATATGTTTTCCATGTTCTTTTGCAGCCTTTCCAACTAAAAAAATTTTGGCAAATTGTTACTGGTCCAACTTTCCCAAATAATATAAAATATTTCGCCGAATTCTGCGCCTCGAATTTAGTACAAAATGCTAAACCGTAGAAGTCGTTGCCAAATTATCCTAACACGGCACTAAACGCTTAAATCCATTCTTCTGTATTGACAATCCGGACTCACAATATAGGTTCGGGTATGCCAAAAATCTCAAAATTAAATTTCTTATTTTGGATCCCTTTGCTATCGGTGGCGCCGTTTCTTGTGCTATTTTTTTTCACAGTCCCTTGTTCAGACGATATATTTTATCGCAATTACGCCCAAAGCCATACTTTGGTGGATTTTATGGTCACCCATTATAACACTTGGACAGGGCGCTATTTTTCTAATTTGATGATGGCCGTTAATCCGTTTAGCGTGACCAGTAACCCGGCGACCTATCCTTTGATGATGCTTGGGTTATTTGTTATCTTTGCTATAGCTTTGCTGTTTTTCATCG
>JAYVPD010000251.1:0-13093 GCA_043757515.1 Pseudobdellovibrionaceae bacterium
GCAGTGTAACCCGAGCATCGCCCCTATTGACTTAATCTTACTGAAGTCTTACCGACTTCATAAGTACACGGAATCGTTGAATACACATCGAATCCGCCAATTTATATTTTACTTCCGGTTCTCCTTGTAAAAATAACAGCTTAGAAATTGCGAGAACGCGCTCCCACAGCGCTACCTAAATGTAAAATTAATTAATTTAAGCATTAAAATGCAAATCAGAATTGTTCAAAAATGTAATTCCGGATCTGATTCGTCTTTAGGTCGAGGGTCGTGATCTAGCGAAGATATATAAAATAGACCTGATAAGTATATTATGGATTCCATATATCAGGAGATTTTAATCTGAGCTCATATGTTGAAGATCTGCGGGGAATGGTGCCGTAAACAGAGAATTGTGCGCTCACTAATTTTATTTGAAAACCATTTTTTATTTTGAAAGAAAACCCATCTACATAGTTCCCATTCCTTTCGGGCTCGATCTTAATATTACCTTGTGCCATCGCCTGCATTTCCCATGCACTTTCCATTTTCCATGTTGGCGGTGTTCCTTGATTTGGCGGTCTTTTTGGATGCCAATACCACTCTGTACCTACTTTTTTACTCTTAATCCCAAAATCCTTTTTCGGACGTTCCAGTGTTCTAAAGTTAAACCCAGCGCCTTCAATGTAGCGTTTCATTTGCTTTTGTGGAACTGGTCCAAAACGTAAGTTTTCTGTTAAAAAATCCTTAGCCTCATCAATCGCCGACCGTTCTTCTGAATTACTGAACGAAAGCGCGGTATATTGAACAACTGTCTTAGGCCGCCAGCGAATGAATAATCGCAGAAATTGTTGAGAACTCGGGATTAAATTCTCGCTTTGGGTCCATCAAATCATAGATTGTTCTGCGGCCAATCCCAGCTTTCTGCGCAATTTTTGATTTGTTCAAAGTCATCAGATGTGCGGTCAGAACTTCTCTAAAGGACTCTAAATCACCGTTACGGATACAATCGAGCAAAGTGTCAACAACAAGCTTGGAGCTTTTAAGTTCCTTACTTGTGAAGGGTTCGTGTGCCCTCAAGGACTTCGTCCCTGATTTTTTTTGCTTTTTTGATGTCACGGCTTTGGCCATTTTAATTTCCTCCGTAAAGGGCAACGACGATGGCATTGCCCCACATAAAGACAAGGTCTAAGTTATCATATGTAAGTTTCTATTTCTAAAGCGGACGCCATCTTGAATAACTGCGGGGTGAAAGAGTCTTGCTAGATTTTTGTATCCGGGGCAATTTTAAATAAACTTTCAGGTCCACCACCTACGTAGGGACGGATGGGATTTCTCGAAAAAATTATTGAATTGGATTCGGCGTTATATTTATAATCGGAGCCATAGACCCACATCCCTGATCCACAGCCGGTTGAAACCGGGATTGACAGGAATATGCGATTCCCGACATCTGGTTTTGACTTCAAACTATACGACTTCATCGCGGTTTGATAACTAAAGTATTCTTTTCCGTTTAGAAGAAAAGTCAGAAAACAATCAATTTAGTGCGTATTGCACTGCCCATCGCCGATGGGTCGAATTCTTTTCAAAGGAATTTCCTGTAGGAACAAATGCAATAAATTCGCTGATTCGCAAAGAAATGACAGTGGGAAAAAAACTTAAACCTAAGGACTTTCCTGATAAGGCTGCCACCCACGCAGCTCAAGAAATTTATGATTACGTTAATATTTCAGAACCCACCGGTCGCATGGGTCGGCTCGTTGGGGTCAGTTTAGTAGTGGGTTTTCCCGGCGGTTCCGGTCGTATTTGGAATGATTTTAGAATGTTCGATTTAAAGAATGGGCACCAAATTAATTTTCAAAATTGCTTACTAGACAAATCGCAATCAGAAATTTCGACTCTGTTTTGTGAGTACGCGAAAAAACATGTCAAAACATCATTTGACCCAAGTCGGAAAGTCGTATCAATTAATTGCGCCAGATCCGGTAATATCTAAAAATCAGATTTCAAAATATGCTAAGCCTAATTGTCTCCCGATAGACTCATTCTAATCTTTTTTTTCCACGGCGCTAAATCAACCCCAGTCCTTAATCTTAATTAGAAAGTTTCGTAGATCGAAATCTTCATGGAGTCTCACCTCCAAATTCAAATCACCTGTCTCTTTTTTAAATTTTGCTGTTAAATTAAATCCTGTGCATATTGAAATGCGCACTTAAATTTTTCACGGAGGAAAAATGACAAAATCAATTCTTATTTTTTTAACTGCTTTATCGACAATTGGGAACGTCGCCCAGGCTCGGGTTGTGAACAATTATACGTCGGCCTATCCTGTTGACTATACAAATGTTTTTTTCACCAGTGGTTATACTCTGAATTACGATCAATATTTCATCGATCAATGTAATTCTAAAATCAATAGCACCCCGACGCCACAAAACCAAATTTTATATTCAAAGGCTAGCAACCCTTATTTAATCCAACGGCGCCAAGATCCTGCTGGACGTGGTTACTACGACGATATGAAAATTTCTTGTGTAGTTTCATTTATCAATCCATCCGCGGATTGTACCAATTCTGGATCCATCTATGTGACTGGTGAAACACGTCTCGAAACAAAACAGAACTTAATAGACTGTTTAAACGAAAAAAGCACTTATACTTGTAAAACCACAGTTTGGAGTTTGACAAAAACGGACTATGTTAAAATTCCCGGTTGCATTCCAAAATAATGTATTTGAAAACGCCGCCCCTTAAGGCATACAGTCTCGGGGCGGTCAAAGAATTTCGTAGATCACTTTGATCCACGAATGATTGACGTCTTTGGATAACATGTGCTTTTATTTGGCAATTATGACTCAAAACTATGATTACAGAGCTGTTTTAAAGTCCGAGTTTAGCAGACGAATCCAAAGAAACTCAAGCTACTCGCTTCGTTGTTTTGCGCGAGATTTGGGGGTTACCTACTCGCGCCTGAATGAATCCATGAATCAGAAAAAAGGATTGTCTTCACAAAAGGCATCACAAATTGGAACCAAGCTTGGTCTTTCTAAACTAGAACAAACTCTATTTGTTTTAAGTGTTCAATCTCAACACGCTCGAAGTCGTTTAGAAAAAGAAGAATCCAAAACCCAATTGGCGAAAAAAATTTCCAGCAATGCCACTGAGCTGAATTTAGCAAATTTCAAAGTTATTTCCGAGTGGATTCACTACGCCATTTTAGAATTATTGCAATTCGAAGATTTTATCTCGTCGCCAAAATGGATGGCTAATGTTTTAGATGTCGCCGAGGTTCAAGTAGAGTGTGCTCTAAAAAACTTGTCCACAGTGGGGTTGATTCAAGTAGATACTGCGGGAAAAATTTCTGCAGTCCATACTCTTTTATCTTCAGTAAATGATATTCCTTCCCAGGCGATACGTGAGCATCACCGTCAACTTCTCGGCAAAGCCGAGGCTGCTTTAAGTTCGCAGGCAGTCACTGAAAGAGAGTTTCAGTCTTTAACCCTGGCTTTCTCTAATGATGATATGCCAGAAGCAAAAAAAATGATTAGAGATTTTATTTTGGAATTCAACAATCGATTTTCAAAAAACTCCAACAACAGATCCGTTTTTGTTTTGGGCACCCAGTTCTATCGTTTAAGCAAAAAAAAGGAATTACTATGAAAACGTTTTTCACATTTGTGATTGGTTTATGGATTATCTTGCCTTTTAGTTTTGCACAAGCCTCTGCTGGAGGCATTGCCGGTAATGGCGGTACTGATCCAAACTGTAAACCCATGCCGAATTGGGGCCCAGAAAGCTATTCTCAATGTACTGCCAAGCCAAAACCGAAAGATAACTTCCCCGGCGCAGATATTTTTGATTCAAATTAAAACAAGCTTAGCGGCCTGATTTCCCGACCGGCAGGCGCCGTTCATAAATCCTTGAAATTTATCTGCGATGTGTTCGCCCGCAAAAACTAGTTTTCCTGATAGTTCTGGAGTCCAAATAATTTCAGAAAACTCGATCACCTGACCGGGCTTTGGCGTTGCAAAGGCACCCAAGTTATAGGGCATGGTAGTCCAATTCATAACAGCAGAGTGACCGTCAAAATCCATTTTTGTGCCTGGAAATATTTCTTCTATGTTAGCTATTGCGAGGTCTCGACTGGCTGGGCCTACTGAAGAGCCAACTTTGCCTCCGGTGAAACTAGTAAGAATTCCACTTGAGCCAACTTGAGTTCTGCTTGTTTCCCATAGGTTTTGCACGTTTAGATCGGTATAAACCATACCATTGGATTTTGGAACCACCGTTGTTTCTTTGCCTAATCCGTTTCGCCATAATTTTGATCGGTATCCAATCATTACTTTCCCGCAGGTAGCATATCCTAGTTCTTGAATACATTTTTTCTTTAGTGGATCTATCTTTAGCGTCGACACACCAATGATAGTTCGCAAAACAGAAAAAGGTATCGTACAGATTACTTTTTTCCCTAAAATTGTTTGAGTCGCACCTTGTTTATTGATCGTGATTTTTAAACCCAAGGGGCTTTCTTCAATTTTTATTACTGGAGCGTTCATGTTGATAACCACGCCTCGCGCTTTTAAAAGTTCTTCAAGCTTTTCTACTAGGGAAGCATTACCCCCTCGAATTCGCTTTGATTCATCGCTGTCTCCATAAATTTTAAATCCTTCCTTAGTATCTGGCGACAGGGCATATAGTAAACTAAGTGCCGATTGGTCTCCTGGTTCGACTCCGCATTCACCAACATAGGCAATTCGAATAAGGTCCACAATCCATTTTTGAACATCACGATAGCCAGCCAAATAAACATCAAGATTCTGATGATCCATTTTTTTTGCATAGGATACTTTTTGAATTTTCTTTTGATCCCGCCTCAATCTTTTAGCAAATGGTTTAAAAAGAGGAATCAAATCTTTGTCGGTATAGTATTTCTGGTTCAGATAATAGAGATTAGATGCCAGTCCAGCATCACCCACTGCAAAGTCGTCAATTTCAACCCCTAGTTCTTTACAAAGACTAATTAAATCCTCGTGATTAGAATCAATTAACTCACCACCAAGTTCGCAGGTCATTCCCTCATCGTTAAATTTTTTTTTGGTAAACATTCTACCACCAAGGCGTGCGCTCGCTTCAAAAATTGAACAGGGCACCGAGGCCTGAGTTAATCTATAGGCCGCTGTCAGCCCCGCGATACCGCCGCCCAGAATTACGATATGAGCCTTCTCACTATTTGATGAAGCTTCACTTTGCGGAGCAGTCTTACAGCCACCTAAAATCTGGGCAATGGGAATCAAGGCAGCTGTGGCAACCACCGAGGATTTTATAAAGCTTCGGCGAGAAGATTCCTGACTGCTAGGTCCGACGCTTTTATTGACACGGCTCGCTTGAAAAATAAGTGATTTTATATTTTTAAATAAAAGCGATTTTGGCATTATTAGGACTCCTTCTCCAAGGATACGGTCTGTTACAAGCGATAGCAAATCAAGAAATATAAATTTTTAATAAAAATCTATTTTTTGAGAAAACTCTTGAATCAATTTTTCGTTTAGTTTGTTATACGCAGGCAAGGTTTCAAAATAGGTTTGCAAACTCTTGGCCATGCACGACTTGTCCAATCGATTGAAAAATCGGCGACAGTCGCCGGAAGATTTCAAAACAATGTTCATGATTTCTTTTTGATATCCAATTGCAATTTCCGTCGCGGCCATTGCAGTCAATATCTCGGTTGGTTTGTCTAGTTTGACCCCATTGGACTCTAATAGCGTGACTGTATCTGTGCCGCAAATCGGCCGACCAGCGAAGTACCAATACCAAATATTTTTATCGGCGCCTTTATTAACTACAATTAATTGCCCATTCTGAATCCCAATTCGCTCAACCTGATCATTCAGACAGGACATTTCAATTGTTGCTAATGGCAATCGTGCAGCCTGTTCAGAAATCAAATCGCGACTTGAAAAAGAATCGAGAAAAGTTACAATTTTACTAAAGACTTCTTCAAAGTTTACTCCGGCAGGCAAAGTCATTTTTTTCAATCGACAGCGCGCTGTAAAATCATTTGTATTGTAGCAAAGCGTTTTTAGTTCATCGTTGTTAAACCACGAATTTGAAATTTGATCTAACGTTGCGTCTAGAGATTTCAATACGCCAGAATAGGCTGCGTACTTGAGACCTGCTGTTCCACCGATGTCGCACACATTTAACCCGCCACCTTCTGCGTTCGGTTCTGGAATGCAATCAAGTTGTCGAAGCCCATAACTTGAATCTAACTGTCCAAAATGTGAAAAGAAATAGAAATAGTTTTTATCAAGCGTCCCAATTCTTAATTCGTTTTTTTTACTTAATTCGATAGAGCTAATTTTTCCTAGACAATTTTGCAATACGGTCTCGTCACTAAGTGATTTTAGTTTATTGTCTTCATTTGGATATTCCAAACTATTAAAAAGATTTTCCTTTAGGAACGCATATTTTGCCGAATCCGTTTTTTTAAGATATTCAGAGTTCATAACATAGTAGCTCGCAGCTTCGGCCAAATCTTCCTCGGGCATTGTTTTTGAGTAAGTCGTTACGAATTGGTGCTTTAAACCCGGAGCCCAGCCCTTTTTAGCTGTGGATGATTTTTGCCAACCGCTTAGTTTAAGAAAATCATCGCGGTGGGAAATTCGAATTCCATTTTTTATTTCATCTGTAAAGTCTAAATGATGAACCAATTCATGAATCGCTGTTTCCAATCGAAATTTAATATTGGAACTATTTAACGAAAGATCATAAAAATTAATGACACCTGGAAGAACGTAATTATCAACTTGAATTTTTGGTATCGCATACGCTACGGAAAACGGATCGTTTGCATGATCGTAGCCAATTGGCGATCTAGTAATTTTTTCTAGAGAGGGCAGAAAATAAAACGACTTGGGTAATCGCGAAAATGATCGATCTAAAACTCTTATTTCGCTGGCTGGCCAAACGTATTCTACATTCGGGGCATTTTTTGACTGATCAATTGAAATATAGTAACCCGTCCGTTTTTTTAATGAAAGACTTCGTTGAGCCGCCTCCATTGATTCAAACTGCTTACTTAAAACGCACAAAACTGTTTTGCATCCAGAAGCCTTAATATCCCAATCCTTAGGTGGCTGTTTTCCAAGCATTTGAGCCAAAGTAGATAGTTCTTCAGATGTGCCAGTTAATTCGAGCTTCCCGATTTTTTTCGATATCCGAGTTTGAGTTGCGGGATAATCAGTATCATAATTTGCTGACGCTTCACGAGCATAATTGTCCTCGCAATACAGTCCGGAAGCGCCTTGAGTTTGTACATAAGCCAAAAATAGTAAGGGCGCCATTCTTCTAACTAGATTAAATCGTTTTTTAGCCACGAATTTGCACTCCCGAAGTGATTCATTCATCTGCCTGCAAATTTTAAGACATTTTAACCGTCCAGATTGTTAATTTGCCTGTGAAATTCCTATACAAAAAAGTCAGTAAAGAACAGCATAGAGGTATTTGGGAGTTGATTGTGATTGGCACAGTTTTGTTGGTTTCATCAATTGCATTTGGTGCGGAACTAGAAATCATGCGCGAAGGCATTGCGAAAGCAATAGATAGCGACAAGGTTCTTTACACCGAAAATCATGTGATTTTGCTAGATTCCGAGGGTTTGAACCGTAAAATCACTACAACCTACACTAGCGCTTCAAACCAAGTTATCGCCCGTATGATTAGCGATTTTAAAGATAGCAAGGTTGTGGCCGATGTAACTTTTGAAGACCTTCGCTTTTCCACTGTTTACCATCAAAATGTCGACGTTGAGAAAAAAACTGTAAACCTAAGTTTAGTGACTGCAGACGGAAAGGTTGAAAATCAAAAAACCGATTTAACCAATGATATGATCGCGGGGCAAGGTTTTGACAATTATGCGAAAATGAATTTTGACCTGGAAAAAAAGCGCGAAATCCGATTTTTAGTTTTGAATAAACTAGATTATTTTAGCTTTGTAGTTAGTCCACTAGAGATGGCTACAAAAACTGAAAAACAGTTTAGACTCAATATTGACTCTATGCTTTTGAAATATTTGGTTGGTCCGATCGATGTGACCTACAATACAAAAGACAAAATGCTAACAAGCTATAAAGGCATTTCGAATCTTTTGAACGAATCAAAAGATAGCCAAGACGTTTTGATTACCTATCATTCTGTAGAGAGTCCTGTTGAAAAGCCCCGCAAATGAGACTTAAGTCACACCCGCTGGTTGTTCTGGACTGTTTTTTTTAACATAAAAATAATAAAATTAGCGATATACACTCGCGGGAGAGTTATCATGAAAATCTTGATTGCATCTGTTTTTGGACTTTTTTTAGTGGCAACTTCATTCGCACAAACCGAAGCCGACACTTTGAAAGTTTTTAGATCAGCAGCCGATAATAATTTGAAAATTCTGCAAATATTGAAACAAGAACGGTTAAATTGCTGTGACTATAGAAACGAACCTCGATGCAACGAAATAATGAAACCCACAAAAGAGAAAGGTGGAATTGAAGTCATTCAGTCTGTCTTTCCTACTGACGGCTCCTCTGTTTTCGTAGTTCCCTTTGCCTATAAAGATAAGCCTGAAGGGATAAGCCTAACAGCGGATGCTTTGATGTATGGTAAGCATTTTGAAATCATTGATCGAGATATTGTAACTGAGGGTGGAAAGGTTTTATGGGTAGGCAAAGACAAAACAAAATATGAAGCGGCATTTAGCCGAACGAAATTAAGCACTGCCGATAGCAATCGACCAAAAGAAGTTACTGCAACCCCGTCCGTTTGCTATCTTCAATCTCTGCTTCCTGACATGGCTGAGCTTGTTGGCCAAGACCGTGCTAAAGGCATATGGTGCATAGATGCCGGGGTGGCGAGCAAGTTACGCCTTGGTGGAACAGAGGTATGCGTAAAAGATATCAAGTGTGGAACTGAGGCTATGATGGGGGCGACTCTTGATTATGGGGCTGCTTGTAAATTAATCGTTGTAAATCGCGAATGGGATTGTCCTCCCGCCACCTACTGCGCTGGGGACAAAGCAGTTTTGTTTAGCGACGGCAAGGTCAAATTGAGCGGACAAGAGGGGTTTGAAACTATGAATATGAAAGACCCAATAAACGAAAAGCAAAGATCACCAATTTTAGTTAAATAGAAACCGGAGAAAATATGATATTTAAAAAGTTAAAAATTTTAACGCTTTTGTTTTCCCTAGTTGCCTTTTGCCCAATATCGAAAGCTTCGACCAGCGCAGTGGTTGGAGTGTCGGGTTATGTTTCTTCAATTTCTGCAACTTCAGTATTCATTACTGAAAAACACGGCGCTCTCCTTGAGGTTCCAAAATCGGAAGTCATTAAAACTCACCCAAAAGTTAAAAAAGGTGAGTATGTTGCCGTTTCTTTGGATAAATCGTTTATCAAGGCAACAAAAGTTAAATCCGCCTTAGATTCAAAATAACTACGCGTGTATTAAAACTCATTTGAGAGTGACAAACTAGATTTCACAATAAAGTATTATCTTTAGAAGTATTTTTTCTAAAGGAGATGCGAGTGAATTTAAGACTCATCACAATTGGATGCCTTTCTGTCGGTTTCACTTTAGGTTGCTCTACCGGCCGGTTGCTTGAGGTTATTCCGGATCAAACTGTTGAATCCTTTGAACAGGCACTGCCTGCCGCTGTTGCCCTTGCAAAGGCCCAGCCCGAAGCGACTCCAGAGCAAAAGTTATCTATTAAGAAAAAAATTCTAGTTGCCCCCGTTGTTATGGATTGGGCATTTCCAGGTGCCGAGGGTCGCGATTTGCCTCCTTTATGGCAAATGGGCGAAGGCATCAGTGAGGTGCAAAGTTTTACAGACAGCACCTATGATCAAGTCATAGCGGGTCTGCAGAGCAAGGGATACGAAGTATTGGCCACACAATATTCTAAAAATGCAGGCTCAATCGGGTCCGAACCGTCGCCCCCAGGAAGCAGTGATTCCTATGTTTCAAAGAAAAGTAATTTTTGGAAAGCAGACGATTTTGAACGCTTGGCCGCTTTATCCAATGATATAGGAGCCATTTTATTTGTTCGCATTTATTCGCAATGGGTTTACACCGGACATTCAAAAATGAATGGAGAATCCGTTACTGTTTATAATGTTGCCTCTGTGCCGGTTGTAACCGTTTGCGTTTCTAAAAATGAATGTGAAACAGCCAGGATTCCTGATAGTAAGCCACTATCACCAAAAATGTATGTACCCTCTTCTGCGGCAAATAATATTTCGAAGAGAGATGAATTAAATAAATTGGCGACAAAATACGTCAGCAAATATTACAGCCAAGTCGTTTTAGCTTTCGTAGATAATATTGCCGCTCAAAAGCAATAAGGAACCTGAAAAGGACTCCGATGCCTCAATCTGCTAATCCACCTCGAAGTTTGGTTTTTTTACTCGCCAGTGCCGTTGGAATAACAGCGGCCAATCTATATTATGCTCAGCCTCTTGTTGCAATGATAAGTCAGGCGCTTGGACTGTCGTCGAGCGCAGCGGGATTAGTTGTCACTTTAACCCAAGTTGGGTATGGCTTGGGAGTTTTGTTGGTCGTTCCACTTGGCGATATCGTTGAAAATCGACGGCTCGTTTTGACGATGATTGGTATTACAGTCATCGGGTTATTGGGTCTAACATTTTCCACTGCTTTGTTACCCTATTTTGCAGCTGCTTTTGCAACCGGGTTGGGCGCTTCAACCGTCCAAATTATTGTTCCTTATTCAGCCCATCTTGTACCCGAAGAAAAACGGGGCCAGATGGTAGGTAGCCTTATGAGCGGATTGATGTTGGGAATTATGCTTTCACGGCCGACAGCCAGTCTCTTGACCGATTTATTTTCATGGCATGCCGTTTTTGTTGTCTCTTCTGTGATGATGACAACTCTGGGGTTTGTTTTGTTTTACTTGCTTCCGCCAAGGCAGCCAGTAAATAAAAATATTCGATATCAAGATCTTTTGAAATCTATGATTCGATTATTTTTAACATCTTCGCTTTTACGTCGTAAGGCCATTTATCAAGCCTTCGTGTTTGGTGCCTTTTGCTTGTTTTGGACGGCAAGCCCATTATTTTTAGCCGGGCCAGAATTTCATTTCAGTCAAACTCAAATTGCGATTTTTGCACTCGTTGGCGTGGCAGGCGCGGTATCAGCACCTTTTGCCGGACGCGCCGCCGACAGGGGTTTTGGACAAATCGCAACGGCATTAGCTTTGGTATCTTGTTCTGTATCATTTTTAATAAGTCAACTTTTTGAACCAGGAAGCTGGCTTTCGCTTTTGGCCTTGGTCATTTCAGCAATTTTACTCGATGCTGGAGTGAGCGCCAATTTGGTTTTAGGGCAAAGAGCTATTTTCGCGCTAGATGCCGAACAACGAAGCCGGCTAAACGCTTTGTACATAGCTACCATTTTTATTGGCGGGGCTACTGGCTCCGCAGTCGGGGCCTGGGCGTTTTCACACGGGGGATGGTCTGTTACTGCCTGGTATGGTTTTGTATCGCCACTATGTGCATTTTTATTTTTTCTTACAGAGCGATCAAAGATTTTTTAAAGCGGATTTCAAACCCGACACTTGACTAACTTGATTAATTTAGAGCATCGGAGTTTGAATGAAATTATTCCAAACGACCTTTCTTGTCATCGTTTCACTCGCAACCAATTTTCCAACATATTCTAAGGAGAAAGCCACAGTGAATAAAAAATGGTTTAACTTTGAACAGCCTACCTCTTTAGTTATTTCAAAATCAACTTTGGCTTCAAGAAACCCGATTTCTACATTGCCAGAAATAAAGGACCTTAAATATATTACTCGCCTTTTTAAAGCTATTTCCGCCCTGCCCCTGGACGCCGATGAAAAAATGAAAAGTTTTTCGGAAGACACGATTACCTGGTCTTTGAAATTTTGTAACAAAGAAGGCCATTGCGACCAGATTGATTTTTACGAGGGAAAAATTAAAACTCCCAATACTGGAATTTATTCTGAAACACGCGAAGCCGAGTCTAAGCTTTCAAATGAAATACAAAGTCTTCTTGAACCAAAATTTAATTCTGCGATTCCGGTAATTAGTGATTTTAAATTTCATTTCAAGGACTTTGAAGTTCTATGCCTTGGTGAAAAAGAAAGTCCGCCCGCACCAGTTACCGCTTCTTTTACAACAATAGACTATGTCATTACCCCAAAAAAGGGTGAAACAATAAAAATTCATGTAGTTTCAGGACAGATGCCGCCACAGCCACAACCGTTTAAAATTGGAAAAACAAAATTAATTCTGGAATCCTATGAACTTAAAAATGGATTTAGCCTTTATCCTTATTACTTTGCTATTCAGACAAAACCTCGCTTTTCAACTGAACCCGTAAATTTATTTAAATCACTTCTCAAGAAAGACCATAAATGAGGTTATAGTTTTACTATGATTGTACGCCGTGGTCTTTTAATTTACCTCTTAATCCAGTCGTTTCTCTTCTGCTCAGGATGTTCAAATGATAAAAGTTCCGGAACACCTACAGCCAATTGCACAGCCGTGACTGATTCATTGCGCACTCCAAAAAGTATTGCGGACACAATTGCTTTAGTGAACGCTTTACCTAAACCTTTAACCATCGATTGTTGATACTATTTCGGTCGCTCAAATATTCAGCCATGTTTCACAAACTTTATCGTCGTCCACCTGTATAACATGTCATCTAGGTGAACGACTCACCCCTTATAAAACGATTGGGAATTTATATGCCTCTAAATTTATTAGGCCAAGCGAATCTCAGCGAGTCTTGCCGGTGTATCTGAAGAATCAAGCCTCAAACTTCGATTCGACTATAAATAAACTAAAATGTGATATTTTGGCCGCGATTTTTATCAGCGGCCAAGCCGTGGATGCTTCGTTTCCCTATTAGTTTAAACTTCTTTACCTATAATATGTTTGAGTTTTGAATCCGCCACTAAAAAGAAAAGGCCAATTCCGACTCCCAAAACTGCGAAAACCATGAAAAATTCGTTTTGTGACATTTTACTATAAAGCATTCCTAAAATTCCGGCCAAATAGTTTCCCAAAAATGAGGACGCGAGCCACAT
>JAYVPD010000252.1:0-13092 GCA_043757515.1 Pseudobdellovibrionaceae bacterium
AAATGGCATTTCGGACATCGTACTAACATACTTACAGAATAAGAGAATAGCCATTGACGCACAATTAAAAAATTCCTAGGTTGTGGAAATGGTTCATATACCTGTCCTTTATAATGAAATAGTGACCGCTTTCGATCCGTTTGAAGATCAATCTGAGATTATTTATTTCGATGGAACCTTTGGCAGGGGCGGACATTATCGTTTGCTCTTGGATAAGAACCCGAAACTCAGGACCATTGCCTTTGATCAGGACCCCGACGCCCACTCCTACGCTCAAACTCATTTTGGCGACTTGATTAAATCCCAGCAGCTTACGATGTATCTCGATAATTTTGTAAATTTTGATAAACATTATGACGGGCTCATTGACTTTGCATTGTTAGATCTCGGAGTCAGCTCACCCCAGTTGGACGAGCCTGAGCGGGGATTTAGTTTCTATCACGAAGGCCCTCTGGATATGCGGATGAATAACACCCAAGGCATAACGGCTGCCGAGCTTGTTAACTCGATGACAGAGCAAGAACTCGTCGGTCTTTTTTTAAGTCTAGGCGAGGTCCCGAGTCCGTTCAAAGTCGTGCGTGCCATTATTGAAGATCGGAAAACTAAACCATTTACTACGACTACTCAGTTGTCAGGACTGATTGAACGAGTTGATGGTTGGCGCCGCAAAGGTTTTCACCCCGCTACCCAGTATTTTATGGCGTTGCGACTAAAAGTAAATCGCGAGCTAGATGTTGTCGAAAATGTTTTGCCTCGACTAATGGCTAAACTTCGGCCCGGTGGTCGTCTTGCGATAATCACGTTTCATTCTTTAGAAGATCGAATTGTAAAATCAGTTTTTCGAACCTATCCAGAATTGGGCGATCCCTTGAAGCGAAAAGTGATTCATCCCACTCGCGAAGAAGAACTGGCAAATCCTCGAAGTCGAAGCGGCAAGTTAAGAGTTTTTGTTCGCACTTAGATTTAATCCGGACTCGACTTGATAATTCTTGATCCTTAAGTGGTTACCCGAGAGCCTCCAAGCGCCTCTCGGGCCCGACTAACTCAAAGCTTTTCAAATAAGCAGAGCTCATCCCAAACCAACTAGACGAACAGACAGCCGGAACCGCCAAAGGTTCCTTTTTCCATACCAATATGAGGTAATTTAAAAACGAGGTCATGGATGAACTCAGTGTTTTACAAGCGTCACCGCAAAGATATTAATCCGTTTTTAAGTATCACAATACTAATCGGCACGCTTTTTTTAATCGCCTTTTTACACATGGAAGAGCGTCGACTCGGCTATCAAATCTATCATTTATCGCAGCAAAATAAAAAAGTAGAAATTGAACGTAAAATAAAAGAGATCGAATTGGCACGGCTCGCGATTCCATCGCAAATTATGTCTTTTGCTAAAAATAAACTGACGTTACGAAACCCCGAGCTGAGTCAAATTATTCATCTAGCGTCTCCAACTCCGATTGCAGAAAACAAAGGGAAGTCGATCGATTGAAAACTAGAATTATTATTTTATTTGTAATGTTCGCCGCCGTATGGTTTTTAGTGCTTTCACGGGCATTTTATATTCAAGTTTGGCCGAATCAAAAACTGACCCAGCTTCAGGCAAAAAAATATCAAACCCGAATTAAATTGAATTCTCAACGCGGTAGCTTTTTAGACAAAGAACATCGTGAAATAGCAATGTCACAAATATCGTATTCAATTTATGCGGATCCTAAATTTATTGAAGCCCCGCGGGCCGTAAGCCGCCAGCTTGGTAAAATATTAGGAGTTAGTACAGATGTACTTTACGCTAAATTAAAAGATAAAAATAAGCGATTTGTTTGGCTTCAGCGATTTATTGATGAAACCAAATTGGCCAAAGTATCGGCAGCAGGTATCGAAGGCATTTCGCATGTGCAAGAATGGAAACGAGTGTATCCTTATGAAAGTTTATATAAAGGTATTGTGGGTTTTGTTGGTCAAGAAGGTGTTGGCCTTGAGGGTTTAGAATTAAAATATGACAAATGGTTAGCCGGCGATACCGAAAAAATTAACGTAAAAAGAGATGCACGCGGCCGCCCGCTAACAATAGATGGCATGATCGTAACAGAAAATCAGATGGGCAGCGATGTGGTAATGACTGTGGATACTGATTTGCAATTCTATGTAGAAACTCAGCTACGTGAGACTTTGGCGAATTTTGATGGTGAAGGGGCCGTTGGAATTGTTTTGGACGCAGCAACGTCTGAAGTGCATGCAATGGTTTCAGTGGAAAATAACCAGCGTCGAGATCTAATTGTAAAACAAAAGGCGATCACTGATGTGTTTGAACCAGGTTCGACCGTAAAACCATTTGTGATGGCATTGGCGTTGGAAGAAAATCTTATTTTGCCCAATTCAAAAATATTTTGCGAATTTGGAAAAATGAAAGTTGGCGATCGCTGGATTAAAGAGTCTGATCAGCATCATCAATTTAATTTTTTAAGTCCTTCTGAAATATTGGCCTTTTCATCGAATATAGGTATTGCAAAAATTGGATTCAAGCTTGGTACAGATAAGCTTCGGGATGGGCTACTTAGATTTGGTTTTAATCAAAAAACCTCAGTAGACTTTCCTGGTGAGTCCAAAGGCGTCCTTCATGAAACTCCGTGGAACAATCATTTATTGGCAAACGTTTCGTTTGGGCAAGGACTTTCGGTGAATGCCTTGCAGTTAGCAAATTCTTTTGCGGCGCTAGTCAATGGAGGCTTGTTAAATCGGCCAACTTTAATAAAAGGACGGCGTAATGCTGAAACGCAAGAGTACTTGGACTTTGAGCATCTGCCCTCTACCCGAGTTATTTCTAAACGAACGTCTGATCTACTAAAAGTAATGTTGTCGTCTGTGACCCATGAAGGCGGGACCGGTGTCAATGCACGAGTACCTGGTTTTTTAATTGGTGGAAAAACGGGAACAGCCCAGAAGCCAAGTATGAAATTTCGTGGCTATGAGCCGAATGCCTATTTATCAAGTTTTCTTGGATTCATTCCCGTTCATGAACCTAAGTATGTAATTTATGTGCTGATAGATAGTCCTAAAAAATCCTTTTATGGATCCCAAGTTGCCGCCCCAGTGTTTGCAAAAATTGCATCGTATTTAGCACGGAAAGAAGGGATGATTCCAAACTTGATTTCAGACAAAAATCTAGTGGATGGGTTTGATAAAGTTCGCAAAAATAGAAATAAATTTAATAAATTGTCGGACATGGTCGCCACCGAGCCAAAAATTTTATCTTTGCGAGATATCCTGAAATCGGCAAACTCTACGGATGAGCTTGTTTTTATTGGTAAAGGGTCAAAGGTAGAATCGATCGATGCTGACAACACCGAGATCAATCACAAAAAAGTTAGGGTTTTTTTAAAATAACTATTAGTTAGCTTCAGCTGGTGATCGTGTATTTTGTATCCAATGATAGCCACGGCAACCTAATTTTCCAGGCATAGAATAGCACGTAGAAAATTCACCTAAAATGAAATCACTATTAGGGGTTAGCTTTAGGACCAGTTCTGGAGACACTAAATAAGACATCTCTTTATTTGAAAGTTGAAAATAGTTATTTCTGCCCCAACAATAGAGTTCACTGTCCGTGGTCTCTGCGCAGGAATGAAACTTTCCGGTCTTAATTTTCTTAAATTTTAATGCGGCATTAATCAATGTTGGTTTGACCGTTGGCTCTTGGTTTCCAACTCCAATTTGTCCAAAGTCATTTTTTCCCCAGCATTTTACTTTGTCATCCAAAGTGAGGCCACAACTGTGATAGTCGCCAAGTGACACTTGTTTGTATTTAGTTTTTAAGTCAATAGTATCAATAGTTCCTTGGTAATTAATTTGTCCCGTTCCCAATTGGCCGAAATCGCTTCGTCCCCAGCATCTTAGGGTGTCATCAATCAATAGACCGCACGTATGATAAGCACCAGAAGCAATGGATTTGAATCGAGCATTCATATCAACAGTTAAGGGCACCTTAGAAGATTTTATATGAGCTAGCCCCAGCTGAACGAAGTCGCCTCGTCCCCAACATTTGGCAATGCCTTCAATTGTGATTCCGCATGTGTGGTAGAGTCCAACACTAATAGATTTATATTGGGTATTGGGATCGACGGTTGTTGGCGTCGCCACATTCTGTTGGGTTGGATCTCCGATTTGTCCGTAGCTGTTGTCCCCCCAGCATTTCAGAGCCATCCAATCTTGATCTTCTTTTTTAACTTTTGTAATTCCACAACTGTGAAACATTCCAATTTCGAGACTTTCCCATTTTGGAAATGTGTTAATTTCTAAAAGTTGTACGTAATCTTTGCTGGTGTTGACACCCAACTGGTGAAAACGGTTGTCCCCCCAGCAGAAAGACTTGTCATCTGTGGTCTGAATACAACCCTGATTACCTATTGCTTTCATTTCAGAAATATTTTCGAAGGGCATTTCAAAATGTTTAAACATATTTACTTTTGTTTTACTGATATCAGAATGGTTTACGATTACGGCAGTATCTTTTTTCTTATTTCTTGGAATTTCATAGGCAACTACGTAAAATAAAAAGACAAAAATGATTCCAAATGCACCATAGATCCACTTCAGATCTTTTTTCGTTTCAAGTTCTTTAAATTCACTAAGGTCTTGGATTTTAAAATTTATATTTCTTAGTGATGTTCCAGTTTTTGAGGAGGATTTACTTTCCGCAGGACTAGCTTCAATCAAAGATAATTCAGACTGATTTTCTTTATCTGGGTGATAGGAAAATTCTGAAAAGTCGTCCGAATTGAGTTTTAATTGGCTGAATTTCAATAACTTTTCTTGCGATTTCTCATACGAATGGTAAAAGGTATTTTTAAGATAGTCGCTAAATACGTGTTTGTTAAATTCAGGAAAATTGACATTTAAAAACGTGTTTATTGCTCCAGAAAGCTCCTGCCCGGTTTGGTATCGAGCGTCTTTGTCAGAAGCCAGGCAACTATTAACAATATTAACAAATTCGGAATATTTTGGATCTACGCTTAGGGCAAGATCCGGTATAAAACCTTGTTTAATTTTATTTAGGGTTTCAAGTTCTGTTTCCGAAGCGAAGAGCCTGCGATTGGCAAGAAGTTCCCAGGTGATGACTCCCAAGGAAAAAATATCGGTGCGACTATCCATGGAATCGCCGCGAACCTGTTCGGGACTCATGTAGCCAAATTTACCTTTTAGTGTGCCTGATCCGGTTAATTCCAACTTTGAGGTGGATTTTGCAATCCCAAAATCAATAACTTTGATTTCGCCATTGTAACTTACCATGATATTTTGCGGACTGACATCTCGGTGCATAATATTTAATGGTTGGCCTGTATAAATGTCGCTGGCTTTGTGGGCATAATCCAAACCGCTGGCAGCTTCTTTGATTATATAGGCAATAAATTCAATCGGTAATTTTCTGTTTTCATTTCCTAAAGCTTGAATGATTTGCTTTAAGTTTCGTCCATGAACGAACTCCATTACAATGTAGAATTGACTAACTTTATCAACGCCAAAATCAAAAATATTGACGATGTTAGAATGGTTTAATTGCGAGGCGATTTTAGCTTCTTCTTTGAACATGCTAATAAAATCGTCGTTATCGGAATAGGCCGTGAGTATTTGTTTAATTGCAAAAAATTTGTGTACACCTTCGGCGCCGGACCCGATTGCCAAATGGATTTCAGCCATACCGCCGACAGCCATTTGTTCTAATAGTGTGTATTTACCAAGTTTTTGAAATTTCATTCCCTATTTCCTGTATCTAAAATCGGTGACTTAAGGAAATAGATGATGCCACCTTGGTCCAGAACCAAAGGTCGTTTTTCAGGAGTTTTGTTAGCTGGGCGTACCGAAGGATTGGTCCATAAATTGGGCCAATTGATTCAGGACAACAGGGGGAATTTCATGACCACCACTGAAATAGTTAGCCTTGGTCTTGAGTCCAGACGCACTTAAAAATGATTCCAGCGCTCGGGCGCCGCTTACAGGCAACACGGGATCAGACGTTCCGTGACTGATGAACGCCATTTTTCCATTTAGAGATTCGGCGGGGACATTTTTTAAATAGGCTTTGTTTACTAAGTTCGAGGACAACAACCCAAGGGCGGAAAAACTTTGTGGAAATGTGTAAAATAAATCCAAAGCGAGCATTCCGCCTTGGCTAAATCCTGAGATAAGCGTTCTTGAAGGGTCTAGACTTTTCATCGAAAGCCATTTTTGAAATTCGGCGCGCAATTTTTCAATACCTTTTGGCACTTCAAGCGAAATATCCAGAGTGGCACCGGCTGCTTGGTATCGATCAATGGGAATCGGCCACCAGGCGCGTCCGACTCCGTAACCACCTAGTGGAATCTCCAAAGGACCTTGTGGAAAAAACCAGTTACAAGCGTGTTTGGTTGGTATCATTCGTGACAGGGGGGCTAAGTCGTCAGCATCGGCACCATAGCCATGAAACAGAATAACATTTACATTTTTTTCATCTTCAAATATTTCAACAGCATTTTTATCAAATAGATTCATGGTGGACATTGTTACCCTAAAATAGTTAATCTATAAAGATGAAAGTTTCAGAATTTGTCGATTTTTTTAACCCCAAATCTGTGGTCATTCCTAAACGCAGCCGGGTACTTTCGACCAAAATCGATTCGCTAGTTGATTCATCCCAAAAAGTTACTAAAGGAAGCGTTTTTTTTGCTATAAAAGGGAATTCAGCAGATGGACATAAATTCATAGTCGGGGCTGTTGAAAAAGGCGCTTTATTGGTCGTATTGGAAGATAGCGCCTACCTTGCGGATCTAAAGGGAGTTTCGTATATTTTAGTGAACGATTCTCGTTTTTATTTTGAAAAAATGTGCGCGCTTTTTTTTGGACGAAAAGACGAACGAATTTTCAATATTGGCATTACGGGTACCAACGGAAAGACGTCGACTACGTATATCATTGAATATTTGCTTCAAAATCATGGGATTCCTACTGGTATAATTGGTACTGTCAATCACCGAGTCGGCAAAAAAATATGGCCAACGACCCACACGACTCCAGATCCATGGACGGTTCATAAACGATATTCAGATTTTAAAAAAAATGGTGCTTTGGCGTCTGCTGTTGAAGTTACCAGTCATGGAATTGATCAGAAAAGAATGCATTCCATAAATTTTGATATCGGGATTTTTACTAATTTAACCCAAGATCATTTGGATTATCATGGTACAATGGAAAACTATTTTTCTGTGAAAGAAAAATTGTTTTTGGATATTTTAGGTCGGTCAAACAAAGCACAGCGGTTTGCACTTGTTAATGGCGATGACATTTATGGTAAACGATTACAAATGGCCTATGGAGTTAGTCGTCATTTTTTCGGCCAGGATAAGTCATTTCCTATTTGGTTTGAAATTAAAGAAAGACATTTTGAATATCAGCAAATTGAAATAGGGTACTTCGGAAAGCGTTACAAAACTCGTTTTCCACTTTTGGGATTGCATAATATTTATAATTTTATACCTTGTTTGTTTGTTTGCGGTTTTTTGAAAATTCCAATTGAAGCTGCTTTAAAAAAAATGGAAACTTTTGCCGGTATTCCGGGGCGCTTGCAACGGGTGAAGGAACTTAAAAAGAAAAATGTATTTATTGATTTTGCTCATACGCCAGATGGAGTATCCAAAACATTGGATACGGTAGTGGAATTGCGGTCAGAGCTAAAATCAAAAAATAAAATCATAACGGTTTTCGGTTGTGGCGGTGATCGTGACAACTCAAAACGTCCCCTAATGGGTAGTATTGCGGAGGCTAAGTCAGATTTGGTTATCGTGACTTCTGACAACCCAAGAAACGAGGATCCTTTTGCTATCATCGAACAAATTAAGGCCGGATTTAGAAATCAAAAGAACAAAGTTTTTGAAGAAAATAGATCAATGGCTATCAAAAAAGCGATGGAAGCTGCAAACGATGGTGATATCGTTTTAATTTTAGGAAAAGGCCACGAAACTTATCAAATTATTGGTGATAAGAAATTTCCCTTTAATGATTATTTAGAGGTTATTAAATATGCAAAAAGAAACTCTTAAGCTTGATGATGTAGTAGCCTGGACACGCGGAAAGCTTTTAAATAATGCTAAAGCGACATTGGCTGCTTCGTTTGATTTTGTGGGAACGGATTCTAGGTCCGATTTGACTGGAAAATTGTTTGTTCCGCTACGCGGGGATGTTTTTGACGCCCACGATTTTATTAATACCGCTATTGAAAAGGGATGTACCGGAGTACTTTTTGATCGTAAATCAAAAACACCTTTGAAATTGGATCTAGACGGACCTATAGCATTGATTGAAGTCGAGGACTCATTGCTAGCCTTGCAAGAATTAGCACAAGGGTACCGTAAAAAGCTGAAAAAAATTATTATTGGAATTACAGGTTCAGCCGGAAAAACCACGGCTAAAGAATTTACCAGCCAGATTTTAAACACGACAAGTAAAACCTATGCTAGTCAGGGGTCTTTGAATAATCACTGGGGTGTTCCGTTTTCACTGTTAAACATGCGCAGTTCAGATCATTTCGGAGTCATTGAAATGGGAATGGATAAGTACGGTGAAATTCAAAGACTAGTTGAAATTGCTGACCCTGATATCGTTGTAGTAACCATGGTGGGCCATGCGCATTTTGAACATTTTGGTTCCCAGGAAAATATTGCTAAAGCAAAAAATGAAATTTATTTGTATTCAAAAAAACCGGCCATGCGTGTTTTCAATTTAGACAATCCATTTACAAAAAAAATGCGAGACGATTTTTTAATGACGGCTACAATTGGGACTGTTTATGAATTTTCAGGCGTCGACCCCAACGCTAACGTATTCATGCAGCTAAAAAATGTCTCGGCTCAAGGTCTTCAGATTGAAGGCACAATTTGGAAACAGCCGGGGCAAGCATTGGTGCCAGTGTTCGGACGTCACAATATTACCAATGTTCTAGTAGCGGCGACGCTGGCTTTAGCCACAGGGATGACACCTGCACAAATTTGGACAAGTTTAAATGGCCTTAAAACCAATTGGGGACGTAATCAGCTTTTACAAGCCGACAGCGGTGCTCAGGTTATTTTCGACGGCTACAATGCCAATCCTGATTCAATGGATAGTTTAATTAAAAATGTTCATGATTTGCCAGTATCTGGAAAACGAGTTTTAATTTTGGGCGAAATGCTTGGGTTGGGCGATTCTAAAGATAAATTTCATTTAGAATTGGCGGACAAAATTAGTAAAAATACATTTGATCAAGTCGTTTTTTATGGTTCGACCTGGCAGATTTTTAAAGATGTATTTGCCAAAGCTTCGACGAAAACTCAATTGTGGGCTTCAGAAAAAATGGATGAGAATTTAATCAATCGATTGAAATCAGACTACAAAACTGGTGATTTAATAGCGATCAAAGGATCACGGGGAATGAAGACAGAGAAAGCTGTATCTTTGTTAGTTAAGGCTTTCTCGCACGAAAAGATTTAAATAGTATTTAACTAGAAATTCTACTTTGAATTCTGCTCCATTGAATAGCCAGGTGACTTCTTCGAAGGGCTTAACTTGTAGTTGTAATTTCTGATCATCAAAGATTTTTGAATTTACTTTGGATTCAACACTGTGCACGGAACTGATCAATTGTGACCCAATAAAATTAAAACGAATTTCAATCGTTCCTGGGTCTTTCATAGTGAAAATCATTTTGTAGCCGTTTCGAAACAACATAAAATCTGAATGAGTTTGGGCAATTGTGTAAATCTTAATTTTGCTCTGAGGCGTGGGTTTGAATTCGTTATATAGCTGAGTAGCATCGGTAAACTGATTTTTTAAGCTATGAAGCAAATCCAAGGTCGACTTTACAACAAGTCGCTGCTTTTTATATTCGGGATTAGAGTCAACGATGCCTGACTCAAGAATTTTGTTTTCTGAATCGATAAGTTCTTGAATCCATTCCAGTTGATTCATTCGTGCTCCTTGGGCGTATTGTAAAGAGGGCTCTTAATTAGGATAAGGGGTTCTGTTCTGCGTTTGCAACATAAAACAGAACCAGCGTATAAAAAGTCCGTGGGGCCTTAATTAAAAAAAGCTTCCTACCTGAAAATGGGTTGATGCTGACGACGTTGATCCATACGATCCACTCAATGGATTGTAAATGCCAATTACAGCAGTCAAAGGCATCTGATAGGCCAAATTCAATTCAAAACGAAACTCAAAGCCCATATTCCAAAAACTTTGATTTGTGGAAACCGGCACAAAACCATTATCAAGCACATTAAATGCACGACCGTCCAAGAAAACTCCATCTGCGACAAGCGCGCCATGAAGGCGATGTAAAAACACAGGATAAGTTGAATTACCGCGATTGATTTCTCGCATTGGAAATCGGTATTCAATTTTAGGATTGATCATTGTTTCGCCGACGAATTGGCCTTGCAAGTAACCTCGCATTAAAAAATAGGGAACAAAGGGATCTTGTTGAAGCAATAAAGAATTAGTAGAGGCACCTAGAATAGGACTTATACGATCGTTAGAATACAACGCATCTAGCTTTAGATACACGACATGATTTTCAGCAATCAAATCGGGCCAGTACTGCGAGGTTCCTAAGAGAAACTGAGTCTGTTGAAAGTTATCTTGATTCTTCAAATACTGATTCATTCCTAAATAATAGCTGCGCCCAGTTACCGGTGTTGAAAGTAATCCGGATCGTTCGATGTCGCTAAACTGAAACATAAAACCACCGCCTTCGCGGTTGTAATTTGTCGATTGGGTAACGACACTCACTTGGCGGGCGCTTATTTGAAGGTCGACATTTTTGTTCATTTTCCAGACGTTAGGCTGGACAAAAGCAGATTTTGAAGAATAGGTAGCGCGGTTAGAGGCAGAAACAAAGTAAGTTGTGTATTCGTTATAACTAAATCCAAATCGATTTTCATAAACTTGATTTAAATAGGCGCCAGCAATCGAAGTTTTTGCTGTTGCCGAATCGTAAGTTAAATCCAAAGTGTAAACATGTTTTTTCAAAGGGTCAAAACCGCTGGTTTGGGCTTGCAATAAAAATCGGTTGTCACTGCTTGAAGTAGCCAAAAATGGAATCCAATATTGCGGCCACAAATACGAATAAGGCGAATAGTCGCGAACAGGAAAATTGCCATTATCGTCTACTTTTGTTTCGATTTTTGGCTTATCTGGAAACTGAGTACTAGAAATCCGAGTGATTTTTGGCAATTCTTCTGGGGTTTTAGCTAGATCATTTTGATTCGAGAAATGAATTTGCGGACCTTTACCCGTTAGTTTGGTAAAATAGACATCTTTCGTTTGTGGATCCACAATATAAGAAAATGTCCCGGTGTAAATATGAGTTATCGGTTGAGTTAAATTAGTTTTGAAATTGTTCACGTAGATATTTCGAATCCCATTTTTAGTAGAAGAAAAATAGAGATTATCGCCAACGACAGAAGGGTAGCGAGCTTCGGGGAAGCTTGGCAGAAGTGGTTTCATGATACCTGAGGCAATATCAAACGAAATCAAGGATTCTTCAGTGTTTGGTTTTCGAAGTGAAAAAACAATCGTTTTGGCATCAAGATAAGAGGGGTGGGAAATGCGCTGTTGAATTGGCGCGGACCAAAGAATTTTAGATTTTTTAGTTTTTACATCTAGTACGGAAAGCATAGTCTTTAAAGCATCCAATTTAACAAACACGACTTGTTCGCCACTTGGCGAAGGAGAGGCTTCCCGGGCGCGCTCTCCCGAGGTCAATCGTTCTGTGCGTTGAGTTTTAAAATCAAATACAAAAAGATCTGAAAAGGTTTCGGAGGGACTAAAAGAATCAATTTTATCATAAACCAGTTTATACGATTTTGGAAACCAAGCAATTCTTTGAATATTGCCAGCAAGAGGCCCGTCAGGACTTAAATCATCTTCTTCGGAGTCTTGGTAAATGTCTTCAATTTGATTTGTGTTTTCAATTTGGCTGGGATCTAAAACTATAAAATTATTGTTTTTATTTTTTTCAACAATTTTAACTTCCTTTACGTCACGCTTAGAGACGGATAAATAAGCCATATATTTGCCATCGAAACTAATAGCTGGAGTCGAGCTGTATTTGGCTTTTGGATCCACTAGTTGCGAAATTGATTCAGGCAATTGTTTGATTATATCAATTTGTCGAAGGACTTTTTCTTCCAATGTGAAAAGCGTGTCTTGAAAGAATTTTTCATAGTCACTGCCTAAATAATCTTCTGCAGGGGTATTGATGAAAAATGGCACTCGACCGGCTTGTCGATCGTGAATTTGCTTAACAATATTTGGTGATTCATCGTGAGCCATTTGGCCCCATATGTAGGAACCAAAAAGATACGGACGGTTGCCTTCAGGCCAAGTGTGTAGAAATTCGTTAATTTCAAATATTTTAAACTCACTCAATGAATCATTTAGAACAAATGATCTAAGCACAGATTCTTGGTAGTTAGAGCGAAGTCGTCCACCATTAGATAGCTGTGTTTCCAAATAGACCGCCACGCCCTCTTTCCACCAACGCGGCATCAAGCCGTTCGGGGTAATGATCGAGCCAAATACGGGGCGCAAGTAGCGATAAAATCCCTGAATGCCTTCAAAGGTAAGGATATGAGTGTATTCGTGGGCTAAAAGTTCAAATGCCCAGTCACCATAGTCGGCCAAGCTTTCATTGGTATTTGGAAGCACTGGATACACCATAATATGTGGATAGGGGATTCGTGTTGCATAGCCGTTAGTCAAATCCGTTCGATCATTGATAATAACGGTGGTTTTTTTGGGCTTCTGTGAAAAGTAAGGAGTCAAGGCTTTATAAGCTTTCTCTAAAGTACCAGCCATAAAAAATCCAACGTCCATTTTTTTCTCATCAACCACGACGTAAAAATGAGGCGTTTCAATGGTTTTGAACTGAAGGGCCGGTGGGACTTCATAGCTGTAGGCAAAACTGTGAAAAAAAAGGGAAACCCAAAAAAGAGAGAAAAATATTTTTGACATCTTATGAGGGTAATACCTAAAGCGTTGCAACATCAAACTCGTTTGACTTTTAGAAGCCATGCAATAGATTTT
>JAYVPD010000253.1:0-13058 GCA_043757515.1 Pseudobdellovibrionaceae bacterium
TGTTCTCGTTGCGTTTGCCCAAGTTTAGAATTCAGTTTACTGCGAATATCATTTTGGACAATCATCGTCTGCTTGTATTCTTGTAAAAGATTGAGCAGACTCATCGTGCGCGAGCGCAAATTATAGTCTTGTAGTAGTCTTTGTTTTTCAGTAAGTGGTAGTTCGATATTTGCGGCGGCCAAATGACCAAGCAGCGCCAAATCTTCGACACCTTTTATTAACTCGACCACATTGTCTGTATTTCCCGGTAATAGATTTAAGATTTCTATTCCCATAGTTTTTAAACTATCAAGAAAAGCTGCGTCTGTGGCCCTATCAAGATCACTAACGTCATCATATTTCTCAAAATTTGTTTGATAGCAGTCATCAGAAGAAAAATAACTTGTTGAATGGGCCCTGAAGTAGCCTCTGACCACTATAAAATAGCTTGAGTCTGGCGTAATTTTAACTGATTCAATTTTACACAAAGTTCCAATAGAATTTAAATCAGCTACTGACTCAATATTACCTTCCGCGTTCTTCTGGGAAACTGCAAATATCCAATTTCCTTTTTGTGCAGATAAATCAACAGCCTTTTTACTTTTATCGCGACCCACTCGCAAAGTTTGAGTAATTCCGGGATAGATGACAGTGTTTTTCAGAGGCAGAACAGTTAACAAACCAACTGGTAATGACATGATAACTCCTTATCTGAAACATGAGACGAGCCACTTTAAAGTCAAGGTCTGGTAAAATATTTCACCAAGTTGTTATTACACACAGAACTTATTCAGTAATTACTACCTATGCCTTCTGTGCTGACGTTTTATATCAATGTAGAAAGGTTCAATTGTCTCGAATCTTGACACTTGTCTGAACTTTTTTTTTAAAACTAGGTCCCGTCTAACCCTAGGGCATTTAAATTCAAAGATCTTTGGCATTCTGTTCGCACTGTCTCTCTCTTAACTAACAAAAATAGGAAATGTCAGATGAGACTAGGTTACCCAATTGAGAATAATTTGAGCAAGATGGGCAGGATTGGCACTGCACTATTGATGCTTTTCTCGCTTGGCGCTTGCTGCCCTAAAGACGGAGTTGACCGTTCCTATGAAGACAATCTTTACAATATTACCTTGGATATTCAAAACGTGACTACGAAAAAGCCCATTGATATTTTGGATACTGAATCTAAGGTTTTTCTTGTATTAAATAATGGAACCAAAATGAGTTCCACTAGTTTTCTTTCAAAAACCTTTCCCAATCGTTTTACGTTTTACTTTGATTCCAACGTTAAGGATGAAGATATTTCCGCGATTGATATACAATTAATTGATTATCAGAACCAACTGCTTAATTTTAAAACCACACCGAAAACACTCTACCAGAGGGACCCAACCGTGGTTGCCCAAAACAGATGGGACGGTTTTTTTTGTAACTTGAATCCACTTAATATCTTGCTGCCATCGGCCGAAGCCATGTCGTGTAAAGCCAAAGAGGGCTCTAAAATCACCTGGCGTCCAGGATTTCTATTCTCAGTGGACTTAGTTCCAGAAATCTAATTTCAAAAGAGCGAGCCAACTGTCTAAAAAGTAGACACTCGAAAGGCCATAAAGGCCAAAGTGGCCTTATGGCTGCCCTAAGTTAAATTTAGCCCACAAAGACGTCTAATTTTTAGGCACTGATTTCGTAATATCCAAAATTGTAAACAAAGGATTAAATATGAAAAAAGTTTTTTACACCTTTATTCTTGTCCCGATTTTTATGGTTGCTTGTAACAAAGCTACTAACGATTCATCTGTCGCAGCCCCGCCAGCACCGACAAATCAGTGCGTTCAGTCCACAGCAGTTGCCGGCTACGGTGCCAACGGTGTGTACAACCCTTATGCTTACAATCCTTATAATACATACAATCCCTACAGCACAGGAACAACGGTAGCAGCAAATGGCTGTAACGCCGCAGTTTACAATCAATACACAAACGCAGGATTCAGCGCGTATCCTTATACAAGTTTCAACAGCTACAATTGGTCGGCTGGAGGCTATTCGTACACTCCGCTGTGCGATTGCCCTGCGAATACTCGTCCCGTGTACAATGGTTCCATTGGAATGGGTTGCGTATCTAATGTTCAATTTCAACCGATTTCAGTAGGTGCCTATTACTATTCTTTACAAGCAACAAATAATCAGTGGGTAAATTGGGTGCAGGTATCAAATACTACAAGCACGATTGGAAATATGGCTAATTGTTATCAGCAAGTGACCCTTTCTTGCTTCACAGATGTTCCTAATTCTTGTGGTGCCACAGGATCCATTTGTCAGCCAACGATCGCTAGTTCTCGCATTGGAATTTGCCGCGCCCCTTAACGATTCAAGTCATTTTTTAGTGACGCAATACTTCTAAAATACCATCAGTTTTCAACGCGGGCAGATGGTACTTTTTAAACAAAACTCTTAGATGTTGATTCAATAATTTGACCTGATATCCTTTGTTTCCAAAGGATATCATTATGTCACAAAATCCCCTTATCGACTCACTCGTTTTATTTGATAAAGCCCTTCCTTTTGATCGCATTCTTACCGAGCATTTTTTGCCAGCGATTGAATATTGGATTGTTGAATCTAAAAAAAATATTCAAAAAATTATTGAAAGCACAGCTCCAGTCAATTTTGAAAACGTAATCTTTGCGCTAGAAAAAAGTTCAGAGCGCTTAGATCTTGCTTCACTAGCCTTTGGCAATTTAGAAGTGTCCAATGGCGACGATAGTATTCACGAAGTCGGAAAAAAGATTTATCCCCTTTTGGCCAGCTTTAGTTCGGATATCACACTCAATTCAGCACTATTTGCAAAAATAAAATTCGTTTATGATCACCGTGCGGACCAAAACCTAGATACTGAATCCCTGCGACTTTTGGAAAAGACTTATCTGAGTTTTGTTCGCAACGGAGCTTTGCTAGCAATCGACAAAAAGAATGAACTTCGAACTATTGATCAGCAGCTTTCAACCTTGGGCCCTCAGTTTTCCGAAAATGTTTTAAAAGCAACCAATGCTTTTGAATTAGTTCTAGAAAAATCAGATCTTGATGGTCTGGCTGATTCAGCCATCGAGGCCGCTAAAGAGCTGGGCGATAGCAAAGGCAAGCCGGGCAAATATATTTTTAATTTGCAGATCCCTAGTTATATGCCCCTTATGACCTATTCAAAGCGTCGCGACCTGCGTGAAACTGTTTTTCGAGCTTACAATTCCCGCGCTTTTGAAGGTCCACTTAGCAACCAAGAATTAGTTAAGAAAATCTTAAAACTAAAAAGCGAACGTTCACGATTGCTTGGATTTAAAGATCATGCCGATTTTGTTTTACAAGAACGAATGGCGCAAACGTCATCTCAAGTTACTAGTTTTTTATCTCGCTTGCGGTCGGCTTCTAAATCAGCCGCTGAAAGAGATTTAAAAGAAGTTTCTGATTTTGCTAATGAGATCGACAAAATTTTAGATTTTAAGCCTTGGGATTTTGCCTACTATTCTGAAAAATTGAAAGAAAAAAAATATTCTTTTAATGAAGAAGATCTGCGCCCCTTTTTTCGTTTGGAAAATGTTGTGAATGGAGTTTTTGAACACGCTCGTAAACTCTACGGCATTGTATTCAAAGAAAACTCTCAATTGCCAACCTATCATCCGGATGTAAAAGGTTATGAAATTTATAAAGAAGACACCAACGATTACCTGGGACTTTTTTACACTGATTTTTTCCCACGCCAAACGAAAAAAAATGGCGCGTGGATGACCTTATTTCGTGAACAAGGTGATTTCGATGGTGCCAACCGAAGGCCCCATGTCAGTATAGTATGTAATTTCACTAAACCGGTTGGTACAAAGCCGTCACTACTGACCTATGACGAAGTGCGAACGTTGTTTCATGAATTTGGGCACGCCTTGCATAGCATTTTGTCAGACTGCCGCCATCGTTCGCTTTCAAGTCCCAATGTCTATTGGGACTTTGTCGAATTGCCGAGTCAAATAATGGAAAATTGGGTAAATGAAAAAGAAAGTTTAGATTTGTATGCTCGTCACTTTGAAACCAACGAATTGATTCCAAAAGACCTTGTGGATAAATTGGTTCGTTCACAGAAATATTTGGCCGGTTATCAAAGTCTGCGACAAGTTCAGCTGGCCAGCTTGGATATGGCTTGGCACCTTGCTAATCCTGAATCAATTACCGATATTGCCCAGTTCGAAGACCACGCGGTTTCCGAGTGTCGCCTAATTCCGAAAGTTGAAGGCACAAATATCTCGTGCAGCTTTAGTCATATTTTTGCAGGCGGCTATTCGGCGGGTTATTATTCCTATAAATGGGCTGAAGTTTTAGATGCGGACGCCTTTGAGTATTTCAAGGAAAAGGGAATTTTTAATTCTGAAGTCGCAAAAAAATTTAAGGATTCTATATTATCTAAAGGCGGCAGTGAGCATCCGATGGCCTTATACAAAAAATTCAGAGGCCGTGAGCCTGATGCAAATGCACTTTTGCGAAGAGATGGTTTAATTTAATGACGACTAAAACTTCAACCACAAAAAAAGTTAAAAAACCAACCATTGCCATTGGAATTGTCTATCGTGAGCATTCAGAAAAGGCGATTCAAGCGGCTACAGAGCTTGCGGTTTGGCTAAAAGAAAAAAAATACTCTGTTTACACGCTTCCGGAACAACGATTGGTGCGCCAAACTCTGACTTTAAAGACAGCTCAGGCCTGGAAAAAATTAGGCCTAGTAGTTGTTTTAGGCGGCGATGGAACCTATCTGCGAGCGGCTTCTCATATTAATGGCCGGAAAATTCCGGTCATTGGATTTAATATGGGGTCGTTGGGATTCTTAACTAATTTTTCTTCAGATCAGATATTTCCTATTTTAGAAAAAACTCTTCATGGCGAAATGGAATTGCACCCTAGAATTTTGTTAGATGCCCATATTTTTAAAAATCAAAAGAAAGTAAAATCGTTTCGAGCCCTAAATGATATTGTAATCGAACGTGGCAGTTTTTCGCATTTAATTACAACGGCCATTTACAGCGAAAAGTTTTTTGTATCCCAAGTAAAAGCCGATGGGTTGATCATTTCCACACCGACCGGCTCTACAGCATACAATTTGGCGGCAGGCGGCCCGCTGATCTATCCAGATTCAAAAGCGATCGTTCTGACCCCCATTGCACCCCACAGTTTAAATTCAAGACCGATAATATTCCCTGAAGATCGATCCATGAGTTTTAAATTAGAAGGAAAAACTCAACGGGCCCATTTTATCGTAGACGGGCAACACAAAGTAGAAATATCAAATGAAAACGAAATAGTTATCGAGAAAAGTCAGAATTTCCATTGGGTTATTCGGTCTCCATCGCATAACTTTTTTCATTTGTTACGTGAAAAACTAAAATTTGGCGATCGATCATAAGCGAGGTAACTATGTTGTTAGAATTAAAAGTATCCAATTTTGCAATTATTGAAAATGTCCATCTGACATTTAAAAAAGGTTTAAATATTATTTCTGGCGAAACCGGATCGGGAAAATCTGTGCTATTGAAAAGTTTATCTTTGTTGATGGGCAGCAAATCGTCGGCCGATATTATTCGCACTGGGTCCGAGCAAGCCATTGTCGAAGGTTCGTTTGATATTTCTGAACGCGAGGATATAAAACAGAAATTATCCTCTTTCGGCATTGAAAATGAAGACGACCTTTTAATAGTTCGCCGAGTGATTGTAGCTGACAAATCACGCGTCTATTTGAATGGCCAGCTATCAAGCTTGAACTTGCTAAAGGATTTAATATCCCCTCTTGTCGAAGTGACTGGCCCATCAGCGCCATTGATCGAGCTAACGGGACAGCATGAAAACAAAAGTCTTATGTCGCCAAGTTATCATTTAGATATGTTGGATCGCTATTCAGGACTCTGGGAATTGCGCCATCAATTTCAAGTTCAGCTCGAAACCTTGCGAAAACTAGAAAAAGAACTTGGCGAAATAAATGCTAACAGCAAGGACAAAGAACAGCGCCTTGATTATCTAGTTTTTCAGAAAAATGAAATCGCGTCGCTTGAGCTTGGCCCTGGCGAAGATGAAGTGCTTGAACAAGATATTAAACGATTAAAAAGTGGATCCCGGTTGACTCAATTTACCAATCAGGTGGAAAGCTTACTAGATAGCGACGACGATTCGGCCCTTGCTCGAATTAAAACTGTGCTGAAAAAAGGGCACGAAATTGCTAGTCTGGATCCAAAATTGGCAGATAAGCTAAACGGTCTTGATGCCGTTAAATCAAACATTGAAGATGTTCTTTTTGAAATGCGCACGTACGTAGAGAAAATTGATTTAGACCCTGAAAATCTAGAAGCTCTTGAAACCAAACTAAGCAGTCTTCGAAAGTTGCAAAAAAAATACGGCCCAACACTCAATGAAATATTGCAATCGCTGGTTTCAATTGAAAATGAAATTCATAAATTAGAAACTCAAGAGCAGCGCAAATCCGATATAGAAAAAGATCTAATTAAAATCACGACTGATTTAGACAAACGGGCCCAAGACCTTCATAAAAAACGGGTTCAGCATTCATTGCAATTGAAAACTCAGGTAAACAAAGAACTCGAAGATTTAAATATGAAAGGCGTTCAATTTGGCGTTCACGCCGAAGTTCGTCATGAATTTTCACCCAGTGGGCATTCCCATATTGAATTCACCACCCAAGCGGCGTCTAAAGAGGCGCACAAATCTTTGGCTAAATACGCAAGCGGCGGTGAACTTTCGCGAATTCTGCTTTCGCTAAAAAAGGTTTTAGGAAAGTCTGATTTACCAAGGACCTATTTATTTGACGAAGTGGACGCGGGCGTTTCCGGCGAGACGGCGGAAAAAGTTGGAATCAAGCTGAATTCCATAGCACAGGGCCAGCAGGTCATTTGCGTGACTCACCTGCCCCAAGTGGCTGCCTATGGCGATCATCATTATTTGATTCAAAAAGACACCATCAATGACAAAGTCGCCATGTCGGTCGAAGAATTGTCCCGAAAAGAACGAGTTAAAGAACTAGCTCGACTGATCAGCGGCGAGAAAATTACCAAAACAAGTTTAGCGCACGCCGAGGAATTACTCGGGGCTGCGCATGTATAGACACAGCAGAAAAGGTTTATTAACCTTTCTGCTTGGGTTTTTACTGCTGGAGACAAGCTGTATGACGTCACCTAAAAAACCACCTCAAGCAACTAAAATAGAAACGCGTTTAGAGAAACACGGTGATGTCCGGATCGATAATTACTATTGGCTTAAAAATCGTGAAGACAAGAACGTAATTGCCTATTTGAATAGCGAAAATGAATACACCGAAGCCACACTTAAGCCATTTGAAAAAATTCAAACTCAGATTTTTGAAGAATTAAAATCCCGTGTAATCGAAGATGAATCAAGCGTGCCAGTCAAACGATCCGATTTTGAATACTATTCGCATTATACCCCAGGAAAACAATACCCCGTCTATTTGCGGCGGAATGTGCATAGCAAAGTAGAAGAAATTTTAATTGATGTAAATAAAGAATCCGAAGGCCAAAGTTATTTTGAATCCAGTGGCCCCATTATGTCTTATGACCATACACTAATGGCCTTTGCGTTTGATAATCAGGGACGTCGGTTTTACACGATTCAAGTTAAAGATTTAAAAACGGGCGAATTACTTCCATTCAAGATTGAAAAAGCCAAAGCCAATATCACTTGGTCCAAAGACAATCGCTATTTTTTCTATACTAAAAGTGATGCCGATACTCTTCGAACGTTTCAAGTATATCGGTATGATATAAAAGAAAAAACCTCGACGCTCGTTTTCGAAGAAAAAGATGACACCTATGAATTATTCATTTATCAAAATCTAGCTAAAAATTATATTTTTGCAGTGTCAAATAGTACATTGACGACAGAAATTCGATTCATCAAGGCTGACCAGCCTCTAACAGAGTTTAAAACATTTTTAGCCCGTGAAAAAGGCCATGAATACGAAGTCTATGATGGCGGCGATCGATTTTTTATTCGCAGCAATTGGAACGCTCCTAATTTCAAATTGTTTGAAGCCTCGGAAGCTCACACGGACAAAAAACATTGGAAAGAGGTTCTGCCCCATAAATCGGATACTTACCTTGAAGACGTCACAGTTTTTAAAAACCATCTGATAGTAGCCCAAAAATTTGAAGGACTCGATCAACTTTTAGTTTTAGAACGTGGTCAATCAAAAGGGTATTTAATTCCTTTCACAGACAAAGCCTATACCGCCGAAGCTGGGGCTCAAGGCGAGTACAACTCGGCCACTTTCCGCTATATTTTTGAATCGATGAGGCAGCCTGAACAGACATTTGATTTGGATTTATTAAGCCAAAATAGAGTATTATTAAAAGAAAGACCGATCCCAAATTTTGATCCCGCTAAATATAGAACGGATCGAATTTGGATTACGGCCCGTGACGGACGTAATGTGCCTGTATCACTCCTTATGAAACTGGATCACCAGGCTAATGGCAGCGCCCCGTCTTTGCTGTATGGCTATGGCTCGTACGGGGCCTCTATGACTCCTTATTTTTCCCAAAGTGTATTTTCACTTATCGATCGTGGTTTTGTTTACGCCATTATTCATATTCGTGGTGGGTCTGAATTGGGCAGAAAATGGTATGATGAAGGGCGCGTGCTAAATAAAATGAATACTTTTACTGATTTTATCGATGCCGCCGAAGAACTCGCGAAACTTAATATAGTTGCTCGCGGAACTATTTATGCCATGGGCGGAAGTGCGGGTGGATTGCTGATGGGATCCATTATGAATTTACGCCCCGATTTATTTCATGGAATTGTCGCGCAAGTTCCTTTTGTTGATGTGGTTACTACCATGCTTGACGAAACCATTCCCTTAACTACCGGTGAATATGATGAGTGGGGCAATCCGAACGAAAAAAAATACTATGATTATATTTTGTCTTATTCCCCTTATGACAATGTTAAAAAAGCAAAGTATCCCCATTTATTGGTAACAACGGGATTGCACGATTCTCAAGTACAATATTGGGAACCTGCAAAATGGGTTGCCCGGCTTCGAGACTTAAATACATCAGATTCTAAAATTCTTTTAAAAACAGATATGACCTCTGGCCATGGGGGCAGTTCGGGTCGCTATGAAAAATTAAAAGAAAAAGCTCTCGAATTTACCTTTATTTTAATGACCAAAGACCTTTAGTGATCTTTTCATACCAAAACAAGGCAATTTGGGTCTTCACATCGGTGATTTTGTGACTTTTAACTTTTTCAAGAGCGGCATTCAAAGTCATTTTCTTGGGAATTAAAAACTCGCCTTCATCAGGGGACGCTCCCACGAATTTCAAATTTTGAGCTAAATAAATATGAATCACTTCATCACCGTACCCAATCACGGGATGGATCAGGGTCACAAATCGCAATTTTCCGGCTTCATACCCGACTTCTTCACGCAGTTCACGCCGAGCCGCTTGAATCGCCGTTTCGCCTCGATCTATTTTACCCGCAGGAAGTTCTAAAAATATTTTCTGAAGTGGATACCGAAATTGTTTTACGAAAAGTAATTCACCTTTTTCTATCTCGGGAATAATCAAGGCCGCCCCAGGGTGCATCACGAACTCGCGAGTGGCTTTTTTTGAATTGCTTAAAAGTACATCATCTGACCGCATTTTTAAAAACCGAGGTTTCGGACTTTCAATTGTCGCTATTTTTTTTTCAATTAAGTCTTTTTCTGTAATCTTTTTTTTCATAGTCCCACATTTCAAAGGTTGAATTCCTATCTTAACAATCAACTTAATACTATTGACAATCGAAATAGAACCAATCAATCTTTTAGTAAAGTATTTGTACCAGAGTCGTCATAAAAACGACCAAACCATAAAAAAAGGACAGTTATGAAATTTTTGAAAATAGTTTTAGCCATGGGTTTAGCAGCTTCATCAATGTTTGCTGTGGGTTGTGCTTCAGGACCTCCGCTTAGTGGCGCTTTGTATTCTGATGTTCAAGGCCCGATTGCCGCAACTAGTGCGCCAAAAGGTTCTATGCATGGTCAGGCGTGTGCGTCTAGCTACCTTGGTCTGTTTGCAACTGGTGATGCTAGTATCACAGCTGCAGCAAAGGCCGCAAACATAACTCAGATTTCTCATGTTGAACAATCGTACTCAAATATTCTTATGTTTTGGGCTCAGTTTTGTACAATCGTATACGGAAACAGAGGCGTAGCACCTTCAGCTCCTATGAAAGTTCCACCAGCTGGACAACCAGCAGCGGCCCCAGCAGGCAACGGACTTTAATCGAGTTTAATAGCTCGACTTGCACTTAATCAGTAATTATTAGAACCTATAACGGCAACGTTATAGGTTTTTTTTGCGGAATTTAAGTCAAGGGAGTCCTGGTATGAAACGAATTTTGTTTATTCTATTATTATCCTTAACCATCATCTTACTTTCCACCGAGGAAGTATTTGCTAAAAAAGGCGGCGGTGGGGGAATCAGTGGTGCGAGCGAACTTGGAATTGGATTTTCATCTATTTCCTCAAATCAAAAAGACTTAAATTCGATCATTGATAACGTAAATTCAACTCAAGGTGGCGTTAGCACAAAAAATCTGACTTCGGCCTACGATTTTTTTGTTCAGTATTCATTTAGATTTACTGGAACCATGTTTGCCTTAGTTTTAAGACCTTCTTATTTCACGGCTTCTGGAACGGGAACAGGCCCAACTGTTGGAACCTATGAACACTCACTTACTGGTTACACATTTTTCCCTTTAGTTCGAATGTACCCTTTAGAAAGCAATTTCATTCGGTTTTTTATGCAGTTTGGAGTTGGTGTTGGCTATTTAAAAGGCTCAGCTACACAAGGATCGGCTAGTATGTCCTATTCTGGTTCTAACTTTGGCGCCCAGGCCGGCTTAGGAGCTGATTTCTGCTTCACAGAAAACCATTGCATGACGATTGAAGGCAATATTCGTTATCTTCCGATCGAAAGAAACATCGCAGACAGCGTTTCAGGAACATTCAACGGATTTAGCCAAGCTTTGGTTGGCCGCGAAGTTGAGTATGATCAGAACGATATGACAACTACAATGTCGGGCATTCAAGGTGTCCTAGCGTACACCTACGTTTTCTAAGCGCTATTTACGTTAAATTTTTATATTTTTTTGGCACCACGATACTTGTCGTGAAAATGAGCTTCCTCTATTATTTGAATCTTTAAGTCTACACACGGCTTTTGCTAGAACTCCGTCTTTAGTTTTAATCTCTCCCGATTCAATTCCCTTTAGAAATAAGGAAGCTATTTCGTTAGGAGCATTCATGGTTTCAAACGAGGCAAATAGAAAATCATCGCCTTTGCCACGGACCATCTCACCTACCGTATCCATCCTTTTTAAAATCGCTGGCAGAACTTTTTTCGATCCTGGTCCAAGCCGTTGCAACGCCACCAAAATTCCATAGGGATCCGGGGCTGCAAACCAGTCACTTTGTTTTTTAACTATTAAAGCTCCCAATTCATCAATCAATCCTTCCCGATTCTTTTTTAAAAGCAAAATATGTTCACCAATTTCAGGACCTTTGAAGCTTTTCTCCAAAGAAATCATAAAAGAATTTTTTAATATATCGTCAGAAATTTCGAAACGACCGAATGCAGCCATAGCAACTAGCATAAGGGCTGCTGATAATCGTTGTTCATTTGCTGCATAGTCTGATTTAGCAGAATTTAGTATTTCTTGTAATCGCGCAATGGATTTATTAGGGCCTAAAAAAGCCCTAAAATAATAGAAACTTTCTTCTTGTTGAACGATCATTCCCCACTGGGTTTGTGCAGACCGAATCAAGGTCTCTACAGATTCAGACCCAAATTTTAAAAAACTAAATTCTGGCATTAATCCTTTTTGAACAAACACAAAATCTTTTATTTGAAATGTAGCGGTTGGGACCTCTTTCAATGAAACAGAAACTGATTTGCCAATCAATTTATCAACACCTGTTTCACTACATCCAGCCATTGTCGATGATCCAGCGATCTCTTTTAATAGTACGCGGGCAAGATTCAATTTCTTGTCTATCGACTCAACCTGTCCCATTGCCGTGCAAACAGCCGGCGGTTCAGCGCCTCCGCCGGGACGACTAGCTTGGGAAATCGAACTCGTCAAAAGGACCAGGCTACTAAAAATCAAAATAAAATTATTTTCCAAAGTCGGCTCCTTGCAACCAAGTAAATTCACTTTTTCTAAATTTTAATATCTTTGGTCCGTCTAGCCAGGTTCCTAAGTTTATGGATCGAATTTTTTTTTCCCGGCTATCCTGAATCACGTCTAATTGAACATCATCTTTGATGTGCATATGTCCGGTAATTATATAGTCAAATGGCTTTTCTTGGAATGCCGTTCCCGCATGATCACGGATTAAAGAAATAACATCTGAATTTTTAGCCTCTAAATAGGCACGACTATTTCGTCGACTTTTTTGACTCCACGTTTCGCCAATTTTTTTCCAAAAACTACCCGGAAGCCAGTGAGCCAAAAAGGAAATTACTGGTGACCGCAAGCGGCGGCGGAGGTTTAAATAAGCGCGATCATTTTTATTAATCAGGTCCCCGTGTTCCAATCTAAAAACTCGTCCGTCTATTTCGAAATAACTTACGTCATGGCACACTGTGAAACCCAGCTCGTCCTGCCAAAATCGTTTGAGATGTAAATCGTGGTTACCTTCAAAATAAACTACGTTAAACCCCAATCGTTTTACTTTTTTTAATTCGGCTATCAATTCCGCGTGGTGTTCTTTGAAAACAGAATGATCAGCAACCCAGACATCAAAAATATCACCCAATAAAAAAATATCACCGGGAACTTGAGGCCAAATATTTTGAAAGAAATAAAGCAAAAGCCTAGAAGACTCATCTTCTAGGCTTTTAATCGAACTTTTTAAATGAATATCGGAAAGAAAATAACTGGTCACTACTCGCTTTTATTTTCAGATTCCATGTTTTGGCGCTTTCTAATAAAAGAAGGCACGTCTAAATTTTGACCGTGAAAGCTGG
>JAYVPD010000254.1:0-12935 GCA_043757515.1 Pseudobdellovibrionaceae bacterium
TTCCGATTGAGAGAGTAAAATAGTAATATAGTTCTGCCAAGATTCTGAATTTTTTTCCCAGAAGCCCAAGGTAATGTCTTCTAGTTTTTTGATAATATCGCCATAAAAAGGATCTGTGGCCCGAGAGACAAAAAACTGCTCAATACGCTTGATTGGCCAAAAGAGCTTTGGCACGTCATGAAGCTTTGCATTTTGAATATCTAAAGACTTTTGAAACATATAGCCGCGAGTTAAAACCCCTGAAATCAAGCCATTCTTAGCGGTAAAGCGAACCAAATGGTGAGGGCTGACTTCCAAATTGTGAACATACTGAGAATCAATATCCATCGAGGAATCAAAGGAAACTTTAAGCTGAGTCCGGAGAGGTTCTAAATTGCCATTGCGAATAGTAAATTTTCGATCCAATTGCAAAACATCAATGCCGCTGCCATCCTTCAACACAAAGGCGAACCATTTTTTTTGTTCGGTAAACAATTTAAATTTAACTTCTTTTAAATACTGGGCACGAATGTAGCGACTTAGAGACTCTTCCACCTGTTTTGGTGAATCGATTTCAATAATTTGAATAGAATCTGGAAAATTAATTTGAGACAGATCAAAGTGATTTTGATAAAAATCGTTGAAGTTTTTTAATAAGATCTGCATTTCATGACTAAAATGCCCTTTGTTTGCGTACCAATGAGAATATTCTAAGCATTGATAGAAGAATTCATTGATTAAACTATCTTTCAATTCTTCTTCTGGCGAATGAAACGCTTTTAGATAGTTGTACAGGGCCAAGCGAGTTGGCGATGTATGTGGATTGATTTCGGTCAAAAACTTGATTAGATAGGCGACTTTCAACATAAGATTAAAATAAGAATTTTTTAGTGATTAGTCTAGTATATTCTTCTATAGTATTCGAATCTTATATTTAAGGTGATCTTTGATAGAGACCACCAGTAGGGGGCATTTTGAAAAAAGAGCTGAATTATAATTTTTTTGATATGAATGGATCAGCGACGGTGAAACCGGCGTTTATTCCAAGCGCTTCGCCTCATTGGAACTATATTCAAGAGCAAGAAAAATCAATTGATTCAAAGCGAACGCCCGATCCAGCAATGCCTGTAAGCCAGGCAGGCAATTACGCGGAAATTAATGATCTCAAAGCTGAGATAAACGAAATTCAAAAAACATCGAAACTAAAATCCGATCGATTGAATCAGTCACTTCAGCGTCTTGAAGGTCAACACAGTCAGTTGACTACTGATATTTCAGAAAAGTTTGCCCTGTTACTGCAAAAATTAACCGAACAAAAGAAATACGATCAAAAAGTGCAAGACATCGTGGATAGACATAATAATCTGCTTAAGGGCTATGAAGTTCGATTAAACCAAATGCAAAAACTTTTGGTTCAAAAAGAACAAGATTATGTCGAAGCCATTACCACATTAAAAGAATTAAAAGCAGAAATTACGCGATTAAAACGGCTTTGATTTTCATCGTCTATGTGTAACAAAAAGTATTTTCTTATTTTTACTTTGGCTATCGCAGGTTTACTATCTGCCTGTGCAAGCAATCAAATTGTCGAAAAGTCCGAATATCAGCCATCCCTAGATTATTTAAAAACAGACAATATTGGTATGGCGCTAAATAAGTTTCCTAAAAAAGAGAGCCAGCATTTTATTACCCTCTTAGAAAAAGTCTATTTACAACTGATTGATTCAGATGATGTCGGCGCGTCGTTCACACCGGAATTCGAACAACTATTGTCTATTTCACATGCTATAGAGCTGAACGAGAAAACATCGATCAGTAATGAAATTGATCAGTTGTTTTTCATTAAAACGAACGAAGGCTATTATCCTGCCAATCATGAAATATTCTGGCTGCATTTAATGTTGGGTCTTACCTTTGTTAAGAAAAAACAAATTGATAAAGCCCGCGTTGAAGCTAAGCGAATCTCAGAACTTTTTGCTCGGGTTGATATGAAAGGACGTCCCTTCTATGACAATGCCAGTATTCGAATGCTGTCAGCGGCGCTTTGGCTATTGTGCGCTGACAAAGAAAATGCTTTGGTTGATATTAGGCATATAAAAAATAGCGGATTTCCTGCCACATTAACCGGAGACAATGCACCGATTGACTGGGATATCACTTTTCGAGGGGTGGGAGCCTATCCAGAGACGGATTCCACTTCGTTTTCAAACAAATTGAGTGGATTCAAAGCCATTCAATTCAAAGCGACTCTAAACGAAACCTCTATAAGTAGTGATGGGGGACAAGGGCCACTTGTGGTTTACCCGAGTCGGCCGTGGCATTCAGAAAATTTAGTTCGGAATGAAGAATTTAAAGATGTGATTCAGAAGTCTAAATACATGTCGCGTATGTTTAAAAGTGAACTTGAATATCAGTCTTTAAATATATTGACCAGTATTGCAGCTGGCACTGTGCTAGTTGCGGGGGTCGCGGTTGGTGTTGCAATAGTGGGCGGAGGAATCTATTTGCTGGCTTCGCAGGCCAATGCGGGGGATTTGGCCGTTCAAGTGATTGGGGCTGGAATTCTTGTTGGCGGCAGTATTTATGAACAGGGAACTCAATTCTATCATTCGACTCAAAATAAAATTCAGTCGGAACGAAAGGTTTATCAGGATGTCAGCCGATTTTACAGGTATGTTCGATTTATTCCAGATTACTTTATTTTGAATATGCAATCTTTAGACCGGGATAAAAAACAGGTTCCATTTATTAAATCAGAAAATCAAAGTGGAAAAATTCGAATATTTTTTCAACCTTAAATTCAATTTCAATTATAAATTGGCATCACTTGTTGAATCCGGCTCTTCAACTTGAGCTTCAACAGTCTCTAACTTAACTTGCTGTTTATTTAATTCGCTTAGTAGCATGGACGCGAACGAACCATGGTCGCCAGATGTAATGTTTAGATTAGCGCTGATTATGATTTCATTTATCGGGATCGTTCTAGGCAGTGGCTCGCCTCCAGGGCGCATGCAATCGTCAGCTGGGCTTACGACTGCGTGTTTTCGGCAGACCATTGGGCGACTTTCATATACAGAACACGCGTTTTCCGCATTCAACAATACACAGCGATTTTCAGAATGAACTCGTCGTTCCCAGAGTGGATCAAGGCGTTTTCTAGAGGCTTGCTCGATGAGCCTTTCTTTGTCGAAGGGAATATTGTTTTCAATTACGGCTTGCGCAAGCAGTTCGGCGTCTTCTGCTGTGATTTCGATCTCTAGGTTACAGCACGACGCGCATCCTTTTTGGCAGGATGTTTTGATGTGACTGGCTCTATCGTTTTCAAGATCAATCAAAGCTGCCGATTCTTTGGCGCGCTGAGAACCGGGTGTGATTGGCCGTAGGTGCTGAATGTAGTGAAGTATAAGCTGATCAATTTCGGAAGATACCCGTTCGAACTGGTCATTGGGCAAGGTGGCTTTGTAGGTTTCAATTAGATTTCTAAGTTGAAAGGTTTTTTTCATACGAGTGCCCCCCATTTATTTAATTTTAACAGGGATCTCGAAAAAATGATCAATCAATAGTCAATTAGTTAAACAAACCAGTCTTCTGGCTAATCTATTTCAGTCACCGGATAATGACATAAGCAGTGGTCTGACTAAATCTCGAAGTTGTGCGGCAGTGGCCTTAGATTCCATTTGGGAATTAAGCTGTATAAGACTTGCATGGTCTTTGCGAAATTGAATGCAACTGGCTTTTGTGCTAGCCTTACAAAACTCAGCCGCTTTGGACACGACTGCCGTGAATGCATCATCCGCTATCGAAGCGATAATATCGGATTGACCTTTAACTATCAAAGTCGCGAGTTCAAGAAAATCCACTTTGTTGCCAACCCACCAGCGATTCTGACCCGAAGTTTTTAAATTCCAGAGGACAGCATTTCGAAACTCGATAAAAGATGATCGGATTTCTTTATTAAATTCAATAAAGTACCCCATTTTCCAAGGGAGTTCCCAGGCTTTTATGACCTCGCGAGCCAGGTTTTTATCATTTGAATAAAGCAGATTGATGATGTCAAAAATACAACTTTGTCGATAGTCGGCAATAGATTGAGCAACTTCGTCTTTGTTTTCTTTTCTAAATTTTGGCTTCTTTTCTTTTAAACTGGTTAAAATGGATCTCGTAAATTCAGGATCCAAATGATCAGAATTTAAAAAAGACAAAAGGATGCTAACCACTTTAAAATCGTCTGGGTCGCTTGCTTGATCCACTAAGGACAAAATTTTATTTTTTAGTCCAGGAATTTTTTGATTTTCAACGAATACGAAATTTTTAAAAAGTCGCGCTGGTTGATTTCGAAGTTTTCTAACCTTTTGAATCAAGACTGAAATATTATCTTGTTCCTTTTCTGCCGAGAACGAATCTTTGAACCGCATTTTATTAGCGTCAAAAATATAACTTAATCGGGCTAAAGCTTCAGTTTCAGGAATTTGACCATCTCGAGTCTTTGCCAGTTGCACGATTAGTTCGCGAAATTCAAGTTCAGTATAGTGTGTTGGATTCTCTAAAACTTTAACAAAAGCTTGGACGTCTTTTTGGTTTAAGCCCAGCTGGTAAAAGACGTAAGCTGTTTCACCTTGAGTTTTTCCGTTGAGATACCGCGCGTAAGCAATTCCTGCTTCTAAATTGTCAATGGGCGAAAGATTTGGAAGAGGCGTGGGTTTAATTTTTTCGGGCTTCGATTCAATGTGAAGGTCGCTCAGAGGGCGATCGGACGGAATAACGAACGCATAGGCTTCAGAAATATTCATCATGGCTTCCGAATGGTGCACTCCATTTGGATCTTCTTTTTGTGGCTCGATCAATTCGCGAAGATTGGAATCTGTAAAAACTATTTTTTCAGGTTTAGTTCGGTCAACGTACAGATTCCAGACTGTACGAAGCGCTGGATAATTAGAATGGGTGTTTCCTTCAATTATGACTCGTGAAATACCCAACGAGGATGCAATCTCAGGCGCTTTCATCAACATAGCTTCCATTTCCAAAGGACTCAGATGGGGGCCTTGAAATTGTTTGAGGTAAAATGCCGATTGTCCTGATTCATCATTAACAATCGCGGCGGAAAGGTACCCTTTTGGATTATTGGGTTTATCCTCAGAATAAATAAAAAAGGCTCGTTCCGTTGGTAAAAAAGCAAATCGAGACGGGGTGCAATCAACTCCGACACACCCTTTCCACATGGCAAGAGACGCAGGTTGTTCCTTAATAAGTATAGTTTTAAATTGAGCTGATGCGATTGAGATTTCATCCAAGGATGGTTTAAGACGATATCGTGCAAGCGCATTTTTAAGATCACCCTTGGGAACCGAGTCCAATAGCAATGAGGCTTGTTTAGATCTCGAGATAAGTGCTTTTTCATTTTCTTTGAAAAATAGGGTTCGGCGTATTTGGTCAATTTCGTCTTCGACACGTTTCAATTCATGGAACCGATTCTGCAGCTGTTCTAGGGAAAAATCTAAAGCTAAATCATAAGCTTTGCTTTTGAATTTTTTCAAAAAGTCTTCGTGCAATCGAAAATAGTCTGTCAAGGATTCAATAGTAACGTTTTCACGAAGTTGTTCCTTATCAACCTTGTCAGCCAAGCCAATAAGGTCATTCAAAATGCCTCTGGCACTTCCGCTACCTCGACTGGCCACCAAAATTTTAAGCCTTTTTTCTAGCATTTCGACAGAATCAAATATTTTTAGTGTTTCGTGCGCTTCTGACGCCAGCAAAGTGAAATCAAAAGTAGGTTGTTCTTTTAATTTTACTGAAATTTTAGAAACAAGTAAGCTTTCTTGAGATTTCAGATAGTCATGGTATTCGGGAAACAGTTTGAAAAGATCCTGAACATTATTTTGTTCATAAACAGAGCTCCAAAAGTTAACTGGGTAATCCCGAGTATTTGCATACAAGTCTGGAATTTGGAGTCGCACCCATTTTAAATATTTTGCAATTTCAATTGGACTTCGAACATTTTGGGGGATGACTCCAACGTATGGAGAACCATTTAAGAGGCTTAGAGCCGCAGGTTTTTTATAAAAATCAAAACAGATTTCGCTTGCTTGAATTTGAAATGGCGCAAACATCAAAAAAAAGGCAAACAGTCTTGGCCTTACAAAACTGGCCATAGTGTCTAATTCTGTGACTAAGCGAACGGATGCTTGGCAAGCTAATCGGATTTGAAAACTCATGCACCTTTAGGTACAAATTTTATGCCGCTAGACTCTTACTTCTTCTGGAACCTGAATTTTTGTCTCATTTTGATAACTTAGCCTAGGAAAGGGTAGCTAAAGTCAGGCGTAAGGTAGACAGCGTCTGAAGCTTGTTTTCACAGGTCTAAAATTCTAGTCAGATATCAAGAGTTATGACGTATCAAGGTGACGACGGGAGCAGGCAAACGGCCAACACTGTTTTAATCAATGTTAGGATAAAGATATCGGGGTCAGAATGAAATCGATGCTCTTAATCCTAATCACGTCTCTTTTGCTCTATCAAAATTGTGCTAAATTCGAAACACAAACCGACGACTATTCATCAATGTCTTCCGGGACTTCACACGTTTTTACTGGGTTATATAAAGAATATCATGTTGATCGTGAGAAGGGACAGGCTCCATCGACCTTATCGGCAGTAGAAGATAAAAATGGCAATTCATTTCAATTTAATAGATCGGATATTTCTGCTGATTTGCTAGTCGGGATATCGGTAGGGGATACGGTCCAAATAGAATTGCCAGATTCTAATATTGTTAGGGCTATTGTTAGTAAAAATGTGTCTCGAGCTAAACTCTATTATTCGCAAATTTCTGTGGTTCCCTTAGCTATTAAAAAATTGCCTCAGTTTCAAAATATAATCCTTAGAAACGATACTTTAAAAACCGGGGATGTAGATTTAACGGTCGCATTTGTATTTATTGATTATTTAGATGTATCCGCAGATCAGCCTTATCCCGGTATGGTTGCAGACGTCGTTAAAACTATCTCTGGATCAACCTGGAATTCGTTTCGATTAATTACAAGTGATAAAGACGTTTATAGAATGAAAGTAAATCAAAATTATCCGGGTTGCGATAGCTGGTTTAGTATTGGGGCTGAGTCCATCCAATATCTAAATAGAATCTCTGGAAAAGAATATAATCGTGTGGTCACGATTGTTCCTGGTGATAGTGTAGGTGATTGCAATTGGGCTGGAATTACGTCCTCAGGTTATAATTACATTTATTCAACGGCCGTCCCGGTCGTTTCGCGGGCAGCATCGGCCTATATTTTTGCTCATGAAATTGGCCACACGTTGGGGTTAGGGCATTCTACAAAGCCAAACACGGGAAATTATGGCGACGACCACGACGTTATGGGCCGTGGGGATTCGCTTAACGTGGCAAAATTAATGGATTTGGATGTTTTGAAACTAGGCCGAGGCTTGGTAAATATAAATGCAACGTCTCAAAGTCTGACGATCAATGGTAAATCCACTAATATTTTTGACGGGCAAAAGACAATCGCATATCAGCTAAGAGATTATTTTGTAAGTTTAAGTGAAAACTATGGCTTGACGATTCATACTCGCACTGGCGCTGGTGCCAATGGTAATGATCCGTCATCTTTTGAGATAGCAAATTTGAAACCCGGTGAAGTATGGCATTCTAGTGATAGCTTATATAAAGTTCAATTTTTGAAGTGGGATCTGCTCAATAATACTGGAGTGTTAAAAATTAATAGTGATACCGATGCGTCAGGGGGCTACATCGGCGGCTGCCAAGTCTATCGAACTGGGGATACAAGTTTAAACTATTCTGACCGGTACACCGACGCGGACTTTGGGTTCCTAGAATTTCTTCCAGGGTACCTTTCGGTTGTGGGCCCGTGTGCAATAGAAGATTTCACGGTAGATATATTGCCAGAGACAAACGATTTTCAAGTTGTCTCTAGTTACAAATTTCAACATGACTTTAATTCTAGCTATAACCCAAAATATAATATTCCGTTTTCTAAAACCTCGGGAATTTCCAGTTTTCGAGTTAAAACAATTCTAAAATACAAAGACCAAGTAATTAAAGAAAAATTGAATACAATCAGTTCTTACGATTGCACTGCTGGTTTTCGAACCTGTTTAAGAAAAGCGAAATGTGATCTGCCGGCCGTTTCTAGCGTATTTTTTAATTTTGAAAATTTAAAGGCTTACGACACGCGTTCTGGGTATTTGGTTCTTACCAATCCAAATGGACTAGAGTGTGGAATTAACCAATATGAAATCAATGTCGAAAACCCTGAACAAACAATTGCCAATTCTTTGGTTTCAGCAAGCCAGGTTGATTTTGGAAATGCACTAACGAATCTTGACTCCGATGAACGCTATTTAATTAGGAAAAAAATATTTGTGCCGCCGGGAGCGTCCGTCCAAGTGCCTCTTAGAGTTTTAATTAGCCCCTACAATATTAACTCAATTTTAAGATTTAATGTTCTAAGCGTAGCTCCGTTTAGATCCAATAGTGCCGTAGAACTGTCCTGGTCAACACAGTATGTTGGAAGTGTAAATCAATATGTATTCTCATCCGAAGCATTGGTGGCGCCCTATCAGGCGTTGGAATTCAATCCATTAAATATCACAGGGCTTGTAAGTTCAGTGCCTCCCAGTTGCCGAGTTGAAACTAAAGTTTCCGGTATCTATAAAGACTTAAGTCAAATAGCAGTTGAAGAAGGCGCCGTATTGCAGCTGAGAGTTTCCAGTCACTATGCTTCGTCGGTGGAATATAACTGTAACAATAGTGAATGGAAAACCTTGTCAACTAGTAGCCTTTTTGAACCCTCCTTCAGTGGTTTGACGACAAATTTATCCTGTCAATTGCGAGCTTCGCGAATGGATACATCAAAAACCGTGACGGCAGCCTGCTCGCCCGTATCTAAAATAGAAATAAACATAAGTTTGCTAGATAAAATAGAGTGTCAAAAGTCGTCAGATTCAAAATTAACTAGTTATAGTTTGGCAGCCTCATTAAGGATTGCTGATAAAAACAAAGGAAAGTCTGGATTTAAATTTATAATTGGCAAATCGGCCGCGGGCGAGTGGTACAGTTATAATGGCAAGAGTTGGGTATCCGGCAAGTTTCCGCTAAATGATCAAGCCATTACATTGACAGATTCGGCCTCGATTTCGATATTTAGTTATGCGGACTTAAGCAACTTTAAAAATTCTCAGGTGTTTCTGGGATATGGGGTTGGAACCTCAGCAAGTAGCGCAGAATCAGAAATGACCGCCAGCCAACGGCTGATGATTTGCGAAACAATCAAATAATTTATTTGTTCAATTCGGGAACAGTCGTCTCTATAGCCGCTGGGCCCTGTCCTGATTGAAATTTGCCAATTTCTGTATCCACTAAAGAAATCAAACTTTGATTCTCGGAACCCTTTTCTAGAGATTTTCGGCATTCTAAAAGTCCATCCATGTAATCTTTGGCAACCGGCAAAGGGGGAATGCCAGATATTTGATCCTGGTAATCTGCAGCTAAGGGATCAAGCTTTTTCAATGCTTCTTTTATACCGTTTGTCCGTTTATCAAAGGTTGATTTTACATATTGAATTCGTTCTGCCAGCGATTCCCTAAAAATATTTCGAGTTTCTTCATCCACAACAACAGGTAGTTCGGCAGATTGGATACCTTTTGTATTTTGTCTTACATACGACAGAGATTTAAATTGACCATTTTCAGTTATGGTTCGGTCAAATCCTACAATTCGACCTTTACCATGGGTGGTTATATGAAAAATATATTCATTAAATTTCTGGGTTTGATTTACGACGTAAGGAAACGCACCGTCATCTGTATATAAATAAAGGCGAGCGACTTTACCTGGCCCCAATCGCTTTTCTACGCACATTAATTTTGAAGCATCTTTGACTACGCCTGAAAAATAGTACTTTCCTTCAAAACCTTTTGGTTTAAAAAAGGAATTGTCTGCAATTTTAGAATAGCAGGCGAATTCGTTTTCAAAAGTAGGTTTTTTAATTATTTCATTTTCAGCTTTTGCACAGAAACCAAAAACAGTGATTGAGCTTGCTATAAAAAATTTAATTAAAATCATCTAGTCTCCTAAAGAAAGCGTCTTTGTTTTCAAATTCAGAAAGAGTTTTTGATTTATTCCAAGTGCCGTCAGAGCCAATAAAAAGTATCGTCGGCAAACCAACTATACTGTATTTTTTCTTAAGCTCGTTCAGTTCAGCTGAGTCTTTTGTCGCATCCATTTTTAAAAGGACTATATTTTTTGCTTTCTCAGCAAACTCCGACGTAGAAAAAACATGTTCGTCGAGCTCTAGGCAGGCGGCACACCATTCGGCGAAAAAATCAATTATCACCGGCTTTTTATCCATCCTTGCCTGCATGACTGCCTGCTCACTCCATTTTTCCCAAATATTATTTTTATCAAATTTTACATCTTGAAACGCGTTCGACGAAGACGGCGGGGACCCAAAACCAGTCGCTGCCATGACAATCAATGCGATACCAAGAACTAATAGGGCCTGCATCAATCCTTTTTGAACGAGGTGCAATTTTTTAGTTACCGGCGTTAGAAAGGCCCCGTATAGACTTGCAATCGTTACTAACGTCAATCCAAGGGAAATTTTAAAAACAGAATCGGTTACAATAAAATCAAAGTAGTAAAAAAAGCCGCCCAACATCATGGATCCGAGTACAAACTTTGTCCCTTCTAGCCAGGGCCCAGATCGGGGTAATTTTTTAAGCAACTCAGTTGATGCGCCTAAAACTATAAATATAGTCCCCAGTCCAAGCGCGTATGAAAATAGAAGTAAAAAGCCCAAAAAGGTACTTTGCTTTGTTGAAACGTAAGTTAAAATAGAAACTAAAACAGGGCCGACGCACGGACTTGCTACTATTCCTGCAAAGATTCCCGATATATAGGCTCCGAAATAACCAGATTTTCTCGTACCTTGTCCAAATCGATGAGCGATGAAAGAGGGAACTTGAAATTCAAAAACTCCGTACATTGATAAGGCCATTAAAAAAAATAGTGTGCACATTAAACCCACGACATAAGAATTTGAAAGGAGCGATCCAAAAAGCATTCCCGATTTAGCGGCGAGAATTCCAAGGCTCGAATAAGTAGTTGCGATACCTAGAACATAAACAACACTTATAATAAAATTAGCTAGACGACTGCGCTGAACGGAGTGGTTGTTTAAGATGGCCAGAGTGATGGGAATCATGGGAAAAATACAAGGCGTAAAGCTCGTAATAATGCCAGCTAGAAAAGCCAAAAAAAGACCAAGGAACATACTTTGACCCAAAAAATAAGTAAAGCCGTTGGAGGAAAAGAGTGAAATATCATCCGGCATTTTTCCAATTTCTATTTTCTTTCCGGTCCCAAAGCTCGTAGGAATAAAAATGTCCTTACTTTTAGGAAAAAGACAGATGCTGTCAGAGCAGGCTTGATAAACCAATTCAAATGCGATCTTTCCATTGTCGTCGACAAAGCGGTCTGGTGTTTCAATAGTTAATTCCATTGATGAGGTGCCTTCAACTCCGCTGCGTTCTTTCTTTGAAAATTTATCAAACCAAGTCTTTAAAGGGGTGAGCGTAATTTTTTTGAGCGCCATACCCGAAGGTTCTAAAAACGTGACCTTAAATTGGTCTTCATAGGCGTGATAACCCTTTGGGAGCTGCAAATTCAATTGAATCGAGTATTGTCCTTTAGCAGCCAATGTCTCTGGACTGGCCGAAATATTTACGATTAATGGGTCTTTGGTTTTTTCTGCCGCATGCGAAAGCGGCCCTGGACCAAGAAATAAAAGGGCTAAAAACGTACCAAGGGCGATCGTGTTGTACATGAATTCCTCTTCGGTATTTATTATAGTTTATTTGATATAATTAGAAAGGCTGAAAGTATTCGACCTAAGTCCTGAATTGCCAAAGTTCCTAGACTGGTCTCAATATTTTACACGGATGTCCGATGAAAGAGTCGAGGTATAATATGGGATTTGTAGGCGTTATAGTCGTATTTGCAATGGTGTTCGGCGGATTTATTTTAGCCGGTGGACATCTAAGTGTAATCATCGGAGCGGCCCCCTTAGAATTAATGATTATCGGAGGAGCCGCACTGGGCGCCTATATCATTGCCAACCCTATGAAAATTATTAAGATGGGAATCAAACTTGGCATGCACTCGATGACAGCTGCGGGTCCTCAGAAAAAAGATTATTTAGAATTGCTTCAGCTCATGTTTCAGATTTTTCAAGTTTTTAGAAAAGAAGGACCTCAAGGAATTGAAAAGCATATTGAAGATCCATCAAAGAGTGACATTTTTAAAGCCTATCCTGGGTTTATGAAAAATCACCATGCGGTACATTTTTTGTGCGATACAATGAAGATTACTTTATCAGCAGAACTGTCTCCCTATGATGTCGATGATTTATTGGGTGATGATATTAAAGCGATTCATTCGGAAGAACACATGGCCCAGCATGCGGTACAAATGGTGGCCGATGGTTTTCCAGGACTGGGCATCGTGGCGGCGGTTTTGGGTATCGTAAAAACAATGGGACATTTGACAGAGGGAACTCAGGTCATCGGTACATTGATTGGTAATGCACTTGTGGGCACTATGTTAGGGGTTTTCGGAGCCTATGGAATGATCGGACCGATCGCGACTAAAATGGCGGCTGATATCGAAGCGGAAGGCCGCTATTTAGGGTGCATTAAAGCATCCATGATCAGTTTGCAACGGGGCGCGCCGCCACTGGTGTGCGTAGAGTTTGCTCGAAGAGCCATTATGCCAACAGAGAGACCGACGTTTGAAGAAATGGACAAAGCGACTAAAGACATTAAAAAAGCTGCCTAAGCAGTAAGTATAGGAACCATGGCTAAAGAAAAACAAATGATCGTAATTAAAAAAATCATAGTGGCCGGAGCCGGTCACCATGGTG
>JAYVPD010000255.1:0-42374 GCA_043757515.1 Pseudobdellovibrionaceae bacterium
GCGGCCGATTTTTCTAGAAACGGTTTCTTTTTTGAAAACGCCTTTAGTAACAGCGCGAGTGGCTTCGCTTGTGTAGTCTTTTAATAATTGAGGAACAGCCTTAAGATCTAAAGCCGTTAATGCTTTAAGAAGTTTTTTTTCTGCTGTTCTAACTTTGCTTCTACGAGCCGAGTTAACTGTATTTTTTCGTACTGTCTGTCTAGCTCTTTTTTCTGCCGACTTATGAGTTGCCAAGGATGCCTCCAAAAATAAATATATTCATTGCAAAAGAGACTAAGAGCATTAACATAGTCTCTATGGGTACGCAACGTCAAAATCGAAAAGGAACTCGTAAGTTCGCCCCTGCGGCCGTTTGGATTTTATGACTGCTGAAAACCGGGAAAGCCAAAATAATCAAAAAAATCAGGTAGTTAAAAATGCGATGGCCATGTCGCTGGGAACGTTCTCGAGCCGCCTTCTGGGTTTGGTACGTGATACTTTGCTGATGTCGCTATTTCCAAGGCACATCACCGATGCTTGGACAGCGGCGTTTCGACTGCCTAATATCCTGCGACGGCTCTTGGGCGAAGGGTCTCTGTCGGTCAGTTTTATTCCCATTTTTGTGGATTGTTTGCAGAACTCCACGGATCCCAAAAGAGCGCAAAATTTTGTAAACTCTCTTTATACTTTGTTGCTTGTTGTTTTGACGACGATTACGGCTTTGGGCATTTTTTTTCCAGATAAATTACTCATATTAATTTTGGACACGAGTTACGTTCAAAATACTGTGAATTTTGGGATCACAGTTAAAATGTCTCAAATTATGTTTGGCTTTATATTTTTAATGAGCCAATACGCCCTGTTTATGGGAATTTTAAATTCGCTAGGGCAATTTGGTTGGCCTGCCATGGCTCCGTTGTTTTTTAATATCTCGATGATTATTTCCACCATTTTGCCCGATAAATGGTTTGGATTTCCTGGAGAAGGTTTGGCGTGGGGAGTTTTAATTGGTGGTGTTTTTCAAATGGGTGTTTTGATACCCCAATTGATCAAACATAATTTTCTGCCAAAGCCAAATTTTAACTTTTGGACACCTGAAGTAAAAATGGTTTTGTCGCGAATGGTGCCAGGGTTGTTTGGGATGGGGGTCTTGCAAATTTCGCTAGTCATAAATAACCGATTTGCAAGTTCCCTGGGGCAGGGACCTATTTCGTATATATACATTGCTGATCGGTTGCTTGAGCTGCCTCTGTCTTTGGTGTCTGTAAGTCTGGGAACGGCACTTCTACCGATGCTATCAAGTTTGCTTGCTCGGGGTAAAAAGCAAGAAATGTTAGAAACCACGGAATATTATTTTCGCTTGAATTTGTACGTAGTGATGGCTTGTTCGGTAGGCCTCTATTTTCTGGCAGAACCTATTGTGGATTTGTTTTTTCGACGGGGGCAATTCACAGACCAAGATACATTTCTCACTGGGCAAGTAATCCAAATCTGGGCCATCATCATGATTCCTGCCAGTGGTGTAAGGATAATTGCACCGGCCTATTTTGCGATAAAAAACACGTGGTTTCCGGCCCTGGTATCTCTGTTTAGTCTTGTTGGGCACTTTCTGTTGGCGCCTGTATTAATGGCTCGGTGGGGACTGACAGGTTTAAATATATCATCACTGGTTAGCAGTGCTTTTAATTTTTTGGCATTATTTGTTTTGTTTCCATTTTTTGTGGGCCCATTGCCGGTTCGCAAGTTAATAGTTTCTTTTTTTAAATTCGTTTTAATTTGTTGCTTGATGGGTGTCATGCTTCAGATTCATCCTTGGCTAAAAGGCGTGTTAATTGAACAATGGCGTTTTGGAGTCAAAACGATGGTTTTGTTTTTGTCTATTGCGCTAGCGAGCCTTGTTTTTATTGTAATTTCGAAATTGTTAAAAATGGAAGAATTTGAAAGCACGTTTGGTAAAGTATTTCAAAAAGCTTTTTCCAAATTAAAACGTTAAAATTTATTTACGGATGTCGACTATGATTAAAAAAGAATTTGCTTTGGATTTTCAGTGGCAGACCCAGGAGCCTTTTTTATTTTGTGTTCATCACAATGACTTATATCCTAAAGGAAATTCAAATTATGGTCCGGACAAAGCTCTGCTTAGCGGTCGAACTTTGGGCCAGGATTTTACGCCAAAAAATGGTTTCCGCATGTATCATGGTGACGTCGTTCCTGGGTTTCCTGTGCACCCTCACCGGGGCTTTGAAACTATAACGATTGTTAGGGAAGGCTATGTGGATCATGCGGATTCGCTAGGGGCTGCTGGCCGTTATGGTCAAGGCGATGTGCAGTGGATGACAGCAGGTGCAGGAGTTCAACACTCGGAAATGTTTCCACTTCTTAGACAAGACGATGTAAATACTCTCGAGCTTTTTCAAATTTGGCTAAACTTGCCTAAAAAAAACAAAATGGTACCCGCCCATTTTACTATGTTTTGGAGTGAGCAAATTCCAATAGTGAAATTAGACAAAGTCAATCTTACAGTAATCGCGGGTGACTACTTTGAAACCAAGGCGTTGCGTGCGCCGCCGGATAGTTGGGCCAGTCAAAAAGACAGCGACACGTTGGTTTGGCTGCTTAAAATTCAACCCGGCGGACAGTTTGAAATTCCCGTGTCAAAAGTGGCGGCGGCTCGAACAGTGTATGTTTTTGAAGGTACGGGAGTTTCAGTAAATGGACAAAATATTGCTGTGAAATCAGGACTCGATGTGGATTCAACTGTACCTATGAGCGTTGAGGCCGGTAGTTCTGTCGTTGAAATTCTAATATTACAATCAAGAGCCATTGGGGAGCCGGTAGTACAATACGGTCCATTTGTGATGAATTCTGAAGACGAAATTAGAAAAACTATCAGTGATTACCAGCGCACTCAGTTTGGTGGCTGGCCATGGAAGAGGCCCGACATGGTTCATGGAAATGAAATAAGTCGATTTGCTAAATACCCAGATGGACGAATTGAGAAACCATTTTAAGGAGCAGGGTCCGGAGGCATGATTGCCAATGTTTCGCATGTATGGGCGGCCAAACAACTGATAGACGATTCGTCAATTTCCGCATGGGTCATTATTTTGAGCTCATTCATACCCCAACCGTCAACTCGGGTCGTGATTGAAGCTATAGTCGGGGTCATGTTTGCATTTGATGGCTGACCAAAAATCATCTGAGCCACAAGCGAAGCAGAATCTAAATTTTGACTTTCAGAAAGCAAAGTATTGCTATAGGCAACAGCAACCGCACTATAAGAAAATTGAGAAACCGTAGCACCAATATCCACTGATGGAACGGGTGCATTCATCACACATCCAAGGTCTGAACCAACACCATAAGTTCCAGAGCAAAGGGATTTTGTGTTTAGGAACGTCATTTCAATGGGCGCAGAGGCGGGAATAAAACCGGATGAACCAAAACCAATGTTGTATCTTGCTTTTCCAAGTGGTTGCACACCTAATACCTTCAGTGACGAATGGTAACCACCGTGCTCAATGAAAAAAGCAGTTTCCCCTACATGCACAGAATTTAAAATATTCCGTGCTTCGACTTGATAGGCTTTGGTTCGAAAGTGTTGATAGCGAGGAATTCCAATCATGGACAATATGCCTATGATGGCTACCACCGTTAGAAGTTCTATTAAGCTAAATCCACGATTGTTCTTTAATGGTTTTGTCATAAATTCTCCAACTACGTACTTGATGTGTCTACAGAATAGCAGGTTGTCGAATTTTTTTCCACAGCTTGGGTTCTATTTTTCATTATGAAACGTATTTTTGTTCGAGATGAAACGGCATCAAAGATTTTTTGGGGGCAGATTTGAGAGCCATTTTACGGGCCTCAAATCTATTTATTTAAAAACAAAAAAATTAGTTAGCTGGTTCCGGTGGCATAGGCAGTATGTGTTCACATGTGTGTAATGCGAAACAATCTATTGTAGTCTCGTCGACTGAAGCGTGAGTCATTACTTTGAGTTCATTCATGCCCCATCCATCTAGCACAGTTCCAGTCGGAATCGAAGCTGGCGGCGGAAGGCCAACTGCATTTGAGTCTTCTCCCATTATAAGTTTGGCTACAATTGAAACCGAATCAGGATTTTGAGATTCTGACAAAAGCGTATTATCGTAGGCCACTGCCAACGCACTATAGGAAGTTTGTGATACTGTGGCCGAAATTGGTACCACTGGAACCGGAGCATTCATTTGACACTCTATTCCTGCGCCAAGTCCATAAGTACCAGCGCAAACGGTTCGGGTATTTAAATACACAGGTTCAATCGGAGCCATTACTGGTACTGAGCCAGAAGCGCCAAAGCCGATATTGTACCGAGCTTTGCCAAGAGGCGAAACACCCAACACTTTAAGTGAGGAATGATAACCGCCATATTCTAGGAAAAAAGCCGTTTCACCGGAGTGGAGTGAAGATAAAATGCCCCGCGCTTCAGCTTGATAGGCTTTCACCCTAAATGATTGGTAACGAGGAATTCCAATCATAGAAAGTATCCCTATAATTGCCACCACCGTTAAAAGCTCAGTCAAACTAAATCCATGATTATTTTTTAATGATTTTCGCATGAGTTACTCCAATTACGTTCTTGTTGTGTCTACAATTTAGCATATTGTCCAAGGTGTTTCCACCTGTTGGTTCCAGATTATTAGAATGAGGCAAAATTTGGATTGAAATGAGACGGTGACGTTAAAACAGTTAGTATGGACAATTTGAAAATTATTTGAATTTAACAATTGAAAGACGCAGATTCCTGGTCTCTAATCAGAACATCTAGAGTTACAAAGGGGTTTTTATGGTTCGCAAAAAGTATCTCATTGAGCCAGTTTTTCAAATAAAATTTTTAAATTTTATAACGTTTGGAATTGTTTTAAATCTTTTCTTTTATGTGCTGAGCAACTTGATAGTTTATTATAGATTGACCCACTTTGCCAGCCAGGTAAAAGGGCCCGCCTATGAGCAAGCTAACGAGCTAATTGAGAGTGTTACTAACGAACAGCTTGTTATTCTTCTTGTTAGTAGTTTAATTGTTATTTTTGTAAGTTACGGTGTCGGCTTGGTAATGACCAATCGAGTGGCTGGGCCACTTTTTAGAATAAATAAACATTTGGACGAGTACAATTCGACCAAGCAGTTCTCTAAAATTTCACTGCGAGAAAAAGATTTTTTTAAAGAAACTGCGGATAAAATTAACTTAGCTCTTGATAAAAATTAGTATTTCAATTTTTTAGAAAATCTAATTACTCTTTTACTTCTGCCATATTTTTGAAATTGTCGTAGGTCTTTTGCTGTTTGTCGATTTCCTTGTTCCATCGCTGGATTTCGCCTTCATAGCCCCGTTTTTTGTTTTTCCAATCGCTGTCTTGCTGGGACACGGATTTAAGTTTGTCAGACACTTGCTTGTCCTGATCCTTTAGCCCCAGAATCCGAGCGGACCATTGTTTTTTCTCTTCCGCGATACTGGTTACCTGAGTGTCATAGTCTTTGATATTTTCGTTTCGCTTCTTTTGATTTTCTTTAATTTTGGCAATTAAATCTTCGAGTTCCTTTATTTTTTTGTCCTCTTGAGCCAGTTTTGCCTTTTCTTCAGTGAGGAGTGATTGCAGTTCTTTTTCACTGCTTTCAACTTTTTTTATTGAGCTTTGGTTTTCTTTTAGGGATGTTGTAACTTGCTTTTTTTGGTCATCGACTTCTTTTTTGGCTTTGGTCACTTCTTGAATATTTTTTTCAACTACAGTTAGGTTTTTTTTGTAGTCTTCAAGATTTAGCTTGGCATTATCGATATTAGATTTAATCTTTGCCAAAGTGTCTGCGCTATTTGGTTTGGCGCTGGCAGTGAAGGCTAGTAGTGACATAGTAATTATTAAATTTGATAGCTGTTTCATAAAATCTCCTTATTCTTGTGCACACACGTTTTTGAGAGACGATCGAAAATGTCCAATTTCGTCTTCCCAGATTTCACCTTGAAAGTTCCATTTCACTTTTTTATCTTTTTCTTTTAGCGCTTGGGCCAAAGCAAGTTCCCGCTGTTTAGGGTCATCGCCCTTTATGTCCTGACTAACCGTTTGGAAACGAAGATGTTCCCCTGCACCAGAGTAAACTTCGTATTGTAAGAGTTCATTTTGATCGAGCAGGTCTTTAAGATCGCTGGTTAGGTTGGCAAGGCGCTCTTTTAAAACGATGCCCGCGCGCACGCGATGTTTTGTTTTATCTTTGTCTATTCGTGCAAACGAAACTTCGCGAATTCCTTTGATTGTATCTCGGGCGGATTTAATTCCTTGTTGTTGATACTTAAAACTTTGAAGTCGTTTTTGAATAGCTTGTTCTTGTTCTTTTAAAATTTCATGATTTTTTTTAGGATCCAAAAGTCCAGTTTTCAAACCGTTTAGTTCCTGACTTAAGGAAGCTTGTTTTTTGATTAAATCCTTTTCACGCTGAATGAGGCTCAGTGTAACTTGGTTAAAAGCCGTGATTTCGTCTTCTAATCGATTAATATCTCGTTGAACTGTAATAAACGATGGATGTCGAGCCAGCTCTATCACGAAGGATCGGGGAACTCCATCTACGTCTTTTTGATCTGGATTTTTTAACCATGAGCGAACCGTTTGATAGTAATCAGCAGGATCCTTTTTTTGAGTCATATAAGTTTCAATTCTGCCATAGTAAGGGGCATACTTTCTGCCTAAGGCCGTTAAAACTTGTAGACTGTCTCCAAATTGGCAAAGATTCAAATAGCTGATTGTTCGAACCACATAAGATTCTGGATTGTAGGCATTTTTAAAAAAATCTGTGTGAAGGGAAAACATATTTCCAGCGGCCCCTTCGTGATCATTCATCAAAATTTGCGTCCAGGCTAATTCCACCATGGCTTGCAGCCAAAGCGGGTGGTCTTTGTCTACCAAAAGATAGAGTCGCTGGGCCTCTTTGTAATTTTGCTTTTGAAAATAGATTCGGGCTAGGGTTAAGGACGCTAGAGTTTGAATCGCTGCGAGGGATTTACTGTTTTTAATTACCTCTTGAATGTGTTCTTCTGCTTCAGAAATTTTTCCTTGTCTGTATTTTGAAAGGCCGGCTATAAAGCGAGACTCGGGGTAGAATTCAGATTTCTCTGGAATTAATGCTAGCGCATTTTCAACTTCTGTCAGGTTGCCTTTTTCTAAATAGTATTTAGATCTATAAAATTGATAAGCGTCAAATTTATCGGCGTCAAAATCAGCACTTTCAATCAGAGGGTCGATATCTCCGACAGAATTAATTTCAAGCAGCGAAATGCCTTGTACTAGTTCGTCTAAAGCCCAATGGCGCAATTCTTTTGATTTTGAACTACCGGCAACTTTTACTAATGAATTTTTGAATTCGGAATAGAGTTTAAGTTCTTTAGCGGCCAGTCCATAGTGATAATAGGCCTCTAATCCAAATTCTTTGTCTTTAAGTAAATCACCAAAATGGGATAGGGCCATTTCGAAATTTTTAATATTTTCGAAATAAATCTGACCCTCTAGAATTTTGAATTCCTGCGGCTTAAAAAGGATAATGTCTTTTAAAGCCACATTTGGATCAGTAAAAGATGGCGAATAAGTCACCTTTAAGCTTTCTAGGGTAGGGATAGCATCCATTGTTTTTTTTGAGGCAACAGATTTTGGTAGATTAAATGTCGGTAGTGCCAGTAATTTTTTATCAGGCTCAATCGCTTTTACCACATTGAGCTTTCTAACCTTTTGATTTGAAATCTGATTTTGCTTCAAGTTCAGATCAATTGGTTTGTAGGCCAGCTCGTTTTCAGTTCCAATATCTAAACGGGGAATGTCTTGCCCTGGTTTGAAAGTATAGGATGGAACCTTCGATTTTTTAATCGATAGCTTTTTTGAAGGGGCCTGCCCTTTGGTTCTTACGTCTAGTTGAGCGAAACAAAATAAAGGCAGTCCTAAAAGTAATAAGATATTAAATTGAATGATTCTAGGCATTTTAATCGTCCTTATTTCCAAAATGTTACACCAAATTGAAAAGCCGTGTCGTTAATTTGTTTTGAACCAATATCTTGGTTATTAGTCGAATTGACTCGTGATTCATTTGTATATCGGTTAATCAAATCGACTCGGATAGCCCAATGTTCACTTAAGAAAAACTGCTGCATAATTGAAAAAGCATAGTGAGAACTAGAAAGCGAACTTTTTGATATTCCACCCAAACCAGTGCCAGATTTACAAACAGTTACATCCGTGCACGAGTTTTGATCAAAAGTGGTTGTTCCGAGTCCAAATCCAAGTCCCATATCAAAATAGATAATCTTTTTATCTAGAAAGCTCATTTTTGCATATATTGGGACCCAATAGCCCATAATTGTTTGGGCTGATTTAAACGTATTGTGATCGGGTAGAACGCCGTATCGATTTTTGAAATAGTCGACTGTATCATTGAACTGAAAATGGGCGCTCACATAGTTAAGCTCTATGCCCCAGCGTTCGTTAAAAAAGTATCCTGCGTTTAAACCCATTAAACTACCTATAGAATTGGGATCATTAAAGGGAATGCCATAGTTAAGAGATCCAAAAAATCTTTTTTCTTTCTGGAAGGCCCTATTTTGAATAACGCTAAAGTCATCATCTTTGGCAGACCAGTATTTTTGTTCTAGTTTTTGAATATCGAGTTTATCCGAATCCACATTTTCAATTTTCTTTGGATCTTCTTCTTTTTTTTCAAGGGAAGTTTCTGAAAAGCTGGCAATCGAAAAGGCAAACACAAATGTGAACGCGGCAGCGCTGAAATAAGTCGGTGGTATGTATTTCACGTATCCTCCTGTGATAGTGCTCTAGTTAGTACTCTTAAATAGGAAAGGGTAAGTCACGATGACTTTAGTGCCTCCCCTAGGAGCTGGAAATTTCCAGCTCGCAATTTTATTCAGCATACATCCTTCGACTGTTGTATTTTTTAATGTCGTATCGCTTACAATCTGGGTTTCGACTTTACCGATTCCGTTGATCGTGAATTTTACTGAAACTTTCCCAAAAAGTTCTTTGTTTGCAGACAACTGACGTTCGTAGCAATAAAGTATTTGCCCAAGCTGAGTCCGGATGTAATTGGCAATTTCTTCGCGATCAAGACCACCGACGACTTCGCTTTCATCTTCGATCAAGCCAACGCCGCCTTTACCGACTTTGCCACCGGACAACGTGGCAAAACTATTTACGTTTTTACCGCCGCCTATTCCGTTGGTAGAAATTTTAAAGCCTTTGGATCCGTTGTCTTGGCTCCAGTCTGATCCAGATTTTTCAATTTTGCCCATTCCCGCAAGTGCGCGACCAGAGGCGCCACTTCCGGCAGCCACTCCATCTGATATCACTACGGTTTTAGATTTTTGCCCTTGGGCTGATACCTTGGAAATGAGCGTCGATAGACGTCCAGAATTTAAAGTCTTAAGAACACCAGCAACTTTGCTTTTTGCAGGCTGAGAATCACCGGATGCTGTTGTTTCAACTTTGGGTGCTTCGACAACCGCTGGTGCAAATTTTTTGGTATCGTCTTTGATTTGCACTTTGGCTTTTTCTTTTTTTGGTTGTTCTGTAACGAAAATTCGCGTTGCAATGGCTTTCTTAGATACTGGAATGTATCTTTCTGTTCTTGGTATTAAAAAATAGCCTGACAAAAATAATATACAAAGAACGACTAGCGAAAGAAGGCCTCCTGTGGCGTCGCGGTCGATCAAATCTTCTGATTTTAAAAAGAACAACTTTGACGGTTTTTCTACGTCGATAGATTTTTGCTTAACTGTAAAATCTCCGACCTTGGATACATGCCAAGAAGCTGAGAGTATCGGGTCAATTTTCATCGATCCTGGCAAACTTCTTGGAAGAAATTTTTTCGAAAAAGGTATGATTTGAGTTTCAACTACTTGAGATTCATAACAAACTTGGAAAACCTGGAACTTTTTAGTATTGCTTCCTAGATTTGACAAATCGAGCTTGAATTGGTTTATTTCAACGTCCCGAGTAAGGGTCGTTAATCCAATTGTTGAATTTTTGAAATGTATTTCTTTTTTTGAATCTACAATTGTATCTGGACCGTTATCTGATTTGTGGGAAGTAGAATTCATTGAAATATAGCTCCACTCGCCATTTTCAAATGCAAATAGTCCTTCCCAAAACTCCAACGACGAATCAATCGACACGATGTCGGCCGTTCTGGATGTTCCAAACGTATATTGGCGCTTGTCGGTCCCTAGTTTCCAGACCTTTTTTTCGCCCGTAGTGTTGTGTTGTTCAATAAAAAGTTGCTTCATTTTAATTTATCTCACGTAAAAGCTAGCGTCCCTGATTTTTTTGTCCATATTTTTTTGAACGTCAACCAAGGGCATGAATTTAATCCCCTTTTTCTGAACCAGAAATGCTCCGTCAGGATTACGGATGGTTCCTTTAATGCTCATTTCAGCAAAATTGACCTCTTGGACTTTTCTTACGACCTTTTTTTTGGATTCTGAATAGGTAGGCGCAGCTGTGACCACAAATAGAAAAAATACCAGCAGATAAGCCTTCATAGCGTCCTTCCTTAAACTTTTTTTTGGAGCTTACATACCGCGTATTTGTTTTTAGTTACTGTTTCTTGGATTTCAAGAAACCAACTTTCTTAACTAGCCACGATTTCTTATCGGCTAGTCTAGTTTCTTTATTAGCTAAATCATAGAAATATATAGCTCGTTCCGTCGAATTCTTAAACACCTCATAGATTCGTGCTTTCGAAAAATACAAATACTCGGGAATTTTCCATTGGGAAACCGGCAAGGAATCTAAAATTTTAATGGCTTTGTCGGTATTCTCAACTTGAGACAAACTTTCAGCTAAATAGGGCAGCAAAAACTCTCTAAATGCTGGATTTTCCGAATATTCACGCTGCTGAGTAAGCTGGTAATGCAAACTTTCGATTTCTTTGTAGTCTTGAATTCTGTAGAGCGTAATGAAACGCGAATACAATCCTAAGAAGGAATCGTCTTTAAGGGCTGCAATTGAATCCAATTTGATACTGGAACTAGAATCCGCTTTATTCTTTCTATTGATTAACGCGAGATTGTAGGCAATCAAGTCCTTGTTGTTTTTGCTCTCTTTGTCTAATTTTTCAAATATCCATTGAGCTTTTAGTAATTGTCCTTTTTTGAAAGCTAAAAAAGCGGCTCCCCATTGAACGGATTCCAAATTATCTTCTTGGTTGGCCAATCGATTTACGAGCTCGTCGGCCAAATCAAATCTCAATTTTTCTGCGCAGCTGTAAACAAGAGGCAATCTGATTCTTGGAGATTCGGTTTTGCACGTTTCAACATCATTATTTGAAAATAGTTTGGACTCTTTACTTGGATCTTTTGGAAGGGCCAAAGGCAGAAAAGAATCAGAAAGAATACTTAGTTCTAATCGAACACTTTTTTCTGGAGCCGTTTCCAACCAAAAATTTCCGAGCGTTCCATCAATTGATTTATTTCCGCCTTTAACTCCTAAAGCGGCCAAGTTTTCTTTTCGTTTTTCTTCAATCGGTCCAAGTACCTTTTCTATTTCAGACCGCAGGGATTCTTGATCTATTGCAGAAAGACTTTCTGGAAACGGCATTGTTGTAAGTGATTCAATATAGTGACCATAGCAACGGTCCACGGCTTCAAAACTACTTTTCACAAGGTCGGCAGATGTCGACATTTTGGTAACACCTAAATAGGCAGTTTGTGCTTTTTCAAGTCTTTCAGTTTTTAGTTGAATTAAAAGTCCAAGTCGGTCTTCTTTAGTAGTTTTTAAACTCTGAGAAACAAATTCGGTTTCCAATATCCGTCCTTGAATAAATCGTGCCTTGGCGCGATTTTCAGAAGGGGAATCACGTTTAAGGATTTTCATTGTCAACTCGAACGCATTTTTAAAATCTTTTTTATCGTACAGTTGGGTTGCCTTTTCGGTAAGTACGTCAGTTGCAAAAGGTTCAATATTTAGATCTAAAATGATATTATTAATTTTTACGATTTCTTTTTGATCTTTTGCCAGGTCTAAAGTTGACTTGATTTTACTGAACAATTGAATACGCTTTTCTTTGCTTGAATCAGAAAGTAGCTGTTGGTATAAGAGCCGCGCGTCTTTAGATTGTCCATCTAACAAAATTAAATCAGCAGCATTTTCCGTGTAAATCGACTTTTTATCTTTTTCTAAAGAGGCAAGTCGTAAAGACCACTCTGCCGCTTTTTTAAAATTAGTAAGATCAGTATAGGAATTTACCAGATCTTTTACCAAATTAGTTTTTTTATCATAGGCTGGGTAGATTTTCAAAAGTTCTTCCGCTGATTTTACAAAATTATTCAGACTCTTTTTTTCTAGAAATATTTTTAAAGCATCGAGTAATGCACGTTGACCCAGTTCAGAGCCCTTATGGGACTCAAAATAGCTAACTAGGTTTTGCGTTTGATCGAGTGGTTTCAGCTGAAGGTTTTTAACTTGGATTTCGGAAAAATGGGACTCTTCATTGATTTTCGTAAGGGATTTGGTGCGGTTTTCCTCCTTGGATTCCTTCAAATAGGCAAGGGAGAGATCTTTTAATTCTGCATATCGTTTTTGAATATTGTAAATATCTAGAATAAGATCCTGAGATTTTGTTCGCACGGTGCTGTCCGTTTTTGTCTTTTCTGTGATGGCCAAAACCTTAAGAGATTCTTCAAAATTTTTCTCTTCATAATAGGTAACTGCGACCTTTAACCCCACAGGAAAAAAGTGTTCACCATCTGGAAACTTAGTGTAGTACTCAATAGCTCTTTGTTTTCTTTGGATTTTTTTGTCGTTAGACGGTTTTTGTTCCATTGATTTTTCAATTGAATATAGACTTGCATATAAGCTGTCATGAGTTTCTTTTTTGTCTTTTGAATTTGTCGCGACATAGTAGTAGTTTTCAGCAGCCTCATCAAATTTTTCAATTTGGAACTGAAGCTCGGCAAGGATGGTTCGGGTTTTTAGGTCCGGCGCTGTCGAATCTTCATTTTTTATGATGAGCTTTAATATAGTTTCCGTCAAAAGGGAAAATTCTTTGTGAGTTTTGTTTTTTTGCCATATTTCCCACCAACGTTTTGCCAAATCCAGGCTTGATCGCTTGAATTCAACCTGACAAACATCGTTTATAGCTTCAGGTGTTTGGTGGACACGCCAGTCAGAACCAACTGTGCATAGATCACCCGAAAAACTAAGTTCCGAGATAACTTGTTCGCGTTTTTTTAGGGTTTCATAGGTTTCTGCCATAAGGATGTGGGACTTAACAACATAAAGATTGTTCGGCTCTTTTTTGATAAATTCATTCAAAAAGAGATGAATGTCTTTAAGTTTGGAATACGAATCATACAATTTAGCCATGTCGAAAAAAACCGGGCCCAGTTCGTCGATGGTAACGATTGGTTTAAAAAATCCATAGAGGTCTTCGGCTCGGTAGACTTCTCCGATGAAAAGGACCAAATCGCGGATTGCTTCTTTGCGAAGATAGTAGCCCTTTCGATTGGTAGTTTCTTTATCGGGAGGATTTTTTTCAATTACCAGTTTTAATTTTTTAGTGGCGTCTGAGGAATTTTTTAAATTATAGTAAGTCCAGCCCAGTTTGTAGAGTCCATAAACATAAACTCGCGAATCAGGAAACCCTTCTATCCTTTCGAAATATATTTTAGCATCATTAAATCGACCCTGATCATATAAAAGTTCTCCAAGGGCAAGTAGGGAATCAGGCAATAATTGCGAATTTGGGAATCGGTCGATGAGGGCTTTATAATTCGTTTCGGAATTTTTCTTTTGGTTGATTTGTTGGTAAGCAAAAGCCGAATTGAATAAAACACTATCGGTATCTGAAAACTTGGGAAATTGGGTCAATATCTGATTATAGGCTTTGATTGCCTTGTTCAGCCAATCGGCACCTTTTTCCTGCGCCACAGGAAAAGAGCTTATTTGTTTTTTATTATCCTGTCTTTGAAGATCAAAAAAACGTCCAGATTTGGATTTTCTCATATAGAGTTCTGCTAGGCGATTAAGCATGTCCGCTTCTTGTGGTGTCCCTTTTTTCTTTTTGATAATGTTTTGAAGGGCTTCGATGGCCTTATTTTCTGTTTTAGAAATCATGACTTCTGATTTTAATGATTGTGATTCAGTTTCTTTTTCACTACTTGATTGAGTGTTAAGCTCTGGAAGAAGACCTCGGTCATCTTTTTTTTTAGCTAAAACGCTAAGACTGAAAAATAGAACTAGCAGGGTTACTAATTTCAGCATTATTGACTCGATGTTATAAGTTTAACCTGTGGAAACCCGGCCATGGATGCTGTGTACATTACTTTTTTAATTACGGCGTAAGGCAAATCGCGATCGGCAATCAGCAGAATCTGGCCGTCTTTTACTGCCTTGGATGTGGATTCTTTAAAAGTCTTATCTAGAGAATTAAAAAGAGGTGGAATAAAATTTGGATCTTTTGGGTCCCGGTCGTTAACCACGAAATCATTGCCGCTTAAATTTGCAACCAAATCTTTTCCAATAGACAAGTTGTCTTTGCTTAAAGTCATTTCTAAACCTTGGGTCAATACCCCTTCCGATTGTGAAACAGGCATTCTGATATCTTTTGGTGGGTCGATTTGCACTTCTGAGGTATTGTACGTTTGCAATAGGAAGACTAAAATTACAGTAAACATGTCAGTTAATGACGTGACGTTAACCATGATTCCCGTTTTTTTAGTGACTTGTGGGACGTATCGTTTTCTTCTACCCATAACTTCCTATTGAAAAATATTATTGAACACTACTTCGGGAAATAGAAAATCGGTTTTAACTTCTTTGCCAGACTTTGGATCAATGAATACAAACTCGTCATGGCTTGCCGATTTTCTAGCGCCATCTAAAATGGTAACTATTTCGCTGTAAGTAAGCGAATCATCGGGGGCTAGGTCAATTTTGAAAACCTCTGGATTTTTCTTTTTTATTTCAACAAGTTTTGCATTTAACATGGCTAAATTCAAATTTCCATTATCAGCGGGAACAGTGAACGTGTCTGAATCGGTTCCTTTAGCAACGAGCACACTCATTCCGTGTTTTGCATCTGTTTGAATTTTAATTTGAGCCATTTTATCAGGATATTGCTTTTGGTTTTCGATTTGCTGTTTGATTACCTGGGGCAATTCCGTTTCAATTTGTGTTAATTGCAAAAACGAAGATGAAATGACCAGCACGGGAACTAGTTTCATTATGATCGCAAGCAGGGGTGTTAAATCCAGCTCAAAATCTTCGTAATGTGTGCGAAACTTTTTAGCTCCCATTATGCTTTGATTCCTTAGGATACTTTAGAGTTAGGATTTGGCGGCAAGGCATCTGGAAATACATTTTGTCGCGTTAATTGAGGCAGGTGAGAGGACGTAAGAATTTCAGTCAACTTGCCACATTTTTCAGTAGTTTGCTCTATCAGTTGATTTTGTCTCGATGACAAGACCGAGAAAAAAACCATGGCTGGAATAGCAACCACAAGCCCTAGCAAAGTCGTATTTAAAGATTCGGCAATACCACTGGATAAAAGCTGCTGTTTTAAGGCCGCGTCGGCTTTTGAAACTGCTTTAAACGATGTAATCAAGCCAGAGATTGTTCCTAGCAAACCAATCATTGTGGCCACGTTGGCCAGCATGCTTAGATAGTGTAGTTTCTTGGTGTACAGAGGGATAATTTCGCTCATTGCATTGTCGTGAGCTTGAAAAATAGTTTCATCGTCTCGATCGGCTTTTTCTAGGATAGTTTTAAATGCGCGAGCCATTGGCTTTTTTTCTAACTGCGCGCTTAAAACTAGGGCTTCATCCAATTTTTTTGAAACGATAAGTGCGTGGACTCGCTGGGTAAAATCTTTTACATCCATCCCGTAGTCAAAGTACAAAACTTTGATCCTTTCCGAGATAAAATAAACGGAAATAAATCCAACCATCACGATCAAAACTCCAAAAAAACCGGCTTCCTTTAAAAATTCGAAAATATTTCCCATCTTATTGCTCCTTTTCGTTCACTTCGTGGTAGAGATTGACCAAATTTTGAATTTGCTTAATTCCCCAGTCGGGAGCTTCCACAAATTTGATGGCGTAATTCAACCCGGATTTTACGTTTAGTCGTTGTCTACTAAAATTCTTTCGGACTATTTGTGCGAGAACATTAAAGGATTTTAGGTTAATTTCGTTCTTGCCCAAATTTAAAATTAGTTTTTGTCCGGGTAACAATAACGGGTTGTTAATCAGCACGAGTGCGCCGTTCAAGCTAATCGAGATGAGCTGCCCATTGAAGAAAAATTCGTCATTATGACCGCAAATGGGTATCGTGACTTCCGCTCGATCAGCCCCTCTGCGTGAAAATGCGTGGCTAATGGGATCTTGTGTTCTAATTATCGACGATAAACGCTCTTTTGAAAATTCTTCCACTTCGCCTAGAGGCTGCCAGCCTTCCATTTGCGGAGACCAAATGTAATTGTAGTCAAATAACTCGCCTTTTTGAATCATGGCTATCATGGTTTGAAATTCGAAAGGGCCGTATTTATTTTCACCGCGAAGTATGTACCATTTTGATTCTGTCTTTTTAAGTGCGTGTGCTTGCTGACTCATTTTAAGAAAACTCCTGTAGGCGGTCTGAATTTAAAATTTTACTGTTCGTCTTTACTTTTTTTCTTATTTAACAGTTACCGGATCAAAGGTGATGCTGATGGAGGCGTCCGCTGCCGGAATTGAGGATCCATGAAAGTTTACGGTTACTGCCGCAGGATCATAGGTCCATCCATTAAGTTCATTTTCAGATACGGACACTCCATTCACTGCTACTTTCAACGTTTCTTTCAAGGGTTCACGATCCAATTTAAAAGACGATGTCAAAGTGAGAACCTTATCTGAAATAAGTTGCAGACTTTCGCCGAAGTTCCCGCATAAGGACGCTTTAGTTCCCCCGGTTTTATCGGCGATTTGCATCAAGCGAGATCCAAGGCGTCTTGCAAACGTCGTATTTAAAAAATCAAGGCAGGTTTGGTCCATAATAGTGATCGCACTTACCGAGAAATTTTTAACTGTAGCAGTCGATTGTGTGTAATCACTTAAATACTGAACGTAGCTGTCGACCGAATGTATATGACTATCAGTTAAATAGCCATTTCCTGGTAGTGTTTCTAAAGCTGGAGTCATTACGCTTTGAGAATAGTCATCTTCATCACTTACAATAATTACCGCAAGATACGCATCAGGCCTGCGAAACCCAGTATTAGCAGGATTATCTAAAGCGACTTTTATGCTTAAAAAAGGTCTTTCATCGCCATAGCCTTGAGTTCCTTGGGCCGCATTCAAGTTAAAAACTTGAGAAATACCTGCTGTCAGTTTGGTAATAATAGGGGTCCCACTATGTAGAGCAGGGGTAGAAACTTTTGCAGGGCCATCACGAAATACCGAACACTTTTTATTGTAACCAGCACAATAAGTAGTTCGGTAGGGATTGCCCGATTGCGTGTCGGTAAGATCCATGTAGGCATCTGTAGAAATAAAAGCCATATTGAAATCGTAGTTTAGTGTCTGAAATCGTTGAATAAACGAATTGAAGTTAGTGATAATATTATTTTGAGAAGTCGCCATACTTCCTGAATCATCAATCACCCACAAGATATCAATTTTGCGAACTTGAAATGTAGAGGCTTGCTGAAATGTAGATTGTTCCGCAAGGAGTGAAAAACTATCATTAGATTTCTGACAAGACACACCAAGAAAAGCCACTGCAATGCAAAGACATAGAGCTCGTCTTGAACTCGTAGTGCGTTTGCTAAGTTTAGTATTTTGAATCAAGGTCATCTTGACCTCCTCTTTATCTATTCTAGAGACTTTTAGAACCTTTGCTAATCAAGACCTTAAGTAACTAAAAAGACGGTATTTTTACATAAAAATATCAAATTGAATCACGCATAAGTAGCTGAAATCATTATGTTTTAAATAAAAAGCAGCGACTTAGTTTTTTTCAGTCGTCCAGGAGATATTCACTTTTCCGGAATCCCCAAAATGAGCTGTTGAAAAGTTACTCACTTTTTCAATTTACCGACGGCCCTAGGCTGTCGTGTTAATTCCTTAGACAGAAAATTTGACTTTTTTCTGAAGGTCGCTACCATTGGAGCTTAACGATATTTAAGGAGAACATATGAAAAAGGTACTTTTGGCTTCGTTCGTCACATTGGGACTTGTACTGTCTGGTTGTGAAACAATGAAAGAAAATCCGAATGCAGCTAAAGGAGCTGGAATTGGAGCTGCCGCAGGCGCAGTCCTTGGTGGTGTTATTGGTCATCAAACGGGAAAACGTAATGAAGGAGCTTTGCTAGGCGCTGCAATCGGTGCTGGAATCGGAACATTTGCAGGCAAACGAATGGATAAACAGGCCAAAGAGCTTGAAAAAGTAGCCGAAACAAAACGAACTGAACAGGGTCTTGTATCGAAAATGAAAAGTGATATTTTATTCGATACTGGAAAATCTGATTTAAAAGATGAGGCCAAAAAAAGCTTAGCTGAAATGGCTGGAATTATGAAAAAATATCCAGAGAATGTTTTAACGATAAAAGGTTTTACAGACAGCACAGGATCTAAAAAAACAAATGAATCACTTTCTCAAAAACGGGCTGAAGCTGTTAAGTTTCAATTGGTAACTGCTGGACTGCCAACAGACGTGATTTCAACTCAAGGCTTGGGACCTACTAGTCCAATCGCTGACAACAAAACTACAGACGGTCGTAAGCAAAATCGCCGAGTAGAAATTGAAGTGACAGTAGATCAAAGCAAAGTTCCCCCAGAAACTAAGTAATATTTTTTAGAGGCAGATTTGCCTTTTAAGCGGGTCCTTTATTTCTTAGGACCCGTGATAATAGACGCCATTTGGGCAATGGAATGTTTTATTCTAGTCAATGCTTTGAACGTTGGGCTTTCCGTGTCTGCTCCGAGCCCTTTCAATAACGTATTAGTTTCATTGCTAACTTTGACCACTTCAGCAACCAGCGACTGCATAGATTCTTTTGCTATATTTATTTTCTCTTCAGCTTTTTTAAGCTCAGATTTTGATTGCTCGTATCTTTTTTTCAATAAATTCGTATCGGCGTTTGAACCTACGTTACTGGTCAGTAAGGATTCAAAATTATTACAAATTTGTAACAAATCTTTGATGGCCGTTTTAGCTTCATTATTTACATGTTCAGCGCTCAGAATGACATCGGCTTTTTCCCGAGTTATGTGAAGAAATGCTTTAATTGATTTTTGATCTTCACTCATAGTTATTCCCCTTATTTTTCTTCGGCCAAGTCTTTAACATTTATTCCGTACTTTCGCATTTTTCGAAGTAAAGTGTTCTTAGGTATATTTGCATTGGCCACTGTTTGATTGATGCGTCCTTTATTTTGTTTAAGTGCTTTAACAATAAAATCTTTTTCCATCTCTTCTTTGAAGTTATCAAAATCTAATGGTCGAAACGAGTCATCAGGTAGAGAGGTCATTGGATTGGAGACAACGGTATTTCCCTGTCCAGAAGCCGGCAAAAGTACTTTCATACTTTCAGTCAATGAGGCGTTGGTAATTCTATTTCCTGATTCTACAATAAACGCGCGTTCCACGAAATTTTCAAGTTCCCGAATATTTCCAGGCCACTTGTATTTTTTTAAAAGAGCTAAAGTTGACGGATCAATTCCTTCAAATTGGCGGTTCTGCTTTCGATTGAATTTTTTTACAAAATAATCGGTCAATTTATCAAGATCGACCAGCCGTTCGCGAAGGGGAGGCATAAAAATAGGCATCACATTTAAACGATAAAACAAATCTTCTCTGAACTTAGATTCCTGAATCATTTTTTCTAGATTTCGATTTGTAGCAGCGATTATTCGCACATTGGTTTTCATTTCCCTGACTGAGCCGACGGGTGTAAACGCTTTATCTTGAATCGCACGCAGTAATTTAACTTGCATGTCTGTTTTTAGTTCGCCAATTTCATCTAAAAAAAGAGTTCCATTGTTGGCCGCTTGAAATTTACCGATTTTTCTCTCGGTCGCGCCCGTAAATGATCCTTTTTCATGGCCAAAAAATTCGCTTTCTATCAAATTTTCTGGAATCGCACCACAATTCACGGCGACAAATTGGCCTGATTTCTGGAAGGAATTATGATGAATCGCTTTTGCTACCAATTCTTTGCCCGTGCCATTTTCGCCACGAATTAAAACAGTCGTGTCCACTTTGCTCAATTTGTAAATCAAGTGAAACACTTCACGCATTTGTTGGGAATTACCCACAAATTCAGTGTCAATATCATCGTCAAAAATAGGATTGGACGCCGTTAAATCCAGAACCATTTCCCGGGCATTTAAACAGCTTTCAATGGCTTTAAATAGGGAACCGATTTCGATTGGCTTTTGAAAATAGTCAAAGGCCCCTTCTTTTATCGCTTCTACGGCGTCAGAATAGTTTCCATGGGCCGTCATTATCACAACAAAAATTCTTGGATCGTGAGATTTAATTATTTTGAGGGCAGCAATTCCATCCAAACGTGGCATTTTTACGTCCATCAAAACGAGGTCAAAATATTTATTTTTTACTTGATTAACGGCGTCTTGCCCGTCGACGGCTTCATTGAATTCAAATTGAACGTGGGGAAATGAGTTAGGCAAAATTTGCTTAAGCGAAGCCCTCAGTTCTGGTTCGTCATCGACTATTAAAGTTTTTAAGGTAATACCCATCCGCCTAAAAATACCATAGACCGTTACTTTTTTGGAAGTGTTTTATATTTATATTACCGGTTAGGAAGATTTATTGTGACAGAAGTGCCCTTATTTAAGATCGATGAGACTTCGATGGTGCCAGAATGGAGTTCTACAAAATATTTTACCAGAAATAAACCCAGACCCGTGCCTTTTATGGATTCTGGTACCGACGAGGATCTGAAAAATTTTTGACCCACTTGTTTAAGTTCGTCAAAAGAAATACCAAACCCTTGATCAGTGACCAGGATTTTAACTTGGTCGCCTGATTCCGTAGTTATAATTTCAATCTTCGATTGGGTCGGGGAATACTTTATGCTGTTTTCAATAATATTGATCAAGGCTTCTTTAATTAATATCGGATCAATTTCGACCAAAAACAAAGGGTCTAGCTTGGTTTTTATTTCAATATTTTTGTCTACAGCTAATGGGCCTAAGGTTTCCAGGCAAGACAGCACGATTTGATTGATGTCACTTGGGACAAGATTCAACTTTATATCCTGTGATTCGACCCGAGCTATATTTAACATCGAACGAATATAATGATCGAGTTCCTCTGAATACTTCTGAATGGCATGCAAATCTGCTTTTAATGGCTCGTTAACAGGCCTCTTTTCATTCGTGCTGAGATTTCTTTGAACTACACTTTGAATTTTAGCCAAAGGGTTTTTTAGGTCATGGGAAATTAGACTTAAGAAGTTTGTTTTTAAAAGTTCTAATTGCTTTCGAGTCTGGCTCTCTTGTTCCAACTGAAAGTTCTTTTTTTCAAGTTCACCGGCCACAACCGTATATCCGGTAAGCCAACCTAAAAACAAACACAAAGACGTCGAAACGATTGGAAACCAAAAGAAGTGAACATCAAACAAATAAATATTAATAATCAAGGCCGCAAATATAGTTACAAGCGCGACCGCAATTGATAAGTTTCTTGGCAAATAAAGAGTACAAAAATAAATAACAGAAATTAGAAGTAACAGGGCCAAGGACTGAGGCCAGAAAGTCAGAGATGAAATCGATTCAGAATAGGTCTTGTTTTCAATAATTTGTGCGACTAAAGCATTTCGGCTAAAGGGACCTACCGGGGTTAAAAACTCGTAGTCAGAATTAGTAAATCCGCCGACAACTATGGTTTTGTCTTTAAAAAATCGGACGGGCCATTCGTTGTTTATTAAAGCGTTGTAGGAGATTTTTAAAAATCGACTGTCAGAACCTTGAAAATTGATATACCGAGCGGTGGTTGGGTCTCGGCCAGGATTGATTTTTCTGACTAGGCCGTCCTTTTCAAACTCGATATTTAAAATATCTAGAATCTTCTTTTTTTCAAAAACGGGAACAATGGGAAATCCCTGATCATCTGTACCGCTAGCAAAAAGCCAATTGATTTTTCTATTTGTTAAGAGGCCGTGATCAAATTCCTCTGTCAGAGCTGGTTGCAGGATATCCAAGCTGACAACGATCGATTTTGGATTCATTTTAAGCAAGCCACCCAAAAGAGAACTCCAAAGATGGGTATTCCAATAAAAATGGTCAGAAATTTCAGAAGATGAATTTAGTAATAATAAATCTTGAACTTGATTGCTTGAAAAATGCCGCATATCAGAAGGGTTGAGCTCAATAATTACAATATCTGCCGGAGGCGGGCGGTCGCCCCTAATTTGAAAACGAAGATCAAAATCATTCAAATAATCCAATCGCAAGGACGCGAGGCAGATAAGCCACACAATTAGGATGCGGATCAGGGAACCTGAGGTTATCATTTCAGAAGCTTTGCTCGATTGGATTTGACTAGGCATGTCTTAAATATATATAATCCGTATTAACCTAAGAGTTCAATGATTTTATGATTATTCTAGAAAGTTTAGACAAAATATTAAACCCGAATTCATCATTCGTTTTAACGATTGGCAATTTTGACGGCGTCCATTTGGGTCATCAGAAAGTCCTTAAAAGACTGATGCTAGATAAACCAAGCCAAGAAATTCCAAAAAGTATTGTAATAACTTTTGATCCACATCCAGTTCAGTTTTTTGATCTTAAAAAGACTTTCAAAAAACTATTTTCTATTACCTATCAAAACGACCAAATGGAACATCTGGGCATTGATTATCTTATTCGATTACATTTTGATGAAAGCATGGCCAATTTAGCATTCGATGAATTCTTAGATAGAATTAAGTCCAAAATATCTATAAAAAAAATTGTGATCGGTCATGATTTGAAAATCGGAAAAAACAGAATGGGCGATCGGGCTTCAATTAAAATCTGGTGCGAACATAGAAACATTGAATTTGAGGTTGTCGAGCCACTTATTGTTGAAGATCAGATCGTGTCCTCGACCTTTATAAAATTTTTAATTGAAGGCAATCGATTTGAATTGGTTCCGCATTATTTGGGTCGTCCTTATTCTATTGATGGCGCCGTTGTTCACGGAGACAAACGGGGGCGATTGATAGGATTTCCAACGGCAAATCTGACCTGTGCCACGACTTTGTATTTACCTAATTTCGGTGTGTACCGAACCCGAACGTCATGGGAAAACCAGATTTTTGATTCTATCACAAATGTGGGAAAAACTCCTACCTTCAAATCCGATGATCTCATAAAAGTTGAAACCCACCTATTTGATTTCAATAAAGAAATATACGGAGACTCAATTCGGGTTGAGTTTATTGATTTTATTCGCGCCGAAATGAAATTTTCAGGGATTGAAGAAATAAAAGCGCAAATTGCAGACGATATTAGGTCATTAAATCGGAAATTTTCGCCATGATTAGATTATTTATAAATCAAGATTTTTTATCTTCTGGTTTGATTCCAAATCTTGAAAATGTAAAACGCCATTTAACTTCTGTCGATATTGAAAGTGAAATTATTTCTTATGAAAACTTGGATCAGTTGAAAACAATTGATTTAGCAGGGATAACACTTGTCCGAAGCGATTTGAACTTTGGATCTCGAAATGTCTCGCAACTTTCAATGGCGCCAGAAGCTGTTAGGTTCAATAAAACGTTCGATTCTTTAACGGTTGAAAATGGTCAATGGCTGCCTCGATTAAAATATTTTGAAATTTTAAGAAAACGGATTGTCTCGCAGTTTGGAAATGTCGAAATTCAAAAGTGTGCGGGCTTGGTGTGTAACTCTTGGGTCAGAGAAGCCTTGGTTGCATTACTAGTAAGCCTCGGTTTTAAGACCATTCTTCTTTTCGTACCAGATGGCACAGAGCCACTTGGTCCCGAGTTAGGAAAATATTTTATTGGCGTAACGATCAAAACTATTCCTTATTCAGAATTGACTCAAAATCAGGATATTACCAGCATGATAATCAATTCAGTTGACGTTGAAAAACAGATTACGCTGATGAACGATTTGGCTTATTTTAATTTTATGTCCCCAAGTGGAATTGTTGTCGAGCTGGCTTCTAAAACACCAATTCATCCGCTGTTGTTCGAGGCCGAGAAAGCTGGTCTTAGGGTCATGAAGCGTCGAGATATTGTTTCCCACTATGATTATGAATCATTGAAGGGACTTTGGAGCGATGTCGAGTCGACTAAAAAGGACTTTTTCGCTAACTATTTGGAAATCGAGACTATCGACCAGTAACAAATTCGCTCTATTAATCTAAAATAATAAACTATGAGTGAAATTAAACCTTGGGACAAAAAAACTTGCGATATTTTATATCGCCAAGGACTAATTAAACCAGAGCAATATGAACAAGCGCTTGAAACTAAAAAAACCTCTCCGAATTTATTGTTAACTCAAATTTTACTAAATCTGAATTTCGTTCAAGAAGCTCAAGTACAAAAAGGACTAGAAGCATTCTATAATATTCAAGGTATCAATCTGTCTCAGTTTCAAATTGACCAAGCTGTTGCTGAAATGGTGCCCAGAGATGTATGCTATAAACACAACATTATTCCTGTTCAAAGAATGCTGGATAATCAAAACAAGGTTTCAACCGTCGTTATCGCATTTTCCGATCCAAGTCAGATCCTCGTCCGAGAAGATTTAAGGATTATCACTAAAGCTAAAGTGATTCAGCCTATCGTTGCGTCGCCAATCGCGATTCAGCAAGCGTTGGAAAAATACTACGGAATCAGCGTCGATAAAGTTTTAGATAATTTAGAGGGCGAAGACGTAGATTTAGAAACCTTAGATGAAAAGAAAGTCGAGACGATTGACAATATTACCGATAAAGATTCGCCCGTGGTAAAGTTTGTAAATGCTATTTTGAACGAAGGCATGAAAAAGAAAGCCAGCGATATTCATTTTGAACCTTATGAAAAAATAATGCGCGTACGGTACCGAGTGGATGGAATCTTAATTGAAGCCAAACCACCACCAAGAGATTGGGCGCCTTCCATTGCGGCTCGTATTAAAATTATGGCAAAAATGGATATTGCGGAAAAACGCCGTCCTCAGGATGGTCGCTTAAAAGTAAGAACAAAAGATTCAGACATGGATTTCCGGGTTAGTACAATGCCGACACTATGGGGTGAAAAAGCGGTTTTGCGACTTTTGGACAAATCAAATTTGCAACTGGATATGACAAAATTGGGCTTCGAGGAAGAAGACCTTCGACTGTTCAAATCCTGTATCAATTTGCCACAAGGTTTGGTGCTAATAACTGGACCTACGGGGTCCGGAAAAACTACCACAATTTATTCTGCTTTGTCTGAATTGAATAAAACAGATGTAAATATATCGACCGCCGAAGACCCCGTGGAATTCAATTTAGAAGGAATCAATCAGGTTCAGATGAATCCAGATATTGATTTAAATTTTTCCTCTGCACTAAAATCTTTTCTGCGCCAGGATCCCGACATAATTATGGTCGGAGAGATTCGAGATTTAGAAACGGCCGAAATATCGTTCAAAGCGGCTTCAACTGGCCACTTGGTTGTATCAACTTTGCACACCAATGATGCACCCTCGACGGTGATTCGGTTGACTGAAATTGGAATCCAGTCGTACGTAATTACATCCACTATCAATCTTATTGTAGCCCAACGTCTTGTCGGAAAGATTTGCGAAAACTGCAAATCTCCGGTCGATACCCCACCGCAAACCCTTATAAATATTGGAGTCCCAGCTAATGAGGTGGGTGACTACAAAATATACAAAGGTAAGGGATGTTCAAACTGTAACAATACGGGAATTAAAGGTCGATTGGCTATTTATGAATTACTACCAATGACCGAGAAGATTAAGGAAGCGATTTTAAAAGGCGCTAATCAAGCTCAGTTACGGTACTTATCGCGAGAACTCGGCCTGCGAACATTACGTCGTAGTGCTCTTTTAAAGTTGAAGCGTGGCGTGACGACACTTGAAGAAGTACTAAACTCATCGGTGAAAGATACTTAATAAGGATACTCGGTGGTAAAAGAGTTTTTAATACCAGAAGTAATGCGAGACAATTTGACGAGACGTCAAGGCTTGCTATTGGTAAATGGAAATCGATTTTCTGGGATTGAGAAATTCTTTTTAAGCGCAATCAAACAATATGAAAATGAAAAAAGATCCGGGACAGTTTTTCTAAGAGAAACGGTTAAGTCCCCCTTTAAATATTGGAACTATAAGGACGTGGAAGAGTTAACTACTTCTGGAATGTCTGTGATAAAGGATTCGGAAGTACTAATTTTTGAAAATATGTCTAGAGCTCACGAAGTTGAAATGGCCATTGAGTGTGCCGAAGACGGTCGCTTGGTAATTATGCATTTTTGCAATCAAAGCTTGGTTAGCACAATACATAAAGTACTATCATTATTTTCCGATACCAGGGCTCAACATACCTTGTGGCGACTGCTGGATTTACTTACTTTAAGTTATTCACAATATGAAATCGAAGGCGAGAATAACGAAACTGTTTTTGCCGGCGAAATGATTCCTCTTAGTCCAGAACTCAAACGTGAGATCTATCTTAAAGGTATTGATTCATTCGAAGAGAGACTCAGATCCATTGATGATGAAAATGGAATTGTGACTTTTAACCAAAGTTTATTGCAATTATTAATAAGACGAAAAATTTCACTTCAACGAGCTTTTGAATTTTCAAAAGATCCACAAGACCTTGATTCGTTATTAAAGAAGGTAGGTATCTAATGGCAAAGTATTCATATCAAGCTAAAAACTTGAATGGGCAAGTGACAAACGGAGAAATCGACGCGTTCAATGAAACAGAAGTTCGTACGCGGCTTCGCCAAATGCAGCTTGATGTTGTAAAGGTCCAGTCTAAATCAGCACTGAATACTATGAAAGCGGCAGGCGGGGGTTTTTTCGTTTCCAAAGTAAAAGTAAAAGATCTCCAGATTTTCACACGCCAATTTGCGACCCTTATCAACTCAGGTATTCCTGTCGTGGACGCATTGAAAATATTAGGTGAAGGCTTGCGATCTGGAATTCTCAAAGATGCTGCTTTAAAAGTTAAAAAAAGTATCGAACAAGGGAAAAAACTATCTGATTCGATGGCAATGGTGCCCAACGTATTTGACCGATTCTATTCCAACATGGTGCATGCCGGGGAAGAGGCCGGTATTCTAGATAGCATTTTGGGACGGCTTGCTACTTATATGGAGAAAAATGAAAAAACGAAATCTCAAGTAAAAGGGGCAATGGTTTATCCCTCTGTGATCGTGGTTGTTGCCGGTATCGTTATTGCGGCGATCCTTGTGTTTATCATTCCAAAATTCCAAGAATTTTTTAATCAGGCAGGCAAAGAACCACCAATGTTAACCACTATGGTTGTGGCGTTATCAAACGCGATGATTAAATTTTGGTGGGTAATAATCGGAACGGCTGCTGCGTCTCCTTTTATTATTAAATCCTATCTTTCCACTCCAGCAGGAAAGGCCTCGTTTGAAATTTTTATTTTCAGAGCTCCTATTTTTGGCGAAATAGTAAGAAAATCTTCGGTTGCTAGGATGACTCGTACGCTGGGTACTCTGCTGAGTTCCGGTGTGGGGTTAATTGAAGCGATCGATATTGCATCTCGAACCGCGGGAAATATTGTAGTGGAGCGGGCGTTAATTCGTTGCAAAGATTCGGTTCTACAAGGTAAAGCCTTTGCAACTCCCCTAGCAAAAGATAAAGTTTTCCCAGATATGGTGGTTCAGATGATCGCAGTCGGTGAACAATCTGGAACTCTGGATAACATGTTAAATAAAATCGCAGACTTTTATGAAGATGAAGTCGAAACAGCCGTAAAAGCCTTAACATCGCTTATTGAGCCATTGTTGATGGTTATCTTGGGCGGGATTATCGCAGTTTTGGTTGTAGCGATGTATTTACCGATTTTCTCAATGGCGGGAAATGTCGGCAATTAGTGCCCAAACAGTTTCACGGCGATGGCAAGTTGAATCGGTTAGGGTGCTCCTATATATATTTTCACTTTTAGTTCTTCTTTTCTTTTATTTTTGGCAAGCCCCGTTTGTTTCGTGGGCTTTGCTGGGCCCTTCGTTTTTAGTGCTTGGAATTGGGCTACTGACCCATTTTTTTCTATTTTTTAAAATAGATGCTCTTTCTGAAGATTCAACGACCTTACTCGCGACTTTTATCTTAGATTCCATGTTAATTTCGTTCTATGTTTATTTTTCAAGTGGGTCTGTAAGTCTGTTTTTGCTGCTTCATGTAATAAATATTATTTTAGGAAGCTTTCTGTTTAAAGGCAAAGGTGCTGTCGTTCTTGCGCTAGTGACAAGTTTTAACTACAGCTGGGTTCAAATATTAGGGCCCGAGTTTAAAACGATTGCAAGTCTGATAACGCTCGCCATTAATAATATGGCTTTTTTTGGAGTAGCAGGTTTGTCAGGGTATCTTAGCGAAAAACTTTTTCAAACTGAAGTTGCCTTAAAATATAAAGAAGGGCAGCTAAGATCGCTAGAAGACCTTTATGAATTAATAATTGAAAAGTCCCCAGTTGCTCTGCTGACGTTGGATAGAAATTCTCAAATTATTCAAATGAATACGAAGGCATTGATGTTATTTCCTTTGATAAAATCTGACGGGCGATTGACAGATTTTTTTCCACCACTTGGAACAATTTGGAACCAAATTGTTGGGCTAGATATCCAAGATGAATTGGTAAAAGAAATCGATTTCAAAAATGAAGTCGATGATCAAATATTCAAAATTGTGGCCAAGCCGATTTCCAAAGCGGACGATTTATTCCTATTATTGATTGAAGATTTAAGTGAAATAAGGAAGATGGAATTTCACTTAAAACAAAGCGAAAAGCTAGCGGCGATAGGCGGATTGGCGGCGGGCGTGGCCCACGAAATTCGCAATCCCTTGGCTGGAATTAGCGGTAGTGTTGAGCTTTTAAGCCAAACGACTCATGGGGAAGACGACAGAAAATTGATGAAAATCATTTTGAAAGAAATCGATCGGTTAAACAATTTGATTACAGAATTTTTAGAATACGCCAAGCCCTCTAAAAACCCAACGGATCCATGTGATTTGAATTTACTTTTGAAAGAAGTGCTGGCCAATATCGCGCAAAATGCGTTGCTCAGGAAAGATGTAAAACTTAAAGTGGAATTAGAACCAAAAGCTTTTATCAAAGGCTATTCAGATAAATTGAAACAGGCATTTTTAAACCTGATTATTAATGCGTTTCAAGCGATGGATAAAGCGCCGACTGCAGAATTAGAAATTGTTTTGAAGCGATCAAATCATTTTTGGAATTTAAGAATAAAAGACTCAGGATCTGGAATGAGCGAGCAAACTTTGAAGCGAATATTTGAACCGTTTTACACGACTAAAAGCAAGGGGACGGGCCTTGGTCTAGCAGTAACTCATAAAATTTTAGAAGCACATCACGCCACTATCAATGTTCGAAGTCACCTCGGTCAGGGCGCAGAATTTGAGTTTAATTTTCCTTGCTTAGAGCTCAATTCCTAGCGAGAATATCCTAAGTAGTAAAACTAGGGGATTAGCCAATGAAAGCAAAAATTTTAGTTGTAGATGACGAAGAGTCGATCAGGGAATTCCTTGAAATTATGCTACGAAAAGAAGGCTACGAAATCACGTTGGCCGAAGATGGATTGAAAGCAAAAGAACTTATTCAAAAAAAATCATTTGATATGATTATTTCAGATTTGCAAATGCCAAATATGACGGGAATTGAATTATTAAAATACGTCCGTCAGGATTATCCCGAAATGTTGTTCATGATGATCACCGCATTCGGAACAACAGAGACTGCTGTTGAAGCTATGAAGATGGGTGCGTACGATTATTTAACTAAGCCATTTAAAATCGATGAAGTTAGAATAAACATTTCAAATGCTCTTCGAAGCAAAAATTTAGAATTTGAAAACAGATCACTTAAGAAAGAATTAAATAAAGAATTTTCGTTTCAAAATATTATTGGTAACTCGCCTGCAATGCACTATGTTTTTGATTTGATAAAACGAGTGTCGCAAGCGCCAACAAATATTTTAGTTACGGGCGAATCGGGCACAGGTAAGGAAGTTATTGCAAAAGCGATCCATTACAATGGACCTTTAAAAGATCGACCATTTGTAACAATCAATTGCGGAGCTATTCCTGAAAATCTAATGGAATCCGAAATGTTTGGTCATAAAAAAGGATCATTCACTGGTGCTATTGCGGATAAATTGGGCCTATTTGAGGTCGCAGATGGTGGAACTTTGTTTTTGGATGAAGTAGGTGAATTGCCATTGTCTATTCAGGTAAAATTACTAAGGGCCTTACAGGAGCGAGTTGTTCGGCGTGTGGGGGCCACAGAAGATACTAAGGTAGAAGTGCGGATAATAGCTGCTACGAACCGAAATTTAGAAGATATGGTTCAGAAGTCAACCTTCCGGCAGGATTTGTATTATCGGTTGAATGTAATTCATATTAAGACGCCAAGCCTTCGCGAACGTAAAGAAGACATTCCATTGCTGGCTCACTTTTTTTTAAAAAAATACAATGATAAGCTAAATAAGAATATTTCTTCAATAAGTACTGAAGCGATGGAGAGTTTAAAAAAATATGACTATCCAGGTAACGTGCGAGAACTTGAAAATATGCTCGAGCGAACTGTAGCCCTGGAAAGCGGCGCAACTGTTTTGCCAGAAAGCCTGCCGCCCTTAGTAAATACTAGTTCAGGTCGGAAATTAGCCTCTTCGAACGAAATTGAAGTGACTGATGAGGGCGTTGATTTAGATAAAATCATTGGTCAGATTGAGAAAGAATTAATAATTAAAGCGATTCATCAAGCGAACGGTATTAAAAAACGGGCTGCCAAATTATTAAGTATTACCTTCCGGTCGATGCGCTATCGAATTGAAAAATACAATCTTGGCACCGTTGGCGACGACGAACTCGAAGACGAATAGGTCGCACCTGTGACTAAATTAAACCGGATGCAATATTAATAGTTAATGCGACGAGCGTCGTATTAAAGAAAAATGCCAATATCGAATGAATTATACAGGTTCGGCGCATTTTTTTTGAAGCCAATGCTACGTCTGCGGTTTGTGCTGTTGCTCCCAAAGTAAATGCAAAATATAAAAAATCAAAATAGTCAGGTTCTTCAGAGGCAGGCAAAAAAACTAGACCCCCATCCCGATTATTTTGGACCTCAAAAAAATAGTCATGAGCATAATGAAGGGTAAATGACACGTTCGTAAAAAACCAAGAAAGAACAATAGTGGAAACAGACAAGATCAGCCGTTCATATTTTTCGGCTCCGACTACATCTTTTACTGCAGATAAATCAAAAAATATGGCGCCGGTACTAAAAATAATTGCTAAACCAACTAATATCAGGACCGTCGATTGCCCATCGTTTTGGGATAAAGCACGCTTTCTAATTTCATGCGGGCCACATTTGGACATCATAGAAAGGGCCCATATTATAAAGATAAAAGCCCCAACGTCGTAGCCAACAAGCGCCTGAGTTACTTTTGAAGTGATCCCGAGGTATGGAGCCATCAATACAACAGACAGCCCAATCAAAAAAGAGGCAAACAAGCGAGGATGGGTCTTTATGGTATTCATTTTTTGAAACTACCCCGCGGGTATAGGTTATTCTACCCTGGATATTTGCTAATGCTTTTGTTGAGAAGCCAAAACATTGTTTTCGACAATATGAAAGTAGGCTCGGATTAACAGTACAAGGGTGCCTTTTTCTAAAGACTGCAGAAACGCTAATTTTTCAAAATAGGTTTTTTTAGCAATCAATTCAGTCATAGCATCTTGAATCACTTTAACTTTTTCAAAATCATAAAAATCTTTTTCATCTGTTACTTCTTTATAAGCTGATGTAATTGCGGCTTTATCGAAAAGCAAATGGATGCCCATTGCTGCCTGATTTAGAATAGCTTCCATTTTTTCAAGCGCTTGTTCTTGAAAAACACTGGGATCGGGCTTGCTAGATTTGCTTACTGGGGAATTATTTGATTCTGTTGACAAACTTTGCCTCCGTGCACGGTTTCAACTCGTCTTTCCTAATGCTGAAGCGAGTTCTGATTTAATTCAATTGAAAACTGACTTGGTTGACTTACACCGTCATTCTGTTGATGATAGATCAATGAAGAAGTCTAAAAACAGGGGAAAGAAGAAAATTCAGGAGTTGTTTGTGATCGATGAAGACAAGAACTTGGTTTTTGATTCTGAAGAGAAGGTTTTTGAATTTTTTGAAGAGCCCATTCAAAGAATAGAAGAATTATATCAGACAATACGTCGCCCTGACGATTTTACTGATGATGAACAGATTGATCTCGAAGATGGCTTGGATCTGGCTTTGACTGATCCCGATGAGATTTGGCTTATGGAAGATTTTTTTAAAAAAGCTCCCATTCATGTTTTTGTAAAAACGATAGTTAAAGAAAAGCTTATCTATGACTATGTGGCCATAGTTTTTCTGTCTACTAAAGAAAGAAACCCAACGTTTGTGCTGTCTCATTTTCCGACTAAATTTAAAGACACCGCCGAGCCGTTTAAAGACGGAGAAATGATTTTTAGCCACGAAATGGAAATTAAACATTTTGCCGGCCTAGAAGGTGATTCGATTTTGGAAAATGATGAACTTTCAATTGGGCTTTTTAAGTCCATGTTAAAATTGCGCTATGAAAAAGATATCCCACTGGAAACATTTAAAAACTTTTTAGAAACCCGTGAAGACACAATCGAAGCTCCCGATGAAATTTGGCGAAAGACCGACCATGACGGCAACGTTTTTGTCACGTTTATCAAAGAATATACAGAAACTGAAACTGGAGATTTTTACTATGTGAGTGTAACTTTGGAAGAAAACAATTCTGAAGTGCACACTTTATTATTTTCATTTCCAACAAATGATGAAAACTTGGTAGACCGCTATCGATTGGGTGAAAATTTGCAAGCTGAAGAAGTTTCCCAAGAATCGTCGCATTAGTAGCCATGGATATAGAATCCTTTCTACTGCGACGAAACCAACTAGCAAAAGAATCAAAAATTTACCGTCAGTTGTGCTGGACCTGTAGGCAACCCAATTCTGTTTGCTATTGTTCGTTCATAGAGAGATTTGATCCTAAGATTAAATTTGTAATATTAATTCATCACGTAGAAGAACGCCGTCGAATTGCCACTGGCAGAATGAGTCACCTTTGCCTAGAAGGGTCTGATCTGATAGTGGGGCAAGATTATACTTTGAATGATCGTGTGAATGACATATTAGATGATACATCATTGTCTCCAGTAATTTTATATCCTGGAAAAAACACCATGGATATTTCAGCAGATAAGGCGGCACCTTTTATTTCCTCGATATTTAAACCCGGAAAGACTCCTGTAGTTTTTGTAATTGATGGGACCTGGGCCACCGCACGCAAAATGATTCGGCAAAGCCAGAACCTGCACTCGCTGCCAAGAATAGGGTTTACACCGTCGGCGCCTTCCCAGTTTAGAGTGCGAAAACAGCCGCGCAAGGAATGTTATTCAACTATTGAAGCCATTCACCAAACAATTCAAATTTTAGGGCCAAGCGTGGGCTTTCAAACTGAATCTAAGCAGCATGATAATTTATTGAAAGTTTTTAGTGTGTTAGTAGAAACTCAGATTAGATTTTTGCAAGACTCGTTTGACAATCCAAAATCCAATTCCTATCGGCGACCAAAGAATCGAGTCGTTTAATCTAGTAGCAGTGAAGCTGTTACTAGATTAAGAATTTAATTTATCGAATAGTTTTATTGAGTTGTTTTATTGAACTGTATAAACTGGTTTGCAGAATTCAGCCGCTTTAGTTTGATAGACTTGCGACGTCCACCCTTGCGAAGCATACGCTTTAAAAGGATGCAAGGCTTGTAATGATGAGTGTCGTGCTGATCCGTCTTTTTCAACAGCATATTTAGCAGGATCGGCATCAAATACTGGGATCAAACTGTCTAGCTGACTCACAATTGTGTTGTCGGCTTGGTTGTAATAAAATGCTGAAACAACATCGTAATCGCCTGTGGAATCGTCAAGTTCAACAACGATTCGTGCTTTTTTGAAAAACTGATCTGGAGTCGATACCCCTAAAGATTGGGCTGCGCTCTGTAAATCTGTCCAGTATAGAAATTCTTTTCCGCTAGCCAAAGATTTTCCATCTGCAATCGAATAAATGCTGAACATTAGGCGCTCATTGCCCCAGATTTTATTTCCAGAAGAACTCACCATATACTTATGGAACTCAATGTAGTTTTGATTTTGCGAAAAATAAGCAGGAATCTTGGTGATTTTAAGATTGATTCGAGTGAGTGAAATCGTTTCGCCATCTTGATAAGTCGACGTCGCCGTCGCTATTTGCGAATTAGAAGCTTGATTGCAATAAGCCAGAGGCCTGTCTGTTGTATTAGTAGTTGTAAGATCAGGCGTGGTCAATCGGCTAGAGGAATCGTAATTATTAGCTGATCCTTTGTTCGCCCCGCACGCGGTCATCATGGCGGTAACTACTAGTAGTAAAGTCAGTTTAAGATAAAAGTTTGTCGATTTCATAAATACCTCTTACCAATTCATATTAGCAATCTTGTGGCCATGAATCATTTTGGTGCAGAGTTAAGAATCTAAATTTTCAAGGGATTTTATGTCTCAGATCGGGAAGAGTGAGTTTCTCAGTTTGAAGCGACGAGGCGGCTCGAATGTGACAAATAGGGCCGCCTGATTTTAGCTAGGATCGAATAACGAGGATTTACTGGATTCTAACTATCTTTCTGGCGGATAAACACAACCAGCTTGGCTTTGAATTTTGAGGCGTTTCACAGAAACGTTATTCGCAGTCGCAGCCTGAATGGCTTCTGCAAATAGCTCTGGAGATAAATCAGTGGTTTTTGACATAACGTAAAGGCTGTAACCCATGCTATCCGACACGACTGCCCAGCGATAGTATAGGTCAACTGCAATAATCCAATAAGAACCTTTCCAAGGTAGTCCAAAATCAACTGATAGTTTAGAAACGCTAGAATCTTTGGGTTGGGCCGTTCCGCGAATTTCAACTAACTTTCCAGCGGTGTCTTTTTTATTGCAGGAATTATAAACGCCAATTTTGCCGCTGGCCTGCAGGTTTAAAACTTGACGTGCACAAACGCAACTTGGTTCAAAAATAATAGGATTGGCGGCTATCCGATACCAAGTTCCCAAAAATTGAGCGGCATCCACGTTGGCTGCTGTTTTAATATTAGTTGCACCATAGGAAAACGAATATACGCAAATAAGTTGAATCAGTATTAATAGTTTGTTTAGCTTCATATAGCCTCCATATTTTTACAATTAGCAAAAAAAAAGGCTATTGGCAAAAAGTATCGTTCTACTTTTCATTCCAATACACAATTCGGGGCGGACCTTTTGGAATTGTCTGAGACGCTGTATTTGTGGCGGGAGTCGCCGCGCCTGGGGCTGCTGCGCCAGTCGTCGGAGTCGTCGAAGCCGGAGGTGGGTTATTCTTATCATCGACCTTTTTTTGAATTGTGTTCAGGCGGTCCGCGACTTTAGCAACGTCCAATGTGATAACTTCAATTTCGCGTTTAGCGCCGCCGTATTCACCGATAGAGCTTATTTTAAAACTGCTTAAATTGTCTGTGACAATTGGAAATTCTTCTCGATTTATAGTTAAGTGGGCGCCTTTTTCTTCTAGAAATTGAAAGAAAGACGGGCCATCTTTAAAGGGACCTTGCTGAGGATCTTGGCGACGTTTCATAACTTCTGCGACTACTTCTTTTGTTATCGTAGGATCAATGGATTGTAAAACATCTGCTGTGGCCGTGTTTGGATTAATTCCGCGAATTCCATAAATAGTAATCATAGGTTCCAAGATTTGAAAAAATTCATCTGTCATGCCGGCAACCATTCGCAATTCTTGGATGGTTCTAAAGTTTCGATTAGGTGGAAACGCATCGGTGCCGCGATCACGATAGCCTGAACGTTTATCGCCGCCATTTAAACTTTCATTTTTAGAGCTCATCCAGTCCGCAATAGAATTAACCAATTGTTCAAATCGATACCCACTATAGGCTTTAGCGAACTCTTCATCATTTTTAACTTTGTTTTCAAAAATAGTCAGAATTTGTTTTTTAGTAATTTCTTTTAAAGCATCAGAAGGCGACAGCAAATTTGTGACATCTATTTTAGAGCCTTCATCTGTTATCTTGGTTGAAAACGTACCATCGATAAGGGACTCTTTTGTTTTGTCTTTCATAATGTCTTTATCAACGGCATTCAGGCCATCCGGCAAATCAATTGGCCATATCAAGGGGAACTGCCAGATTTGTTCGATCATTCCATTGGACGGCAAATTTTTTCCCAGTTTTTGTTGAATGGTTTGATAGACTTTAATTCGAAGCAATGAAATGTCCACACCGCTTCGGGCGGCATAGTAAGCTTTTACACGATTAATTTGCTGGGAATTGATAAGATATTCAACCTGAGTATCATAGGTTACTTCCATTGCTAAATAGGTCATTAACGACAACGCTGTAATCGCAGTTAAAAGTGCCAAACCTTTTTTGTTTTTAGATTTGGCAATAAAGTCTTTGGTCGTTCGACTGAACAGGGCCATTATTTGCCTCCTGGTAATGGTGAGGTGGCTCCCGCTGCCGGAGTCGCACCAGGCGCTGTCGTTGTCGTGGTTCCACCGGTTCCTGCATCACCACCAGATTCTTCTTTGTTGTTGGGGAAGTGAATTGGGATTACGAGCTGCATAGAATGTTTTTTAGAACCCGGTTTGTCTGGTTCTTTTTGATAGGAAATCGAAATCTCTACAAGCCAAGGGAAATTTCCTTTAGTGGCGCCATCGCCGCCGTTGTCAGAACGCCAATCTTTGTTCCAATCCTGCTTGCCGCGTCCCATATAGCGAAGGGCAAACTCGGTGACATTTTCAATTAAAACAAATTCATCTCCGCCCTTAGTGACGTCATCATCTACCCAAGGTGACACTCTTCGATAAAGGCATTTAGATGCTACTTTTGTAGAAAAACTGGTGCAGTCTTTTACTGTGTAGCCGACTTCCACAAAATCAGCCTGGGGCATATCTTTTAAAATACGGCCCGTATTCATGGTTACAAAATGGATTTCATTTTCCTTGCCGATAAACTGAGTCGCCGGGTCCTTGCGTGGTGCTTCGACCGGTGGATCATTTGAAGTCGATACCACGTTTCCAGAGGAATCAAATACTGGGATCGGTGGCGGGGCACCAGGAACTCCGGGCGTTTGAGTGGCTGTGGTTTTTTTGTTTTTCTTAGCCAGATCCAAAATATCTTTTTCCCAATCGCGATGGTGATAGGCCAGTTGAACATCGCGTTCAAAAATTTTTACTCCATCACGAAGCCGAGACGTTTCATTCACAATTTCCTGGATTACTTTTTTTTGCGTGATAGCTTGTTTAATGGTTTGGGCCGCTAGCAATCCCAACGTCGCCATGATGGCCACTGATATCATCACTTCAATTAAGGTAAATCCAGCATTTTTCCTAGGCACTAGCCACCACCTGGGATAGCGGGCAGGGGCAACTGTTTGTCATGATCAACAAAAAGCATAGTCGCAGAATAGTTAAATTCTTTGTCATTGTGTTTATAAACAATGGTGACTTTGACTTCTTTTATGGATTTTGAAAGGTGTTCAGAAAACTGTTTCATCAACGTCATCATCATTTGATCGACGCCCCCTTCGCGGCCGATCAGTACGGCTGTTAAATCCGGCATTTCAAAATTTTTAGATTCTAATTTCCAGGTGTATTCAGGGAAGCCTTCAAATTCATCGCCTTCGGATTCGGGGATTGAATCGATGGCTTTGCCACGGTACTTCATATCCGTTTCCGCCAATTTACGTTCTAGCAGAGCCGCAATTTCAACATTTTTTTGAGTTTTTCGAAGACGATTATAGGAACTGCTCCAGGATTGTGCTAGCAGCATAACTCCGGCTGCCAAGATCATCATGGCAATTAAAACTTCTAAAAGGGTAAAACCAGATTTTTTATTTATCATTAACCTTAGTTACATCCTTCAGCGAAATGTCTTCATCGGCTATTTCAACAATACCCGTCAGTGGATTTACAAACAACGACCATGTGCTTTTGCCATCTGTGATATGAATCATAGCGGCTTCAACAAGTCCTTCCGGAGAATAATAAATGGCTCCCAGGCCATCTGTCATAGATTCAGAGTTTTGTACCTCTAAGGATTTGAAAGCGATTCCTTTAGGTAATATTTTTTCTTTCTTGGTCAGCTTTTTAAACAAAGTAAAGGATGACTTTTTCTTGTCGCCGTTGGCTTCATCTTGAGCTTGGCGCTGCATATCGAGCTTGGGATCTTTGCGTTCTACGGCGCTGCCTTTTTCTACCCAATATTTTGATTCATCCGCTTTAATTTGAATCATAAGTCGGAAATAAGTTTGCGAAAGGCGAGATTGATTTCTAATTTCTTTTGATAAAACAGTCATCTCTCGAAAAGTAGATCTTATATTATTGTCGTTTTTTCTTATTCGTCCAAGACCAAGCACAAGCACGGCCGCCATAATACCCAAAACCATTAGAATTTCTATAAGAGTGAATCCGCGCTGTGACGAATTATTGAGCGGGCGCTGGTGCTTCAGCGGAATCGTCTTCACCCCAAGTAAGGTCTTTGTCAAAACCACTGCCGCCATCTTTTCCATCTCTTCCATAGGATTTAAGAACAAATTCAGAACCAGAAATTTCATAGTGGTACGGATTTCCCCACGGATCTAGTAATTTTCCTGTGTAATAGGCATTAGGTCCCCAGTTTTTACAATCGTCTGCTTTTTTGAGCGCGTCGAGCGACGCTGGGTACTTGTTACAATCTAAATTATAATTCGAAAGCGAGTTGGACAACTGACCCATCTGAATATTAGCTTCCTTAACTTTAGCTTTGTCTCGAGCGCCGGCAAATCGCCCGGCAAGCAAAGCAAAGATAGAACCTAAAATCGCTAGAACGATCATGATTTCTACTAGGGTAAAACCTTTTTTTGATTTCGCTAAATCAGTTGCTGTTTTTTTTAATTCCATGGCGGTGTGTCCTTTCACTTAACTCAATTTCAAAATTATTAACTAGTTCCCTAAATTTGTCATCTCAAACATGGGAATAACAATAGATAGCACAATCATCATAACAACAAGACCCATGATGATAGTAATGACCGGCGTAATTAGAGCGGTCATACCATCAATTTTATTTTGTACCGTAAAATCATAAGCATCAGAAACTTGCGAAAGCATATTTTCTAGTTCCCCAGTTTTTTCGCCAATTTTGACCATGTGAATTACAATCGGAGGGAACTGGCCTGATCGCCCAAGGGGGCCTGCAATGCTTTCACCTTCTGAAATATTGCTACGGGCCTCATCAACGGCATTAGCAATTACGGCATTGTTCACTACGTTTCTTACAATATCGAGCGCGCCTAACATGGGAACGCCGCCCGTTAGCAGAGTTGCCAGAGTTCGCGTGAATCGACTTACTGCCACCATGCGAATGACTGGACCAAATACGGGGATTTTTAACGAAATGGCGTCCCATTTAGGGCGGCCTTCTGCTGATTTTTTCCACATCATAAATGAAATATAGGATCCAACAAGACCAACAATAATAAATGGCCAAAAGTTTGTCATGAATTGCGAAATATCAACAATCACTAACGTGTACCATGGCAAATGCAATTCCGGCGACGATTCAAAAATTGTCATCATCTTTGGAATTACAAATGTAAACAGTCCCATCACGATAACAAAAACAACAACAAGCATAATGATTGGGTAGGTTAATGCGCTAGATACCTTTTGCCGTAAACGGGCAGCTGATTCCGTAAAATCGGCAAGTCGAAGTAAAATGACATCTAAACTGCCGGACATTTCACCGGCCTCGCACATAGAAACAAAAATATTGTCAAAAATGTGAGGGTATTTTGCGAGTGCTTTATAAAATGGACTGCCTTCGTTTACCATATTTTTTGCATCGGCCAAAGCATTTGATAAATGAGGATGTTCAACTTGTTCGCTGACAGCAGCCAAAGCGTCTACTAAAGGAATTTGAGATTTGATTAGCACGGCCAATTGCCGAGTCATTAAAGCTAAGTCCTTGATGGGAACACCAGCTTGGAATAAACCAGGGCCACCTTTTTTGGCGGCGGCCGCTTTAATTTTGTTGCGAATATCAGTAACAAAAATGCCATCTTTTTTTAGTTTTTGACGGGCCGTTTTAATATTTTCAGAATCGATCACGCCCGATTTATTTTTTCCTGCTTGCGTAATTCCTTTGTACTCAAAGAGTGGCATTTCAAAATTCTACGCTTGCAGGATATCGATGTAAAGATGTGTCTTTAGAGTCCAAATCCGAAGCCTACTTTTAGGCTTAAAATACTGGCGCTGACAGTCGATGACGATGGGAATAAAGAATAGTCTAGGGAAATAGGAATCATATTTTTAGGACCCATGCCCACATCCATTCCTAAACCAACAACTAGCACTTGGTTTGATGTGATCAGTGCGGTATCTAAAACAGTCGATGATTTGCCTGTGGCTAATAAGTAACCTAAGCCGCCGCCAATCCAAAACTTGTTTTTTGTTTTTGTTACATTATATTTTCCCATAGCATACATAGAAAAATAATTGATCTTAACGCTGCATTCTTTTGATGCCCCTTTGTCGCAAACAGCTTCAGTTTTAGTTTGCTTGGCTTCAAAATTTTCTATACCGCCAATACCGCGCACTTGAAGATTCTTGTTAACAGTTAAATCATAAAATCCAAGTATACCAAATGTCGAACCGTTCATTGCGGCCGTCTGGTTGGCACCGTTGTAGGAAAACTTGGCGTTCATCGAACTCATCATATAGGAAGTCATGAAACCAAATGAATTTCTGGGCTTGCCAATTTTTGTTGGAATTTGCTCTGTAGTTGATTCGCCATCTGGAACACTGGCTGGCGATCGCATGGGTCGTAAACTCCAGCCGGCTTGAACGACTGCTGGATTGCCTTTTATAATTTTAGCTTTAGCCTGGCTGGCATTAAATTTTTCAACTCTTACGATAAGCTTAGGTTTATTGTTTTGATCCACAACATAAAAATCCTGATTTTCAGCGACTGGCTTACCATCCGTTTGAAAAATCACCCCAGTTGCGCTCTTTTTTTGAAGTGTATAGGCCTGTGTAAGTACGGGTAGAAGCAGTAATGATAGAAATAATTTTGTCCACACAACGCGCATATTTATAGTATCGTTTATTGAGAAATTTACTCAAGGCCAGGTATTTATTTGAGACAACAATATTTCGCGTTTCTGTTTGAATTCAGTCAAATCTAGACTTTCCGAAAGGCAGATTAGATCTGGTTGGGTCGAGCTAGCTAAAAGTACGACAGTATCATTGTAAATCGTTTCTTTAATTACAAGGCTCGGAATGGATTTAAGTTCATTCCAGCTAGCCGTTTTGGTGGACTTAGTGGGCTCTTTAGAATCCCGACAATAAAAAATAAGCGCAATGGGAACGCGAGCGGGTGTGTCGGTTTCAAATGATTTTCTGCCCTGAGATTTATAAACCGAGCAGCTTACGCAGAAAAAGATAGGCAATAAAAAGAGTATGGCTTTTGTCGTCACTTTATTATCCTACCCCTTATTTAGGACAGAGAGCAAAAAAAAAGGGCTTTGTTGCAAGCCCTTTTTGATTCTCAATATTTTGATTCTAGTGATTAAAACGGAATTTCTTCGCTCGTATCAAATTTTGGTTCTGGACCAAATTCTTGAGTCGCGAAATCATCGCTGTGAGAGCTATTGTAATTGCTAGTGTTAGAAGTCGTTTCATTTTGGCTGCCAAGGAATTGTACAGTATTAGCTACGATTTCTGTAGAGTATTTCTTTTGTCCTTGGTTGTCTTCCCAGCTGCGAGTTTGCAAACGGCCTTCGATATAAACTTGGCGACCTTTGGCTAAATATTTTGAACAGTTTTCAGCTTGTTTGCCCCAAACTACGATGCGATGCCATTCTGTTTTTTCTTGTTTTTGGCCATCTTTAACCCAAGATTCGCTGGTTGCTACGCTAAACGTGGCTACCATGCTGCCCGGTGAAAGGGTTTTTAATTCGGGAGTATTTCCCAAGCGTCCTACGATAATAACTTTATTAACTCCAGCCATTGTGACTCCTTTTAATGATAGATT
>JAYVPD010000256.1:0-3431 GCA_043757515.1 Pseudobdellovibrionaceae bacterium
GTTGAAGAATCTATACTTCCGGGTCTGGGCGGACTTATTCGTAGAGCCGAAAAAACTAGTTCTGAAAGAAGTAAATATGACAAAAACTCAAGGTCCACAAATATTACAAAAAATTGAAAACTTTAATTTGTTGTTGCTGCCAGTTTTGAAAAGGTATCCCAAAAACGAACGGTACACACTAGCAGAAAAAACGGAGAATTTTTTCCTACAGGGAACTGAAAGTATCTATTGGGGATCTTACGAAAGACATGAACGAGCGCATCATTTATCTAAGGCCAGAATACAGTTTCAGATGACGGGGTATTTGCTTCGGATTGGTCGAAGAATGGGTTTTACATCTGAAGGGCAGCATGAAAAATTATCAGTGGATCTGATCGAAATCGGAAAAATGATTTCCGGCTGGATTAAAATAGTTGAAAAGATTGATCAAGATGCCAAAAACATTTGATCATCTTTTTGAAGAAATTTCTGACTTCAAACGACTAAGACGATGCTTTTACAAAGCCGCAAAAAGTAAGTTTTATAGGTATTCAATAATACAATTTAATCATAGCCTTGAAGAAAATCTATTTAAAATTTCAGAAGAATTAAAAAATGAATCCTATGAATTTGGAAATTACAGATGTTTTTACGTGCATGAACCAAAGAAAAGACTGATCGAGTCGGCCTGTTTTAGAGACAGGGTCGTTCATCATTCGATTCACCAGACGCTAGAGCCCATTTTTGATAGTCAATTTTCAACCTACAGCTACGCGTGTAGAACTGGGCGCGGGCATCACCGGGCTGCCTTGCTTTTGAAAAAGTGGATAACCGACCATCCGGAAAAATATTTTTTAAAGTGTGATATAAAAAAGTTCTTTCCAAGCATTGACCGGGATATTTTATTTAAAATTCTATCAAAGACAATAATTGATGAAAAACTATTGCGGTGTTTGAAAAAATTGATAGCCAATGCACCAAATAATGGAATTCCGATTGGAAATTTGACCAGCCAGCTATTTGCAAATATCTATTTGAACGAACTTGATCAGTTTGTTAAAAGAAAACTCCGTGTAAAAAAATATATTCGTTACATGGACGATTTTGTAATACTTGCAGATTCGTTGTCAGAGGCAACAATTCTTCGAGAAAATATTGAAGAATTCCTGACAGTGAATTTAAATTTGACGTTAAGTCCACAAAAAGTACAAATCTCTAAATGCAGTGACGGGGTCGCATTTCTGGGATTTTTTCTTCGTCCAGGTGAAATGAGATTACGGGGTGCGTTTTTTCGACGGATGAAGAAAAAATTAAAGAAAGCACGAATTCAAGCTTTACTAAGCGATAGTAAAACAACTGAAAGTCCGAAGCGGCACCGAGGTGAATTACATCCCTATTTAATGACGATAAATTCATATCTGGGCCATGTGAAATTTTGCACCAACAGCGCGACGTTAAAAAATGAAATTTTAAAGGTGAATCTAGGTTTGTTTAAGGAGTCAGTGATCTGAATACCAGGCCGGGGTGGAAGACTTGGGTTTTCTCGCGGTCTGATTGCCGGGGGCAATTGGAATAATGGTAGCAATGTGGGTCGTTGGACGTCGAATTGGAATAATACACCCTCTAACACGAACAACAATATCGGCTTCCGCTGTGCTTTGCCCGCCGAGTGAGTGATTCAAAAAGTGAGTTTGAACCAGTGGATTTTTAATCTAGAAACGGGTTCAAAATTTCATTTTGCCAGAGCCAAATTTAGAACTGCTATATTTGGGCGTGCGAATTGAAATCACAAGATCCTGATTTCCTTGTCAGATTAGGCTTTTAGCTAATCTGACGAAGGTTACGTTCATAGGCGTGGGCTTTATTTTAAACCCCACGCCTATTTTTTTAAATAAATTGTCTAATATGGGTATGCAGCTACTTCGACGATAGGCCTAAAACTCTCTAATAGCTCCGACATAGGATTACCCTGCCAGATCAAGTAAAATTGGGCCAACCTTTAAGTTCGTAGATATATTTGTGACCCATGTAATCTCCGCATGTTTTACGGATATTAAAAGCTTATTCTCCGCATCTTAGTATTTCGCTTAATAGAGAATCTCGACTGGGGTCCCATTTGAAATCGCATCCGATAGGGTTTCGTCTGAATATTTTTTTACTGTAAAGTCTGATTTAAACTGGGAAGTTTCAGTTTCAAATATCCATTCATAAAGCCCCTCAGCAACTTGATCTTGCGAAATCTTTAAAACGGCGGGCTCATTTGTTTTCATTGTTTTTTCTAAAATACTTGACTGGTTAAGATAAATTTTTAAATGACATGAGTTGGGGCATTTTGCGTGCGCCCCAACTGCTATAACTTTTGGGTTTTTAACCAAAAACAGAGTTCCTTGGGCCGGTGTGGGCAAATCATATTCGATTTCGGATTGAGCTGGATCATTTGCTGGATTATTAGCCTTAGCTTTTACACTTTCAGGATCTTGATTTTCATCCGTCTGGGATGCTGTCGACTTTGGTGTAGAATCTTCTTTTTTACCTTGGGTCAGATTGGCATTTTGGTCATAGGCAGTTATTTGAATCCCTGAAGTTTGATCATTTTTAATAAAATATGTTCCTTTTTGCAGAATAGCCTTTTCAATTACGGCTCCTTTTTTTATGAAGATGACTTGTTCGTCTGTTATCTCGGCCTTGATGATTCCTTTACTGAGTCTAATCAAAGGTTTGCCGTCAATTTCACGTAGTCGCAAATAGCTATCGGGTTCTATTATCAGTTTTGCGTTTGCGTTGAGTTTAATCACTAGGCTTGATTCCGACTCGGTAAATAGCGCGTCGCCTGCGTACACCGTTTGTGTTTGCACTGTCGGTAGCCACAAAGAGTCTACTGCGGTTTTTTTTGACGAATGACCAGATTTTGAATCGATTCCGGCCATGGCTTTAAGGCCTTCAGATAATTCAGGTACGAAAGGCAGAAAAAAAGAGTCATGAGAAAGCGCGTAAAGGCTCACCACCAAAAGCGTTAAGAAAAAATACAAAACCACTTTTTCAAAATAGAAATAGAAACCCCGACCTTGGTTTGTGATTTTAAAAAAACTGACAATAGTGGCCATACGATTTAGTATTTCTTAATGAGCCTAAGAATCAAGTTTTTAACACTTCTAGTTATTATTCCGTCCTTTTGCCTTGGGTTATTTCTATATTTTGCAATTACGACGTTCGTTAACGATAAAAAATTATCGCTGTTTGAAAATCAATTTAATTTATTGAATTCTACAAACCTATTTTTTTTAAATTCTCAAAAAATAGAAAATTTGAATGAAGCTGTTTTGAATTTGAAAAAACAAGAAGGTTTTGAAAATTTAGTGGTCGCAACCACGACTGGAAAAATTTGGCCTGAAGAAAAAGAAACACTTGAAGACTTATACGGCCCCGAGACGTATCAAAAATTATTGTCCCAA
>JAYVPD010000257.1:0-12798 GCA_043757515.1 Pseudobdellovibrionaceae bacterium
CGCAATAGCTGCATCTGACGTAGGGTCTTGCTTCAAAATGATACGTTTGTTAATGTTTGCCGACTTCAACTGCGGATCGTGAGGGATCGCGCCCAGGTAATCTAGACTTACGAATAGAAATTTCTGAACTACGTCTTGAAAGCGCTTAAACAAATAAAAACCATCTTCTTGATTCTTCACGCTATTGGTAACTATAGAAAAGCGGTTCACTTTGTACTTCTGATTCAGGACTTTGATAAGTGCATACGAATCCGCAAAACTAGCCGGGTCCGCAGTAATAAGAATAATATTATTTTTTGCAGCTGCGTTCATATGAAGGACGTTTTGTGAAATCCCAGGTGACGTATCAATTACCATGTAATCAAAGCTCACTGGCAAATCCTTTACAGAATCCAAAACCGCTTTTCTCGCAAACGAATCCAAATTCTGCATTTGATCAATTCCATGGCCACCGGAAATCAAATAAAGATTACTGTCCAATCGAACCAATGCCTCTTCGATCGTCTTTTTGCCAGCTAGGACATCGTAAATAGAATGTTCCGCCCGGGTCCCAAAAAATATATCTACATTCGACATTCCCAAATCTGCATCGAAAATAAGTACTTTTTTATCATAGCGAGAAATTCTATAGGCCAAATTGCACGCAAGAGTTGTTTTCCCTACGCCGCCTTTGCCAGAGGTAATACTGATTGTTTTAGTAGGATATCGGAAACTCATAAAGAGGCCTCGCTGTTGGTTGAGTGGTTCTTCTGGGTGATGTGGAATATTAAATCGACTAATCGTTCTTTCGTTGCATATTCAAAATCCTCTGGAATTCGCTGGCCAATGCCAAATGCAAAAAGAGGTAATTTGTTAATTTTGTTAAAACTATAGACATTTCCATTCTGTACAGTTTCATCAAGGTGATTGAAGATAACATCCGTTACATTGAGCATAGCAAACTTGGCTAAAACACCTTGCAAATCTTCATATTTATTTCGGGCAGATAAAACTAAATGAACAGCTTTTGACGGAATTTCTTTCATTATTAAATTCTCGAAAATAGCGAGCTCTTCGTTGCCCTTTAAATTGGTCCCCGGAGTATCAATTAAAATGTAATCTATAGAATTAATAAACTTTAAAATTTCACGCCAATCTTCGCGCCCACGAATGACGGCAAAAGGTACATTTAATATTTGTGAATAGATTCTAAGTTGTTCAACAGCACCCACTTTTCGGGTGTCCATGGTTAACAACGCCACTTTTTTGTTATCGCGAACAATGAGTTGGGAAGCCATTTTAATTATCGAAGATGTCTTTCCGCCACCACTGGGACCAACAAAAAAATGAAATTTTTTGGCATCTCCATCGGAAATAACTATTTCTTCTAAAATTTTCTTAGCTAAATAGCCTTCAACTAGCGGCTTATTTTTTAAACGTGTAACTGGGACCTGCGACTGAAGCTCTAAAATCATTTCAGCGGCTAGTTCTTCTAGAATCCCTTCTTTAACTAAACCGTGAAATTGTGATGACAAATCATAGTGAATACCAAAATTTTCACCAGGGTAATGAGACTGCGAACGCGCCTCCGAGGGAGGCTGAATGTTTTTTATAAGCTGCTTTAAGCCCGCAATTTCCAAACGCAACGAATTGATTTCGCTGTCAGAATGAACCCCGGCTTGACGAGATTCTTCAATCGCTTTTCTAGGCGGTTGCCTTTTAGCTTGATTAGCTTGGCTAGCTGCCGTTCGTTCACTTAGAATGGCACCTGCGTCAAACGCCCTTTGGACAGCGTTTTTGATGCGTTCTTCGGCGGCATTTTTTTCGTCATTTATATCAATGTATCTTTGAGTTGTTGTTGCCTTTGCAACTGGCGTAGTATGGCGAGTAACAAATTTAGAAATTATTTCCTTTTGCGTTCGTGCCGAACTATTTTGAAATTGCTGTTGGTCATTGGTGCCCATTCTTGATTCAACAAACTTCTTTTTGTGAAGGGTTTCTTCGCTAACGGCCGCTGTGATTTCAAAACTACTTTCGCCGACCAATCCGTATTTGTTACTGTTATCTTTGGCAGCCAAAATGATAGCGTCGGGCCCCAACTGCTTTTTGACCATTTCAAGGGCGTCTTTCATTGTTCTGGCTTCAAATTTTCTAACCTGCATGAGTTATCTCCACGGTAGCTACGGACTGAATATGGGCATCGGTGCTTAATTCGTTATGGGACAGAACTATTAACTGAGGAATAAACCGATGAGTTAATTTGAAAATATGACGCCGTGCTGTTGGCGAAGCCAGCAATATTGGCTGGCCGGCGATTTCAGGATTTTTCTCTACTGTGACAGCAATCTGATTGATCAACTGATGAGCCGTTTGCGGATCCATAACCAGCTGTATTCCTTGTTCTGTTTGCAACAACGAATTGGCAATATTTTCTTCGATATTCGGGTGCAGCGTCATCACTGGAATTCGACCTACATCATTGGTGTATTTTCGAGTAATGGCGCGGGAAAGTCCCCGGCGGACACCTTCAGTTAATACCTCAACGTCTTTCTGTTTTGCGGCTTCGTCAGCAAGTGTTTCAAAAACTGTTAATAGATCTCGAATAGAAATTTGTTCTTTTAACAAGTTCTGCAAAACACGAACAACTGATCCCAAAGTTAACATGTCTGGTATCAATTCTTCAACCACTTTTGGATTTGTTTTTTTGAAATTTTCGATCAGCTGACTGGCCTCTTGTCGGCCCAAAAGCTCATGTGCATGAGTACGCAAAATTTCGGTAAGATGGGTCGCCATGACAGTTGGTAAATCTACAACGGTATAACCGGCCATTTCCGCTTGTTCTTTTCGGGACGGATTAATCCAAAGTGCGTCTAAACCAAATGCTGGTTCTTTAGTTGGAATCCCTTCGATTGAATCAGATACATTGCCTGGGTCCATTGCTAGCATGTAGTCTGACTTCAGGGTTCCACCGCCTACTTTGTTCCCTTTAATTAACAGCTGATAATCGCCCGGCCCAAGTTGCAGATTGTCCCGTATATGGACGCTGGGAACAATGATTCCCAAATCCAAAGCAAATTGCTTGCGAATAGATACAATACGTTCCAAAAGATCGCCGCTTTTGCTTGATTCAACGACTTGAATCAATCCATAGCCGACTTCTAATTCAACTAAATCAAGGGGCAACAAGGCTTCGACATTTTCTTTCTTAGGCGCAGCCAAAGCCGTATCGACTTTCTTTTTTTCTTCTCTTAAATTCTCTTCTTTATATTTATCGATGACCCAAGCCATGACTCCTAAAAAAGTACCAATAGCAAAAAATGGCAACATGGGCAGTCCCGGGACCACTCCCAATAGCAAGAGCACCAATGCCGAAATGTAGACTGCGCGTGTGCTGATAAACAACTGCGAAGCAACTTCTTTACCCATGTTTTCTTCGTTGCCTGAAGACCGGGTCACGATCATACCGGCAGCAGTGGAAATAATCAATGCTGGGATCTGCGCTAAAAGGCCGTCACCGATTGTCAACATTGTGTAATATTTAGCAGCCGTAGCAAAATCTAGATTTTTCTGAATAACCCCGATTAAAAGTCCGCCGACAACATTGATGACCATAATTACGATACCCGCTATGGCATCTCCGCGAACGAATTTGCTGGCACCGTCCATAGATCCGTAAAAGTCGGCTTCTTTTTCAATTTCTTTTCTGCGCTTGCGAGCTTCAGATTCATTGATTAAACCGGCATTCAAATCCGCATCGATAGACATTTGTTTACCGGGCATGGCATCCAAAGTAAATCGAGCTGCGACTTCGGCCACACGCCCCGAACCTTTAGTGATTACTATAAAATTGATAACAATTAAAATTAAAAATACAATGAATCCAATTACATAGTTGTTACCGACGACAAAATTTCCAAACGCATTGATAACTTCACCCGCGGCTTTCGGCCCTTCGTGTCCATGACTTAATATCAAACGAGTCGTGGCTACGTTCAAGGAAAGCCGAAATAGAGTCGTCAATAAAAGCAAACTAGGAAAAGCGGTAAAATCTAAAACATTCTTAGCGTAAATCGATACCAAAAGAATTAATATGCTGATCGCAAGTGAGAACGTTAACGTGATATCCAATAAAAATGATGGCAATGGAACAATCATCACTGCTAAAATTGCCAAAATACCAAACGCTATAAAAAGATCCGTATTCTTAGTGATCGACTCAAATCTCTTCAAAAATTGAAATACTGGCTCTAATAATTCATTCATGTAGATTTAGCCTTTCGTTTCAATTTAAATACGTACGAAAGAACTTCTGCCACCGCGACATACAATTCCCTAGGAATCACTTGTCCTAGTTTCATCGTTTTAAAAATAGTTCGTGCTAACGGTTTGTTTTCAATAATAGGAATTTTGTGTTCACGTGCTAGTTCTTTGATTCTTTCTGCAATTAAATCTCCGCCTTTTGCGATCAACTGCGGAGCTGGGAGATTGTCATCATACTTAAGAACAACCGCAATATGAGTTGGATTGGTTATAACCACATCACCTTTAGGAACTTTATCCATCATGCGACGATTGGCGACATCCCTTTGAATCTTGCGAACGCGAGCTTTGATCATAGGATCCCCTTCGCGTTGCTTAACTTCTTCTTTTATTTCTTCTTTGGTCATCATCATTTTCTTTTCCAAGTCCCACCACTGAAAAAAATAGTCGCCTGCTGCTAATACAAGCATAACCATGCCAATTCCAAAAAACAGTTTTGTAATCATCGTCCCGATGTAAACGAGCAACTGTTCTTTTGAATACGTTTGTAAATACGGCCAAACTTTAGTTTCGTTTTTCAATGTGGAATAGACGACAAATCCTATCAATAACACTTTCAACAAAGACTTTAGACCCTCAACCAACCCTTTTAAACTGAAGACTCGTTTGAAGCCTTCCAGGGGATTGAGACGATTGATATCTGGTGATAATGCATCTTCAACCGTAAAAAATCCTGTTTGTATGACAGTAGCAATGGTGCCGAGCAAGGCCCCAGCTAAAACAATAGGAAATACCAAAATAAAAAGTTTCATCCCAACTAGACTGGTCGCTTCAGTAAAATTGCCAGCACGAATAAACGTCACTAATTGGTCGCCCAAAGCATATTGAAATAATTCTCGAAATTGTATTTGATAGAAACTGCCAAACATACTGACCATACCTGCGATTCCCAATAACATAAACGCTGTCGCAAGCTCACGAGTGTGAGGAATTTGGCCTTGCTTGCGGAATTCTTCCCGCTTGGCGTCCGTTGGTTCTTCTGTCTTTTCGTTATCGCTGTCTGCAGCCATTAAAACGACCTCATCATCTTAACCATTTGGGTTTCAGTAATATTCATTATTTGAACGACTTCATTTATGTAAAGTGGCATTGAAATGAACAGGACGATGAATCCAACCATGATCGTTACTTGGAAACTCGTCACAAAGACATTTATCTGAGGAACCGCGCGACCCAAAATTCCCATTCCCAGATTAACCAAAAAAAGTGAACTCACAATCGGTGCTGATATACGAAGAGCAATTTCAAACAGAGCCTGGCACCAGCTGACAAATTCGCCGAGTCCGCCAAATTTCAATGACATTTGCGACAATGAAACGACATCAAAGCTTTGAAACAAAGCCGTAATTAAAACATGGTGCCCTTGAATTGCAAAAAATATTAAAATCGCCAAGATGGTTTGGAATTGTTCTATAAGAGTCGAATTTATGCCGCTTAATGGATTGAAAATAGAGGCAGATCCTAGGCCCAAGGCTTGCGAAGTGATTTCAGAAGCCATATTTAAAGCAAAAAAGAAAAACCGAGTTAGGGCGCCCAAAACTAAACCTAAAAATGCTTCCTTCAAGGCTAGAAAAATTATTTGGCTGTCCAAATCAATCCTGGCTTTTTTATTAGCTTCAAAGGCTACTAACGAAAGCACAATCGACATTAGAATCTTTAATAAAGGATTTATTTGAGACGAATTGAACAGACTGGAGGACATTAAAAAGGTGCTCACTCTGATTAAGATCAGAGCAAAAATAATAACCAAAGATTCATTTATGAATAAACTTTGAAACATTATTCCCTTACCATAGTGGCTATATTTTCAAAAAGATCGACTGTATACGACGACATCACATCTAGCATCCAAGGTCCGGCAAAGATTAAAATCAGAGCTACCAAAATCATTTTTGGAACGAACGTCAAAGTGGCTTCGTTAATCTGAGTCAAGGCTTGGAAAATACTTACCAAAAGGCCAACCACAAGTGTGCTTACCAACAGTGGTCCGGCCAACATGGCTGTTGTCCGCAAAGCATCTTGACCTAACTTTAGAATCAATTCTTCTGTCATCTTCTATTCCCTATCCAAAACTTTTAACCATCGATCCAACTAACAAACTCCAACCGTCGACTAATACAAAAATCATAATTTTCAAAGGCATTGAAATCACGACCGGCGGAAGCATCATCATACCCATTGCCATTAAGACACTTGAGGCAACGATATCGATTACTAAAAACGGAAGAAAAATAATAAATCCAATTTGAAAAGCTGTCTTTAGTTCTGACAGGACGAAAGCCGGTATCAAAACCAGAGACGGCACGTCCGCTCGGGTTTTAGGTTTTTCGATTTTGGATAATTTAATAAAAAGGCCCAAATCTTGATCTCTGGTCTGTGTAAACATAAATCGCCTCAACGGAGCCAACGTTTCTGTAACCGCAACATCCTGGGAAATTTTTCCTGCCAAAAATGGCTGAACTCCTTTGGTATTCATTTCCTCGAAGGCCGGACCCATTATAAAAAAGGTTAAAAATAAGGACAACCCTACCAGCAATTGGTTCGGAGGCATTTGATTCACGCCGAGTGCCTGACGTAAAAACGAAAACACAATAATAATACGAGTAAAACTCGTCATCATGATTAAAATGGCAGGTGCCAGGGTAAGCACGGTTAAAACCATAATAATTTTTATGGCGCTTACGATTTCACTTGGGTTTTCCGTCGTTTTAAATCCCAAATTTACCGAGGGCAACGTCATCTGTGCAAAAGTCCAAGGCGATGTCATAAGGACAATTAGTATTATCTTCCAGATTAGACTTTCGTCGGCCATAGATTTAAATCTGAAACTAGATCGAAGCATTATATCGACCTCATGTTTTTCAATTTAGACGAAACTAAATCTTTAATACCTCTGATAGAAAACTCATCCATTTCATCATCTTGATTTGTAGCTTTAGTATTGATTTGAGATTTCCTATTATAAGTAGACGACGCCCGTTGCGCCGTTTTTGCGGCTTCAATTGGAGCGGCCTCTTCATTCATACGCGTATTCAATTCCGATTGAAAACTATCACTGGAAACGTCAGGAAGTTCGTCATCCATTAACGACAGCGTTTTAATCATATTTATATGGGCATCAGTGATCCCGACTAGAATCGATTCACCGGCCACTCGCACCACTGCTAGGCTTTTTTTTGGACCCAAATAGTGCTGTGCTAAAATTTTAATTTCATTTTTATTTCGCTTAATATTTTGGAATTTGCTCTTTCTTACAAAAATCCAAGTGCCACAAGCCAAGATACCCAATAGCGCGACAACCATTATTATTTTAAAGAAAGAGGACTCAGAATTGGCAACTTTTTTTGTTGTCTCAACAGACAAAGGAATTTCACTTTCTTTGGCGTTTGCTTTATCCACTATTGGGGTAGACTTTTCGTCTTGAATTACTGTGGATTTCGCTGCCGAGGCAGAGGATGTCTCTTTGCCAAAATCGTTTGTAGTCGCGACTGCTTCTTTTGCAACAGCTGTTGCCTTTGCAGCGGGAATGACGTCTTCAGTGATTTTAATATCTTTTTGCACATCAGCCGGTAGTTCTGCCAAATTCGATTGTGCCATTAAATTAAAAGCAATAAAACTGACAATTAAAATCCATTTCATTGTTATATCCTTATTTTAATTGTTCAACTCGTTCTGCAGGTGAAATTACGTCTGTTAATCGAACCCCAAACTTTTCATTGACGACCACGGCTTCACCGCGGGCTATAAGTTTATCGTTAACCATGACTTCCATTGGCTCGCCCGCCAATTTATTCAATTCGATAACACTACCTTGAGTCAGATTTAATAACTCACTGACTGGCATTTTTGTTCGACCTAGTTCAACCGATAACTTTAATGGAATATCCAAAATCAGTTGTAAATTTCGATCGGCGCCAGTGCTTTGCTTTTTTGCTTCGGCTTTTGGAGCTACGGGTTTGTCAGCCAGGGTCATTGCTTCGGCTTCTTGGACCAGCTGTTCTGCCAAATTGTCTAATGTATCGTCGGACATTCTTAACTCCTTTATTTCACGATCGGCCGAGTGACTTGCACTGCCGTTGTTCCGTGATGATTTCCGTAGTAACCTCTAAATTTTTTAACACTTTCAACATGAATATCTAGCTCGCCAGTAGCATCTTGTGTGAGCGGAATGACATCGCCAACCTTCAAGCCCATTAAATCTTCTAGAAGTATTGTAGTTTCACCTAAATTAACTCGTATTTCTAAATTGGTATCCATCAACTGCTCTTTAATAATTGCTGTCCAAAGTTTTTTATCCGTTTGGTCAGATTCCACCTGAAAACCAGTCGATAATTTTTGCTTGATCGGCTCGATCGTAGCGTAGGGAATTACCATTGAAATTGTACCCGTCGCATTTTCTAATTCGACGTCGAAAGTGGACGCGATGACCACATCTGTTGGCGGCACGATACCCACGAACTGTGGATTGACCTCTGTACGAACAAAACTACAGCCAATTTTTTCGACGCTAGACCAGGCATTTTCTAGATCGTGAATTGCCAGTTCTACTACTTTCCTGACGATGCTTAATTCAATAGGTGTAAAATCTTTACCGTCGATTTTAGTGTACGGTCGATCGGCGCCGCCAAAAAAAGAATCCACTAGCGCGTAGGCTAGTTTACTTTCAATAACCATCAAAGCTGAACCGCGTAAATTATTAAATCGCAGAACACTCATACAAGTGGGCATAGGCAAAGTATTGATAAATTCGCCAAATTTTAAAAATTCTGTACTGGTTAAGGAAATCGAAGCGATTTTCCTAAGTGAAGACGACAAGGATACACGAAAGGCCCGCATAAATTTTTCGTAAATAACTTCAAGCTGAGGCAATCGACCGCGGATAATTCTATCTTGACTAGTAAGATCATAGGAAACAATTTTTTTGTCTTCATGTGTTTTTACTGACCCTGTGGATTCTGGCGCGGCCTCGGGGCCCCCAACATCACCGTCAGAAACCGCCGCTAAAAGTGCATCAACTTCATTTTGAGAAAGTACTTGATTCATATTTCTCGGCTCCTAGTTGTAAATGAACTCTGTGAAGAACACATTGTTAATCTTTCCGTTCGTAAGAAAGGAATTAATGGTGTCTTTAATTTCATTCTTCAAGTTTTCAATTCCATCTTTATTAGAGACTTCCTCATACTTTTTCGAAGATAGAATAATAATAATAATGTCGCGAACTTGTGCTTTCCGTTTATCAATTTCATCAGCCACATTTTTGCCTTCATTATCTTTTAATTCTAACTCCATCATAACCTTGGCGACTTTTCGGCCTTTGGAGCCCGCCAGATTTACAATAAAAGTTTCAAGAGGAACGACTTTGCCAATGAATTGTTTTTCTTCCTTGTGCTCCGATTCCTGAGTTTCATGCTCGCCTTTAATGACGTGCTCGATCTTTGGCTCGGCGTTGTCTTTCTTCTTACCCTGATAAATCATCCAGCCTACGCCCGCTAAAAAAAACATATTCACGACGATATGAACGACGTAAATAACGTTTGTTTTGCTAGACCCACTAGATACTGGTGTTGGCGCTGGTGTTGCCGCCGCTGCTGCTTTGTCTTCAGCCACTTCATCCTCCCTAACGAAGAAATGACACTTTTCCCCTACAAACCTTAAGCAGCAATCAAAGTGCCATCTGGACTTTTTTTCCCATCTTCTGTTCCTAAGACCTGAACTTCCAGACTACTGACGAGTACACGTCGCCCACATTGGCCCAATACCTTTACTGTATGACGGAATTTTGATCCTTTAGGGTGAATCAGGACTGATTTATTTTTGATAGGTCACTTAATTTTTGACGCTAGACTTAGGCCTCGGCAACTTTGGTAAAATGCCCAAAACTCCGGGGACCAATCTGTCTAGAAACTCGACAGATGTCGAACACTTAAAACCTTAGACCAGTCTCTTCTAAACCCTATTCCTCACGGCCTGGTATGGTTCCAGCACTCTTTAGATTACTCAGTATAAGGCAAAAAAAGGAGTCGAATTGAAGAGCCCCTATTTTCTATTTTTAAGTGTGTTTTTGCTTCAATACCCAGTTTTGGCCAAAGTTGAATCGATTCCCTCACTTTGTGGCAAATTCTATTTATTGCCTTCGATCAAAGCGATTCCAAATCCAATAATCCTGAACTATGGAATTTCAAAACCCATTAAAGACGATCGAGTTGTCGAACATAGACATGCCTTTGGAACTACTGTATACGTCATTTCAAAAGAGCAAAATTCTATCCAAATCCGAGAAAATCAAAAGTCAGGAGAACTACGTTCCATTCTGGAAATTTCAATGGAGGGTGTAGTTTCTTATATTAATCTTGAGCACGGTTTTCAAAACTCCAAATCAATTCCAGCAGCAGTTGGTCGAGAACTGATCTTTGGACTTAAATCAAATCTTGATCTTGGCGGCTGGAAATTAAATTTTGCTTCTGTGACTATTCGCGATGCTCTAGTTAAAAAAATTGGAACCTACGATAAAAAAGAGGAAGGGTCCAAAAATTGGGCACGGTCAACGCGCCTTCCAGTGCCCCTAGAGAAAATTTCAGAATCAGTCGGAATCACTAGAGGCCACGCATTTGGTTCGGACGAATTAACCTTTTTTCCAAATGGCGACGCGATTCTGATCGAAAAGTTCGATCGTTCAAAGGCACGGATAGAGGCGATACTCCTGCAGCCTAATGGACAGATTTCCAGGCAAAAAAACAATGGCCCAGAAGTGATTTCCCACATCCCGAGCGACGTCGCCGAGGGCCTAATAAAGTACCTATATCATTATTCAGCCCTTTACGATACCTATAGGACGTTCACTGATGCCCGTGATTTCATGTTAGCAGCTGCACCTGATCTCTATGTTGAGGAATTAAATAAACTAAAAGGCATTTTTCTAGTTGAGCAAAGCGACGGGACATTGACCAAAGTTAATTTTGACAATACCCCAAAAGCGTTTGATCCAAAGAAAGGTCTAAAGCAAAAATAGCCCGGACACTGTATTTCAAATTCATTTTTAGAAATGCAATACTAGTCCGGTTTGAATTTGGCTAGACTGAACCTTAGATTTTGTATCGGACGTCGAGGATTTTTTAAATTCAAAAGCTTCGGACATATAATTAAAAAACAGTCCTTTTCCGATTCCTTGCGAGGCAAACAAATACTCAAAATCCAATCCCATAACTTGTGAATCCGCCTTTGGAAGATAGCCTGACAAAAAGATATCAAAGCTCCAGCCTTTGCGGAGCTTTTCGTCAAATTTTAACATGTGGAAATTGATTCCCACTTGGCTATGGACAATGTTTACTTTTACTTTAGGTGCCTGAGATGAAAATGAATCGAAATTAAGCATCGCAAGATAGGTCGTACCACTTCCAAATTCCTTTCCAAACGAATAGCCTCCCCCAGCCTGGAACAAGCTCAAGGATTGCCCATCACTTGCCGTCGACAACACGTTTTTATATTTTCCACTTAGAACCCAGTGGCTTTTTTCGGGAAAAAATTTTCCATCAAAAGCTAAAAGGTAACCGAGTCCTGACGAATCTAAGTCGTCGCTTTTAACACTTTGCTGCGAAACTCCAATTGGAACACGAACAAGCGCTACTTTGCGATGAGGAGTTTCCTCAACAGGTTTTTCCCCATTTCCTGGCCCTGCCCCTGGCAAAAATGTGATGAGGCACGGTGCGGGCACTCCTTCTTTCAAAACAGTGATTCGGCCGATTTCGCCACTTTTGCTAGACAGGTTAAGCTGATTGAAATTGAACAGTTTCCATCGTTCGCCCTTGCCGGCCGTCTCAAATACAGTTGAAGGACCCCAATTCAATTCTTGGGGTATCGTAATGGACGCCTGAATAGCGGCCTTTGTGTCTTTGCAGGAAGCGGCTATATAGAAATTTTCTTTAATTTCGGGCACGTTGATCGCGAAACTTTTGGTATTACAATTTCTATTGATCAATTCTACTTTTTGAAATTTCAGTTCCAGCCTATAGTCTATTGTCGATCCATCAGAAAATTTAATTTTTAAAGCGTCCTTTAATCCAGAAATCAAAAGTCGAGCGACCTCTTTGTCAATTTTTTGAACTGTACCTTGGCCCAGTATTATAGATTCAACCGATTTATCGAATTTAATCGAGAGTCTTAAAAAAAATACGTCCGCTTTTTCGTCGTTAATTTGAAAGAATGGTTCGATCTTATTTTTTAACTGAATGACTTGATTTTGACTGTTAAAAAACTCGACGGAAGGCAAGCTAAAACCACCAGAGGCGACACGATCACCAGGACGAGGTTTCGAATCGGCAAAAGCCTGTCCAAGAAACAAAAAAATCGAGCAAAATAGCAAATTAAAAACACGAAGCATCCTTTTGAGATTAAAACTCTACTTCTATTTAGGCAATATCAGAATGAGTTTAAAAAAGAGATTTGGACGCTTTTGAAATCTAGACTAAAATCAAAGCAAATAATCACGATACCTAAATATGA
>JAYVPD010000258.1:0-3344 GCA_043757515.1 Pseudobdellovibrionaceae bacterium
ATCTGTTCTAAAATTCCTGGCTTCTTTTCTTGCACTTATTCTCCTTTTTGTTGTGAGACTCTAACGGTCTCGAAAGGTAATAAGAGCAAAGGCGTGCCAGGCTGCTTAGGCATGGGTAAAAAATGTTAAGTAGTTAATTTCATTTTGTTTTTAGATTTTCGTTCGAGTCTCAACACTGAGACTGAGTCTCACGAGTCTCAGCGCGAGTCTCACTGACGTAATGCAAAAAGAGACTGGAGTCTCACAGTCATCACCGAAAACGTGCACCTTGACCAGTGTCGTAAAACTGTCGTAAGAGTGTCGTAATCGTGACGTAACACGTTCTGAAAAAATGGTTTACTTTCATTTAAAAGTGAAAGGAACTTTTATGGAAACAAACATGGCAAAAAGTATGGACAGAGCAAAATTTGTAAAGAAGGCTCGCGAAGAACGAGCGTGGCCCCAAAGACAGCTTGCTGAAGCCGCAAAGCTCAACCTTCGAACAATTCAGCGCTTGGAAAAAGATGGCGCCGCATCCTTTGAAACGCTTATGGCTGTCGCTGGAGCATTTGATATTGATGTAAAGGAACTGAATCCCACATCTAAGATTTCACCGAAGTCTATTCCTAGCAAAAAAGTACATCATTTGCCTCGGCTCTCTTCAGGAAAAGAACTATTTGAAATTATCGGGGCTACGGAACAATACGAAATCTCGCATGATGAATCTGATGATGTTCGAGCTCTTGGATCAATGATGGATATTTTGAAATATACAATTGAGGATATAGAAAGGTGGCGTCACGCCGATCCTTTAGGGAAGATTGAAATGGAGCTTTATTTATCCCGCGCTCTTAAAGAGATTGAAGCTACTAAAGATGTTAAAGAAATTAACTGGGGTTGCTATTTTTTTGGTGTCAAACGTGAAGTCTCTAGAGTTTTTGCTGGTCGTACATCGCAAGTCTCGATGGGAACAATTTATATTAGCCACTCTCGCTCAAGTAAAATCATACGAGATAAGAATTCAAATATGGTTATCCCAGCCTTGTTAAATGAAACTTTAAACAGTTGAATCTAAACGCGTCGGCCTGCAACCAGGCCGAGTTCTTTCGCTCTTCTAAAAAATGTGGCCCTTGATACATTCAAAGATTTTGCTGCAATTGTGCGATCGCCCTGGGCATCTACAATGGCTTTTTCAAACTTTTTGCGCTCTTGAGTGAATAGTGTTGCTCCTGCTTTTCCAAGAAAAGATACGTTCTGCTTTGGCGTGATCAAATTTGATAAATCTGGAATAGCTTTGCAAACATCTTTTTCACGAATAATTTTGCCATCTCGACGATAGATCATGGTTTCTATTGTAGCTTCAAGCTGGCGAACGTTGCCTGGCCAGTAATAACTTTGAAGTAATCCGATTGCCTCTGGGGTAATTGTAAACTCATTGTTAAATTTAGTTGCTAAAAAGTGATAAACTAATTCCGGAATGTCTTCAATTCGCTTTCTAAGCGGAGGAATTTCGATTTTGAATTTCGCAATTCGATAAACTAAATCTTCACGAAAGCGCTTTTCGAGAACAGCTTTGTTCAGATCAACATGGGTTGCACAAATTGATTTAAAGCTAACAGATCGCTCTTCAGTAGTTCCCACACGCGAAACCTTACGCTCTTGCAAAACCCGAAGTAGTTTTGCTTGTTGATTTAAGGGCATGTCTCCAATTTCATCTAGAAATACAAATCCACCTTGGGCAGCTTCGAAAGCACCAACACGATCTTTGTCAGCACTTGTGAATGCGCCTCTCACATGACCGAATAACTCAGACTCCGCTACGCCGTCGTTAATGGCTGCACAGTGAATCGGAATAAATCTCTTAGCAGAATCAGCCAATTCGGCAATTGAACGCGCTACGACCTCTTTACCGGTGCCTGACTCGCCAGTTATAAGTATGTCTTTAACGCCAGACTGTGCTGCCTTTGCAATTTCTGCTTTAAGGTCTAGGATAATTTTGGATGATCCGACAATCATAGCACTTTTTGATTGATTCAAAATAATTGAATGTCTTCTTAGTTCTTTTCTTCTGATTGACGCTTGAACTGATTCGCGAATTTGCCCAACTTGAGCAGGCTTTGGTATAAATTGGGTTATACCTGCATTCATCACTTCAATGAGCTTGTGAGGATTTGTTTCGCCGCTGATTACAATAACATCGACTTCAGAATCTTTTGCCGCAATTTTACGAAAAATATCTAGGCCAGTTCGATTGTCCCCAATAAAATTCATATCCAAAAGAACGACATCATAAAAGAAATTTTCAATAGCCATTAAACCTTGGTCAATGTTTGTATACAGATCAATGTGATAGCCATGATCCTCAAACATGATTGGAATCTGGCTCAACCATTCAGAATCGTCGTCTAGAGCTAAAATTCTTGGAACTCGCTCTTGATTCATAGGTGAACCTCACGAGGTATCTCAATTTCAAACTTAGCACCTTTTAAATCCAGTGAATGCGAAGCTCTTATGTTTCCAAAGTGAGCCTCGACAATTTTTCGCGAGACTAACAGCCCAAGCCCTGAGCCATGTGTCTTAGTGCTTTTTAGAAGTCGAAAAACATTTTCAGCTTTTGGCGGAAGTCCGTGTCCATTGTCTTCAAAAGTGACTTTTACTTTGTCAGGCAAAGTATTCTCGCAGGTGATTTTAATTTTCTTATCTAGTGAGTTTTGATCTTCGACTGCTTCGACTGCGTTTTTTAAAATATTCGTAAATACTCGTTCAAGTTGAATTGGATCATGCGCGGTCATGAGTGAATCAGGTCGCGTATCAAAATCAATTATTATATTTTTAGAACTGGCTACAGCTTGATTAGTTTCGATAGAATTTTTTAATGTTTGAATCAGATCCGAACTAAATGGTTTAATTTTGATCTCGCGGCTTCCATCCAATGCTGTATTTACAATTGATAATAAATTGGGAAGTTTCGATTTTGATATTGATAATAGATTTTTGAATCGCTCCTCAGATTGCTTTTCTGCCGCTAGATCAGTTGCAACTTGTAAAGACTGCAAGAGAGTTCGAATATCGTGAATTACTCCTTGCGCCAATTGGCTGTAGACCACTTTTTCTCGTTCACGAAAAGATTGGTTTAGTTTATCCGATATTTCTTGAAGTTCTATAGGCCAATTATCGCACGCTGCTTTTTCTCCCGTTGAAATAGCAACAAGTGATTCAATGGGTCTTATAAGGTGTTTTTTTAAATATTTAACTTGTATCCAAAGGCCTGAAATCACAATCAAGCCTATTAACGAAAAACAACTGACTAGTAATAAAAAGTTAAAATGATTGTAATACGAAATACCCTTTATCGTGGACACTAA
>JAYVPD010000259.1:0-3338 GCA_043757515.1 Pseudobdellovibrionaceae bacterium
GATTAACTGGGGTTCTACTTTAGGCCCAACCTAAAGCTCTGACACGAAGGCGGAATAACCAGTAAAGGAGAGACACATGGCTCAAGTTACCATGAAAGAAATGCTAGACGCAGGGGTGCACTTCGGTCACCAAACACAGCGTTGGAACCCAAAAATGAAGCATTATGTATACACTGCTCGCGGTGGTATTCACATAATCGACCTTCAAAAAACAGTCGTAAAAGCTAATAAAGCTGCTGAATTCGTTAAGGATGTAGCTGCTAATGGCGGACGTATTATTTTTGTTGGTACTAAAAAACAGGCTGTAGAGCCTATTCAAGAGGCGGCTTTCCGGTCTGGCCAATTTTTCGTTACTAAACGATGGTTGGGTGGAATGATGACGAATTTTGAAACCATCAAGTCGTCGATTGATCGCCTTAAGCGCATTGATCAAATGAAAGAAAAAGGGGAATTCAATTATTTCTCTAAAAAAGAACGCGCTAAAATCGAAAAAGAATATTTAAAATTATCTGAGTACCTAAATGGTATTAAGGATATGAAAGAAAAACCAGCAGCGATGTTCGTAGTGGATTTGCCCAAAGAACACATCGCGGTTGCTGAAGCGAAAACATTGAAAATTCCAGTAATTGCAATTGCAGATACCAACTCAGATCCTGAATCAGTTGAGTTTCCTATTCCGGGAAACGACGATGCTATACGTTCTATCAAATTGTTTTCAACGCTGATTGCTGATGCTTACATTGAAGGCGCAAAGCTTTGGGAACAAAAACTACGCACAATGACTGACAAACAATCAGATGCTCCAGAAAAAACAGAGCGCACTGAAAAGGACACTCCTCGTCCACGTAAACCACGACCGGGCGATCGCAATGCGGCTCCGACTGGTGACCGCAAGGGCACTGCTGATGCTGCTAAAAAAGCGGCAGGACCTGAAGTTGTTAAAGTCACCAAGCAAAGAAAACTCGTTGCTGCTGGACTAGCAGACGAAGTTGAAATTCAAGCTGAGCTTGAAACACCTGAAGAAGAAAAAGATACACAAGAGTAATTCATAAAGCGGAGACCTCTCCGCTTTTTTTTCACATATTTATATAGTCAGGAGTCGTTATGTCTATATCAGCCTCAATGGTTAAAGAGTTACGAGAAAAAACAAATGCCGGTATGATGGATTGCAAGAAGGCTTTAGAAGAAGCCAAAGGCGATTTTGAAGCTGCAATTGAATGGCTACGAGTAAAAGGGTTGTCATCAGCAGCTAAAAAATCAGATCGTATTGCTGCCGAAGGGTCTGTTTACACAGAAACAAATGGAAAAGTAGGCGTTGTTGTCGAAGTGAATTCAGAAACTGATTTCGTCGCCCGCAATGACAATTTCAAAGATTTCGTTAAAAATATTGCTGCTCACGTCGCAGAAAATAACGAACAAGTTCATATTCTAGAACAAATGTATTCAAAAAATAAATCAGTTAAAATTGGTGATTTGCTAAAAGAAACGATCGCAAAAATCGGTGAAAACGTGGTTGTACGACGTGGCGAAAAATACGTTGCTACGGCAAATAGCTATGTTCACACCTACACTCATGGCGAAGGCAAAATCGGCGTATTGATTGAGGTAACGTCTGAAAATCCGGCGCAGGTCCAATCCGCTGAGTTGAAAACATTTGCTCAAGACGTTTGCCTGCATATCGCAGCGATGAATCCAATGGCATTGTCTCAAGATCAAATGAAACCAGAAGTGGTTGCCAAAGAAAAAGAAATTCTAAAAGCTAAAAATCTTGAACAAGGTAAAAAAGCTGAAATGATCGATAAGATCGTTGAGGGTCAAATTCGCAAGTTTTTGGCTGAAAATTGTTTGTTAGAACAACAATTTGTTAAAAATCCAGATGTTAAAATTGCTGATTACGCTAAAGAGACCGGCAAAAAATTAGGTACAACAGTAACTGTTAAACGTTTTGTTCGTTACGAATTAGGTGCTGGTATCGAGAAAAAATCGACTGATTTTGCAGCTGAAGTCGCTGCGCAAGTTAAGGGACACTAGATTGAAAGAGCCTGTTTACAAGCGCGTATTATTAAAGCTCTCTGGTGAAGCACTCGCGGGAAAAGCCGGAACGGGAATTAATACAACCGTTCTTAAGCAAATTGCAGACGACGTAGCCTTGGCCTATAAACTAGGAGTCCAAATTGGTTTAGTGATAGGTGGTGGCAACATTTTTAGAGGCGTCGCCGCCAGCGCTGAGGGCATGGACCGAGCTAGTTCGGATTACATGGGTATGCTTGCGACCATGATCAACGCATTAGCGCTTCAAGACGCGCTTGAAAACGCCGGCGTTCCAACGCGTGTACAAAGTGCCATTGCTATGGCTGAAATCGCGGAACCCTATATCCGCAGACGCGCTATTAGGCACCTTGAAAAAGGCCGTCTAGTTATTTTTGGGGCGGGCACTGGAAATCCTTATTTTACAACAGATACCGCGGCATCGTTACGTGCCATGGAAATCAATGCGCAGATAATAATGAAGGCGACTAAGGTTGATGGAATTTACGATAAAGATCCTATGAAGCATTCTGATGCGAAAAAATACGATCGTATCAGTTATATTGATGTTTTGAATCAGGGTCTTCAGGTCATGGATTCCACAGCTATTAGTTTATGTATGGATAATAAATTACCGATATTAACATTCGATTTAATGAAAGCTGGAAATATTTTAAAAGCAGTCAGCGGCGAAGAAATCGGAACGATTGTTCAATAATTGACTCAAATGCAAGATTCGGCGTTTGCTGAATTTTTGGGAGGTATAGAATGATACAAAATGTAAAAAAAGCGACTCAAGATAAAATGGACAAAGCTATAAAAGCTTTTGATGATGAATTAAAAAAAGTTAGAACCGGCCGCGCGCAAGTTTCGATGCTAGATAACGTACGTGTAAATTATTATGGCTCGTTTGTTCCATTGTCGCAGGTGGCTTCTATTTCTACGCCTGACGCGCGATCATTTATGATTGCTCCGTGGGAAACTGCTATTCTAAAAGAAATTGAACAGTCCCTTGTGAAAAGTGATCTGGGCATGGCTCCAATGAATGATGGCAAAGTGATTCGTTTAAAAGTTCCTGATTTGAATGAAGAGCGACGAAAAGAATTAGTAAAACAAGTTAAAAAAATCGCTGAAGATATGCGGGTCGCAGTTCGTATGGCTCGTCGTGAAGCCAACGACGAAGTTAAAAAAGCACACAAAGACAAAGTTATTTCTGAAGACGAATCAAAAAAATCTGAAACTGAAATTCAAAAAATGACAGATGATTATATTAAAAAAATCGACACTGTCGCCGGCGAAAAAGAAAAGTC
>JAYVPD010000260.1:0-12368 GCA_043757515.1 Pseudobdellovibrionaceae bacterium
ATTTCTTGATATTCAAATGCCAGCGATGTCCGGCTTTGATGTTTTGTACCAACTTGAAAATAGAAATTTCCAAGTCATCTTTCAAACAGCCTATGATGAATTTGCGGTAAAAGCTTTTGAAGTAAACGCCTGTGACTACCTATTGAAACCTTTTTCAGAAGAACGCTTGAAGCAAGCGTTAAAAAAGGCGTTAAATCGTTCCAGTTTGCCATCCGGGATCTCTGATTTAGAAAAACATTTAGGGCAAGCCCATGTATTTATAAAAACCATTGTATCTAAATCAGGGTCCGTTTCAAAAATTCTGCGCACGGAAGACATCCATGCTTTTAAGAGTGAGGACCATTATACATTTGCCATAACAACCGAGTCCGAATTTATTTTAGATAACTCATTAAGTTGGCTCGAGGAAAAATTAAATCCTCAATTGTTCGTACGCGGCCATAGAAGCAATATTTTAAATATAAAAAGTATTGAAAAAATTGGCAGTTCTGAAAATTCAACAGTGACACTAAAAAATGGCATATTGCTGCCCGTTTCACGCGACAATCGAAAAAGAGTCCTTGGGTTATTCAATCAAAGATAACAAATCAATGGGAATTACTTGGCTGATTTTTGCGCGCGAAAAGCTACGAAACTTGCAATCGCTGTTTTGACACTATCACCAGGTAAAAACGGCAACACACCCATTACCAGAATATCTTTTGTTGGAACAAAAAATGACAACACAGCCGCGCCGAATGCAAATACAATCAAACTTCCAGACGTCGCCGCTAACCAAGACTTTAAATACGTTTTTGTCCAACCAAAATCAGCAAGCATGCCCATCCAATACGTGGCGACTACCATTCCCAATAGATAGCCAGCCGTTGGACCCATGGTCATCCCTGATTTTCCCAAAGCAAAAATGGGCAACCCCATCGATCCTAAAAATAAATACGAAAGTACTACAGCAACACCACGTTTACGTCCCCACAATAATGCGGCCAAAGCCACACCGAATGTTTGACCCGTAATCGGCACGGGGGTCCATGGCAACGGAATCGCGATTTGGGCCAAAAGGCTCAGACCCACAACGCCAATAAATATCGAAAGTACATTTTCAATGGCTCGGTTTCCTCGTTGACTGATGAGTTGAGGAACTAATGCGCTTTCTTGATTCATAAAAAACCTCTGCTAGTTAAAAAAAAATGATGACTCTGCCAGATATACTCATAGGTACGGATTTTGTCAGCAAAGTATTGTGTATTTCAAGTTGCATGACAGGCTGTCCCTAGGTATACCGAAATCTAACCGTCAAAGGACACCAAAATGAAGGCACTTTTAACACTAGCTATCGCTTTTCTTACATCATATTCGATTTCTGCCTTAACCCCATCTCGCGATTTGGCGCAAGTCACACGGGTTTTGGTCAATAATCCCGCCATAGTTAACCAGCTTAAAAACAATAACTCAGATCATCTTTCTGATTACAAAATTACGGCTCTTAAACACGGTGTTTACCAATATGATTTGGTTTTTACTCGCCAGTGTGAGTGTATTCCATCGACCGCCACAGTTACAATCATTGAGGATATGACTCCAACCTACGCTGACGGACCGATTGCCTACACAGCGACCATACTAATTAAATAAACAATCGAATGATTTTGACAAAATTCGGATCACTGCTTTGATCCGTCTTTCCTTTCAGTCCCTGATTTAATTAGATTCCGGAGCTTTTTTGCCAAGCCGGTCAAATCATGAACACTGTGTTTCGGTAAAAGCCAGAATTCAACTGGGAGTGGCTGACCGAGAGAGTCTCTTAAAACGACCAGAATTTCGCCGTCTGGGGACTTAATGTCGGTTCTAAAAATCGTATTGTCTGATACTGACGTAGGGCGTTTTTCGAAAAGTTTGTTTATTCTGTTTTGATCCTCTGCTTTTAAAGCCAGTGCCAAATTATTTTGCCACTCAGAATAATAATCGCTTTCTTCTTTTGTCATATGGATCATACGGATCGCCGCAAATTGCTCGCCGAATTCTTCCATCCAACCCATGATGGGTTCGCATTCTAGGTTAGGCATGATTTCGTGGTGGTTCGACAGCAGGGATTGGAGTTGTTCAGACGAACGCATTTGATTTTTTTGCCAGTCGGAAATGGGGTACATGTGGGGATTTGAAATGATTTTCAACTCGGAATCGAGTTCTAAATAGCGGTCTACCCACACTTTCAGTTCGGAATGTAGTTCTTTTGGTGACTTTCGGAGGTAAAATATTCTGGGTCCTTTATGAAAACCTTCTTCCAGAGCTTCCATACACCAGCTAAAAAGGTAATAATCATTAGCGATTTCAATCAAACCCCGTATAGGCCCGTCATAAATATCCAAGACAACTACAATTCTTCCTTCGCCGTCGATATTTGGTAGATTTTTTAAACTTTCGAAAATGGGGAACATGGCTTCTTCATTTTTAAAAAGCATATTAACATAACCCACGCGTTCAGTTTTCAAAAAAGCCTCGGCTACAAACAACATGGGTTCGGCTAGCACGGATTCTTCAATCGGCTTGCAATTTATCTCAAAAAAGGTCCCAACGATGTTTTGGTTTTCTTCAACTAAACGTGCTTTTATTTGAATTTTGTCAGATTGAAATGTGCATATTCCATCATCGATTGTTATTTGTAGGGGGCCAAAGGTTTTTTTTTTAATCATACGACTTAAATATCATGACTCCATTTTATTCAAAAGAGATATTTTAAAACGTGTTGATCAAAAAGGACGCTAAAAATAACGATTTACGGAGCAGACCAACAATTGCAGAAAGTTAACGTGTTCAACGGTTAACGCAATTAAAAACTGAGTCTGGTGATGCGATCACCAAATACGGCGACATCGCGCCCTTAAAATGTTCGTAATGATCTTCTCCTAGTTACTGCATTGAAAATCGATAAAGTATTTTCGTAGGGAGATCAAAATAAGAATATTTTTTTCTAGTGTAGAATTACTGGGTTTAGCGACTGCCTCGGCCTGCGGGCGCATAAATTTTAACGATTGAAACGCCAGGTGAAAACACCTTAGGTAAGTAAATTAAGCCTACAGGTCTAGAGACTTCAGAAGTTCAGTCTTTTTCGAGTCAGAATCGCACCGATACTCGAACTGCTTCCCTTTAATTTTACCATCAACAAAACTAAGCTCGCGCTCGATTTGTTGGATGGCCCCGTGATCAGCACAGCGCCAATCTATAACTGTAACTTTATCTTTTCCTTTTAGGAGCGCTTCCCATTCATAGCTGGCTAGACTGAGGGCTTGCTGGGGTTTAGTGGTCGACGCAAAAAAATGCAAACTCGAATTTTGTTTTGAGATTCCAACGGCGACTTGTTGGACTTTTCCGCAAGGTGCAGAGCCTACACTTAATAAAAATTCTGTTTTTTGACCGTCATGATCGAGATCAACCATATTGAGAATTTTTCGCACTTTGCGTTTTTGTATTTTTTTGACTTGGGCTAGGGTATTTTCAGTGATGTCATCGGGGCTGGTTGATAATTTAATGATTGCGGCTTCGCCTTGTGATGTCGAATAGGCAAAATCTCCGGCGGCTTGAAAGGGTGGTGCAAGATCTAAGCGCTCGAATTCTTGACCGTCTTTTGTGCGAACAAGTGATAGAGGTCCGGCTTCGGCGTAAGCAACGCCAGTGCAGGGGCAAGTGAAAGCTAAATCTATTTGATCATACCAGCAGCCGCGGACCGCATGCGGTTTTTTTTGCCAGCGAAGTTCCCAAACCTCTCTCCGATTGTTTACCATTACGTTTGCGTAATCACGGAAAATTTCTTTTGCTTGAAAAAGTAGGGGCAGTAAAATTAGTCCTAATGCGAACTTTGACATCATAGCAGACTTTAAAGTTTTCTTCTAGAAAAGTACAAATGGTTTCTAAAGAATCCTGAAATACCCGAGTTATATCGGCATTTTTTGTCCTAAATGTATATTTCTTAAACGTATTTGGCGTCGCTTTGTGGCTTGGCACGCTTGCATGGTGCTTGTTAGTTTTCAAATTAAATACTGAGTGGAGTTAAAGCATGAAACTTTATAGTTCGTCATTGTTGTCCCTTTTTACAGTGTTGGCTTTGTCCCCTACACTTTTTGCTGAAACGGCGATGTGTCCCAAGTTTTACGGTTCCAAGGTGGCGGCGGCAATGTCCCTCCGTAAAAAGGGTGCCGACTGGCCTGAATACACGGGTGGCCGAGGGAATCAGTATTCTAAGCTGCGGATGATTAGCAAACGAAATATTAAAGAAGTAAAACCTCTTTGGCGAATTGCATCCCCTGATTCCGAGATTTTAAAAAATAATAAAGACCTTCACACAATGGCCAATGAAGTCCGACCGATTGCTATCGATGGCGACCTTTATTTTAGTACATCACTGAGCCAAGTCATGAAAGTCGATGGCGTAACCGGAAACGTAATTTGGAAATTTGATCCTGAAACTCACAAAGGTGACTATCCACCTAATTTAGGATTTGTTCATCGTGGTGTCAGTTACTGGAGTAACAAAGACAAAACGGACGAGCGGATTATTTATGGAACTGGCGACGCTTTCTTGATCGCTTTGAACGCAAAGACGGGCGTACCTATAAAAGATTTTGGCGACAACGGTCGCATCGATTTATTAAAAGGACTAGCGCGTGACGGCAGCGACTGGCCTGTAAGATTTCAATATGGAGTCAGTTCACCCGTTTCCATTTATAGAGACACTTTAATCATCGGCTCGACAATAGATGATATTCCTAAGACTACAGTGAATCCTCCGGGTGATGTTCGCGGTTTTGATATCAAGACTGGAAAATTAAATTGGACCTTTCACACGATTCCTCACAAAGGTGAACCTGGTTACGATACTTGGAAAAACGGATCCGCAGAAAAAAATGGTCAAGCCAATGTTTGGTCTCTAATGACTGTAGATAAAAAAAGCGGCTTGATCTATCTTCCTATAAGCACACCATCGAATGACTACTATGGTGGAAACCGCCCCGGCAGCGGCTTATATGGCGAAAGCTTGGCGTGTCTGGATGCTACAACTGGAAAATTAAAATGGCAATATCAATTAGTTCACCACGGAGTGTGGGACTATGATTTGCCGGCAGCGCCAAATTTATCTGAACTGGTGATTGATGGAAAACGCCGCGAAATCGTATCCGTCGTGACAAAACAAGCTTTCACCTATGTGTTTGATCGCAAGACAGGAGAGCCTATTTGGCCAATAAATGAAACCGCAGTTACTGCATCCGTGATGGAAGAACTTGCTGCGACGCAACCATTTCCAAGTAAACCACCCGCATTTGATAGACAAGGTGTTACGGATGCTGATTTCTTAGACGAAAATTCAAAAGCCATCGCTCAACAATATATTTATGGCCCAGTATTTACGCCTCCGACTGATAAAACTGGTTTAGGAAACAACAATGGGAAAGAAACAAAAGGCACTCTCACATTCCCAGGCAATGTTGGTGGCGCCAGCTGGGCAGGAGCTTCTTTCCATCCAAAAAGTAGTTTATTAATTGTAACTTCAGTCACGTTGCCAAAGCTAACTTTGCTAGAAAAGAAACCTGATGGAACTGTCCGCTACGCTTTAGAGAAATCAACGATCGTAGATTTGGAAGGAAAACCTCATACATTGCCATTGCTGAAACCACCTTATGGTCGCATTTCAGCCATTGATATGAAAAAGGGAGAAATCAAGTGGCAAGTTCCATTGGGTGTTGGCCCAGTCACCGATCCTACTATGCAAGCGGCTTTGAAAGGTACCGAATGGGAAGGGAAAAATGTAGGCTGGGCTCGCCGCGGTCACATGTTATTAACACGTGATTTACTTTTTGTAGGTCAAGGTAGTGCTCAAAATGTCATTGGACTTTCACCAAAACTCAATGCCGTGATAACTTCAGTTGTAGAGACCCCTGGGCAGCAAAATATTTTCGTTTATGATCCGTTTACAGGAAAACTACTTCACACAATAGACACTCTAGAAGGCGCACCCGCGGGGTCCGCTGGAAATGCCCAAGGCGGACTGATGACGTATTTGGATAAAAACGGAAAACAACGAATCGTAATGCCCGTCGGCGGCGCTACGATGCCAGCGGACTGGATTGTCTTGGGAATTCCTTAAGAAAATCCATTTAAAAATATATCCATCGTGCTTTCGGCCATTGGCTTGATTGCTGATGGATTAGATTGGGTCAATGGTTAGGGGAATAAAAGCGGCTTCCGCTTCCCCTCCTAAGTATACCCCCGAGATGGGAGCCCGCGGCCCTTAATTAGCAATCACCACACAACCTTTAGATCCATGCCTTGCGGTCTCGCCTGGATCTTCTTAAAATAATTCTTGGGGCTGCAAAAAATCAGTTGGCTGTCAGGTCGATGATTTTGGGGACATTTTATCTAGAGAGACTTCGAGCGCGCTAGTTTGAAATCAATTTAGGGGCAATGATTGAAAAGAGAATTCGGAGCAAAGCCGTTTACGCAACGTTGCGCCGATTGGTCCTCATCTTTACCGCTTGGAGTCGCATATCTTAAAGTAAGCGCGTCGCCTCGGATATCATCAAAATAAAAGTAATCATCAAAAAGTACTTCGGGAATATCGCGTGCAATACTTTCAAATAGGTAGTTGTATAACATCACAAAACGAACTTTAGCTTTGGCCTGACCCGGCGAACACAGGCCACTTAGCGGATCGGCGTGATTCAATCGTGCATCCGCACCATTGTTCCTTATATACTGATAGAAAATCGTACCTTCGAGGGCCCCGTTCACACAACGAGCCTGCATGGAAATTTGCGGATCTGAATGGGTAAAATAGCGTCCATCCGGGCCATAAAAACTCATCGAAAAAAAAAGGTTCCAGCTTCCGTCTATGCTGAAGCTAACTTTATCGGTATCTAGTTTTAATTCTGAGATATTTTCTATTAAATTGGAAAAGTCTAGTGGCCATTTTTTATCGTAAACGTTAATACTTTTATACACGCATAAATCGCACGAATCGACTATTGTGCGAATGAGGTAGTCCTGAGCTAGGCGATTTTTCGGTCCCGGCAATAAAAAATAGGTGCGTGGTATCATATCGCGAGGAGAATTAAGTCTCACATTTATATAATTGTCGGGAAGTAAAACGCCCCAGTCTTGCCCCGTTGTTTTTTCTAATCGGAGTCTGTAGCTTTGCGGCGAGTTTTTATTAAAAGTAGCATTCCAAGCAGAAAAATCTTGTCCATTCACAGTAGAAAGGTGGACAGAATATGGTTCTAACACAACTAACGACATCGCTTGAAATAGAGATTGAATTTCATCGACTTCTTTTTGCGTATCAACTCGATATGGGGATCCTATTAAGGGCTGCCCATCTAAAAAAAGTTTATAAGTAAATCCAAAGTAATTGGCATTTTTGCCTTTGATACCTGCAAAATGGAAGTAGCCTTTTGAATCTACGGGTACCCGTGACTTAACGTTGCCGCAGATTTGTTGCCCGTCACCCCAACCTTGATAGCAGGTAATCTCCACGGCCACTTCAAGTCGCGATGAATCAATAGACGAGCCGACGATATCAATGTGTCCGTTGGTTTCAGAAAAATTGAGGGCGGTGCCAAAGTTGTCAATTGCATAGGATCGAGACCCTAAAAATAAACCAAAAGCTAGCAAAAACGATATCATTTTCATATAGTGTCTCCCGACTGTTTTCTTGAGTAGACCCTAATTGAAAAGTAATGGTCAACGTCAAGTTTTCTCAATGATTTGCCGCACGAGGAGCAAAGTAAACTCGAAGAAGATGACCTGATAGCGTAAAATCGAAATATTCAAACAAGAGAACTAACTATGAGATTCAAACTGTTTTTGCTTTGCCTATGTCTATTTAATTTTACTGGAACTGGTCCACTTTGATTCTCTTTAGAATTTGAGCAATATTTATTTCCGCGATAACAAATCTTGCAAATTACAAAACACTTTTCACAGTTCTGACAAACTAAAACTAACTCTACCAAATTGTTCATTTAAATTCGGAATCGAAAAATCAACAACTTAAACCAACTAAGCCCAAAATGAATTCAAAGCGACCCATGGCAAACCGTTCAACAAAAAGAAAAAACGTAGAGTTTATGTCAGCGGTTTTAAACTTTCACGGGATATTTTGATCATCCTTGGTGCACAGCTTAATATGAGCGCGAATGTATGCGCAAACGAATACTTTAAAGATTCACTTGAAGACGCGGCTAAAAGTAACTTTACCGAAATTCAAGGGCAATACTATGAAACCTATGATTAGTGCCACATAACCACGTTAATTCGATAAACGAAATAATTTTTTTAGTGGCAGTCCAAAAATCGACCTTGAAAAAAACCGGACCTGCTAATCAAAGCAGGACCAATTTGAATATCAACACATTGGAATCAAGTGTTTAATCAACGACTCTTACTTTCAGACTCTCTGGACCAAATCCGAATGAAATATTGAATTCTTTTTCTAACCCGACGTCTGAAACGGCAGCCGAAACTCTGTCAACAACCTTTTCGATTGAGTCAGTAGGCAAATCGCGCAAAATTTTTAAGAATAAATTTGTATTAGATATTCCGAAAGACACGAACGTGATCATAACCTGATGCCCAGGAGCTTCTCCGTGATATTCGGTCAGCCAAGTGCTGATACATTCTTCATTGCACAATCCAATTCGGGTGCCAACCAAGCGCATTTCAGTATCAATCGCTGCCCTATCTACTGAATCACCATTCCGGTATAAAAAAACAAAAAAACCTGCAGTTAGAACGCATAAAACTAAAAAGACAGCACATCCAATTTTTAAGAACTTCATCATTTGAAGAATAGCATTCGGCAGCTCTTCGGTCATTAGGAGAATCCCAGATTTTCAGTTGCGACATATTGGATCTGAGTCCTATAGGGCTCCATGCTCACTGGGATTCCCTTTACTAATTAACTAGACATTTGTAAAATTTGACTAAAAAACGATAAATCGAATGGCAACGGTCAATAAAGCTAAGGCCAAGGCTTTGATTATCCAAACGTCTTTCATTCGCGGTGATAGGTAAGCGCCCAATTGCGCTCCAACAATGACCCCTGGAGCTAAAAGTAGAATTCGTTGCCAGCTGTTTTCAAGCTCGCCCGAAAAAATATGCTCTGCGGTGCCTATCGCTGCCATGACGGCTAGAATCGAATGAGACGTTGCCGTTGCAATATGAACTGGGAAATTCAATAAATTCACCATGGCAGGCACATGAACAATTCCGCCGCCGATTCCTAGCAGGCTTGAAAGAAATCCCACAACGACGCTGATGCCTAATCCTAAGGGCATGTTATAGCAAATCAAATGTTCGTGGCCTGTGCTATCGATAAGCCGTCGAATCGGGTATTTTAAGTCGGCCAACGATTTCACTTTATTTTTACTATTACGTGGGAAAAGCAAATAGATGGCCATCAGTCCCATCAAAATACCAAATAGTAGTTGAAACTTTTCCCTTGGAAAAAATTGAACCACATACGCGCCAAGCAACGTACCTGGGGCCGCTGCGATTGAAAATAAAACCATAGATCGATATTCAATACGTTTTTTTAATCCGTAAGCGATCGATCCCGATAGCGCGTTCATAAAAACCACCGCTAAAGAAATGGCCGTGAGTCCTTGAGGGCTTTCCTCTGGGTAAATTAGCAATAATATCGGCATTAAAATAAATCCGCCGCCAGCACCTATCAAAGTACCGAACGTACCTACCACAAAACCAATAAAAACCAGTCCAAACATTAGCATTATACTCATAACTTAATTAAGAACCATGGAACTTCAAGAAAAAAAAGCAATTTAAAAATGGATTGCCTATCAATCAAGTTTCATAACGGGCTGGTGCAAATCATAGGACCTTTGTAACTCAAATTTAAACTTGGAATCACAATGGACGCGTTTATCGCACGAAATTCATATTTGTTTTCAACTTTATACCTTACTCCGGAAAAGCCAATTGAAACTTTTGAGATTCCAGCATTTGGGTTGTACATCGAGATCGACATGTAATTTTGTGCTTGAGGATTTATTCCGCCAAATCCGCCCAGTGCTATTTGACTTGTGCTTTGCTGACCCCTGTGGAATTCAGTCCAATATTGAATACTGCCCGTTAAATTTTGACTTGAACCGCCCCCAATTGCAGCTTCAATTTTAAAGAATCGTTGACGTCAACTTCTGGAGTTGCGCATGTAAAAGTAGAGGATGCCATTGATAAACATGACATCAGTGAGCAAAATATAATTAAATTAAATTTTCTAGACATTTGTTCTCCAAATTTTCACTTTTTAGGTTAGGAAGATTCCTAATTATTCAAAATGCCAGAATCATTCCTGTTTTAAAGGAAATGGTAGGCCAGTCAAACCACTGGAATAGCTTAAAAAACATTCTAAGAGAGACAGGTGTCAAACTTGACTACAATTTTGTCGTCGATGTGGCTAATAGTAAGTATTTTCACTGGGCTTTTTTTCGATAAAATGCATGGCAAATATTTACGTTGCTACTACCAAAAGCTTCTATGATTCTTCCAAAGGTAGTTCCCTTGAACGCAGAGCTCGTGATTCCAAATCTTCTGGCAACAAACGTATTAATCCATTTTCGCTGAATAATGGACTTAATTTTCACTACCTGTTCGTTGTTTGTAATCTTTAGAATTTGCGGGAAAACCAAGTTCAAAGGCATTCTTTCATCGATCAAAAATTTAACCAGATCTAACTGCGCCTGATTACTGATTTGCAAAACTTCAATTATATTTACATCGATTGAGTAGTTATGACTATCGATGTACTTTAGCGCCTCTACCTGAAAATCATACTTAACTCTATCCATTCTATTTACCACAACCTCAAATACAGAGGCATCGACTTCGGCGTTCAAAAGAACTTTTAGAAATTCGATTTGCTTTTCGTTGGGTTCCTTAAAGGCAAACAAAATTGATTTATTAAGAGTTCGATATTTCGCCATCATTTGCACTAACTCCACTTGCTTTTTGGTGGTAATCTGCGGAATTAATTCCATCGAGGGCGCTACACCTACACCAGCAGCAACAAGCGCTCTCAGGGCTTTAAGTTGCAGTGGGTTTGACATTTTCAGCACGTCCGACATTTTTGGAGCCACTTCATAGCTTTCAAATTCATAGGTCCGACCATTTACAAGAGTAACTACCGCCGATGCTTGTATTGGTCCACGTACTTTAACCAACTCGGAAAAAGACGGAAGAATATCACGGTGATCTTGCACCATTTCTTTTAGGGCCCTAACAGCAAAGCGGTTGTCAATTTCTAAAAGCTCGGGAAATTTATTGGCAATTTCATAACTTTCATAATCAGCATCCCGCCCAGAAACCAAAATTTCGACGGCATCTGCTTGATACTTATTCTTGATTTTTACTAGATGGGAAAGGCTAGGTAAAATATCCCAATCATTGCGGATCATTGCGATCAAAGCTCTTGCCGATTCCGCATTGTCGACACTCAGAAGCTCAGGAAATTTATTATAGATTTCATAGTCGCCACTAATAAGCGCCTCAAGGACTCGAACTTGATATTCATTCGAAATTTTTTTTAAATTATCCAAAGATGGTTGAGCATCGCGACCCTGACTGATCATCATCTCCATAGCCTCTCTGGCAAAGTCCCTTTCCGCGTGGGCTGAAAAAGAAAATAAGCCGATCAACAATACAACCACACTAATTTTAAGGTTTGTCCGTAGCAACATAACTATTTCTCCAAAGTACACAGGTTCAAATCCAATATAGCTATTTACATGCCAATCCCTTTCATAAATATCTGACAATGACAGATCGTCATAATCTTAAATCGACATACATTTTTGACAGGTGTCTATTCGCTTTACACACCAAACCCTTTGGGATTTCTCATAGATTTTAAGAAGAGTCAGATTTCTATCGAAAGATCGCAGTCGTGAATGGGTCTTAGACAACTTGATGAAAGAGTAGCGCGATTGGCCTGACAGGATTTCTATGTCCTTCCAAATTCTCATAACGCAGCATCCTTTGTGAAGTTCAAGATCGACCATTACCCTTGATTGCAAAGTGGTTACAGATATTAATTCGACTATTCATTTATTTCTTTTAAAAGTGCGGTCAAATACAGTACCCAGTATTTTTACCGGAATTTTGGCAGGTATATCGTCGGCTTTTTTTCTATACTCCTTGGATTTTGTAAATCGGCTACGTGACCAGAATTCTATTTTGATTTGGGGACTGCCACTCGCTGGATTGAGTATCGGGTTTGCTTTTCAAAAATGGGGCGATCGATCTGCCCAGGGTGTGAACTTAATCATTGAAGAAATTCATCAGCCAGAAAAAACCATTCCAGCCCG
>JAYVPD010000261.1:0-3298 GCA_043757515.1 Pseudobdellovibrionaceae bacterium
ATAAGAAATCCCCTGGGGCAGGCCGAGGATACTTTGGATTGGAATCGAAAAGGCCTTTTATTTGTCTTAGCCTCCCTTGCGCCACAAGAGTCAATTCTGGTGAAGATTGGGGTTTGGGGCTGCCCCAAAAAAGATGGAATTGGATATCCAATTCCATGCTTGCCATGGCGGATTGTCGTTAATTTTCATTTTAATTTAGCCAAGAAGAGAGTACCTAAAACGAGCGTTTGCGATACTGGTCTTTGTAACATAAAATTTTATGTTACAAAGACTTTGTTTGTCTAATAAGGTCTAGTTTTAGCCTGAATTTTTGTTCCAAAATCTCGTCTCGAAATCAAATCTTAAAAACTGTCTTTTCTTGCGGTCCTTCTTTGAATCTGAAACGATTTTGATACTTCATGGAGGATTTTTTATGTTGATTGGATACGGGCGGGTTTCAAAAGAAGATCAAAATTTAGATGCTCAAAAAGATGAGCTTAAGGCCGCAGGCTGCGGAAAAATCTATACCGACAAGATTAGTGGCGCGATCGATGATCGAACGGGTTTGGACGATCTATTGAGTTATGCGAGGCCCGGCGATGTGCTTGTGGTCTGTCGACTTGATCGCTTGGGGCGCACGCTTAAGAAGCTTATCTTGCTGGTTGAGGAACTCTCAGCAAAAGGGATCGGTTTTAAATCATTACGTGAAAGTATTGATACGACAACGCCTGGTGGGCGGTTAGTTTTTCATGTATTTGGCGCACTGGCAGAATTTGAGCGGGCTTTAATTAGTGACAGAACTAAGGCTGGCCTTGTTGCAGCGAAGGCGCGTGGACGCTGTGGCGGCCGTCCACGGCTTATGGATGAAAATAAAATCCTACAGGCTAAAGCTTTGATTAATGAGAAGAAATTCTCCGTGCTTGAGATCTGTCGCAGCCTGGGGATTTCTAGAGGGACGTTTTATAGAAGTTTGAGCGGATCGACTAATGGGATTGCGGCTTTATGACTACTTGCTAAAGCAAGACAGCATTTTTTAAATTTTTTTCCGCTTCCACACGAACAGGGATCATTTCGTCCAGGAGTCTTTGTTAAATTGATCACCGTTGCATTTGTAAAATATGATGAGCGTCGATAATTTTCATATAATTTATTAAGCTGTATGTGACGTTTTGAAAAATTATCTAACAGGTTGGGATATTTTTCATTGAATTGATTCCAGGCTTCAAGAATAGATTCCTTAGTGCCCGAGCCGACATCAATGCTTTTTATTTCTCCCGTTCGATAATTTATTTGTACCAACGGCGGCTCTTCTTTTTTCTGAACGCCTCCTTGTATTGATATAAATGCCATCGCGACATTACTGCAAGTGCAACCACGAATTAAGCAATATTGTTCGTCAAGCAGCACACATGAAATCTCATCATCAATTTCACCTAGAGTAAACTTGGCTCCATGTGGCAAAATTTCGCCGTAGGAAACGAGCTCCCCATGTAATTCAATATCTCGAGCCATTGGAAACTTCGCAAAAGTCCGTTCAAAATCAATATTTTCAGTCACTTTTAATTTAAAGTCTGAAAAAACTTTCCAAAGAGTTTTCCAATCATTTGTATCTAATTGCTTAATGATACTCTCAACAAGATCATTATTTGACTGATTAAAATTCTTGTCAGTACGCTGTTTGAGACAAACATCGACTTTAAATTCGGCCGAATTAATATGTTTTTTGTCATTATGCTCAACCAGAGTGACTTGCAAGTCACTACAATCACAAGCAGCGTTGTCACAGACATCAAATCGTATTCCGTATTTTTTATCAGATAACGATTCGTCTAGAGCCAAAAACCCCTTTGAATTTCCATTAAAATATTCACCTGTTATTATTGACATTTTAAACACCTCTTTTTGAAGCAGACTTTTAAAATATTCTTCGACAGAAGTTTCGTCATCAGAAATTAAGCATCAATTTAATTTTTATTTGAAACTTTATAATATCCGATCTACAGATTAACTTGAACCGTATTGATTGATATAGGAGATTTAAAAATGCTAATTCCAAAGCAGGATGCCAAGCTTTTTTTTAAACTACAAAAAACTCTGCTTATTTATGGCGCTTCAAAGATGAAAAAAAATTCTGAACCTTTTGATGCTAACGCTTTTAAAGATTCCTCTTTAGAAGAGTGGGTTGAAGCTCGCAATCACGTCATGGAAAACGTCACTCTTATCCAACAATATGTAAGTGAAAATCCAGACAACTTATCAGTTGAAGAACTCGCATTAGTTCAGGACTGGAAAAACGCTAAGCTCGGAGATTTCATCGTTGAAAGGCATCTGAAAAATTATTCGATATTCTTGGATTTTAAAAATGATAAAAAAGCCTACGGTGTTTTGGGATTAACCCAAGAATTTACAGAAATGATGCCATTTTTTCCGATTTGGATAACTGGAGTTTTGCTCCCATGGAAAAATCAGATCGTTTGTGATGGTCTTTTTACATCCACGCCAATGCGTTTTGGAAGTGGAGTCCGCTCTACTTTTAAAGAACAATATCTGATTGCAAAGAAGATTGGAGTTGTTACTTCTTTAGTACCAGAATCCGCTCCAGCAATTAAAACAAAGTCGTGGAAAAAGCTTCAGCTCGTTAGTAGTAACAGTACTATTCAATAAGCAATTTAATTAAATTGCTTATTGGTGATTACGCAGCCAACGTTTCGATAGTTAAATTTGGATAAAGAGTCCTTGCGTATTCAAGGAGTCTTTCGATGGGATTTTTTAGCTTACTTTCACTTTATTCGGAACGGCTTCTACGGTGAATCGAAGCCCGAGGGCTTGAATTAGTTGAGCGATTGTTTCAAATCTGGGTTTAGCTTCTTTCTCTTCGTCCAATATTTTATAAAGTGCTTTTTGACTTAGTCCAGCTTCTTTGGCCAAGGCTTCATATCCACGGGCTTCGGCTATTTCACGAATAGCCATTAAAATGGCTTCTGGCATATCCCAGTTTTCCTCAATAGATGCTTTCAAGTATTCTCTTTGAAACTCTTCACTCGTTTTTAATTTTTCAATCAGCCCATCTTTATGTGGGCGGCCAGCTTTTATTTTAAGCATCATTTCTCCTTTTAAAATCAGCCCAATAGTTTTTAGCTAATTCAATATCATCACTTTGTGAGCCTTTGTCTCCACCACAGAGAAGAACAACAATTTCTTCACCATATTGGGCAAAATAAATTCTGTACCCAGCGCCAAATTTAACTCTTAGCTCACTTACACCCTCTCCGACAGGCTTTACATCGCCAAGATTTCCAAGTGCCACCCTATTAAGCCG
>JAYVPD010000262.1:0-40900 GCA_043757515.1 Pseudobdellovibrionaceae bacterium
AAATAATACAAATGTCCAATCCACAACATGCCAAAAAAGATATGCAAATATTTTAATAGAAAATGAAGCCCAACATAATTAAATAATGCTAAATCCATAGAGGTTCTCCTTATACCTTTAATTTGTATATCGAGAAGCCTTAACATTCAAACGGTATTGTCGCTAGGATTACCAATCAAGAACTTAAAGGGCTTATTAGGCCCTTATTTTTCTGTCACTTCCATTCTGAATGTGGATGAATAAGCCGTCATTTCAGGTGCGTACATGGATTGAATTGTTGCCGAATTGAATTTATAAACCCCTGGCGTTGTGGCTTTGAATCGATGTTTCATTAGGTATTCGCCTTTTGGAACATGCTCATAAAAGAAGTTCATCATCGAATCCCGAGGCTCTTCATAGCGTGAAATCATATCCCATCGATAGCCACTTAATAGCGCATTGCTTTCAAAACCGGCACCTCGTGGATCTTTCAAATGAACATAACTGATTTCTGATTTGGATTTGATAGTTAACAATACTTCAATTTCATCGCCCACAGCGACGCGATCTCCAACTGCCATTTTTTCTAATGCGTCCTTTTTAACTCGGAAAAATTCCCGTTTTAAATCCATTACGGATGATCCTGACGCATCCGTCATCGCATCCGAGCTGTATATCCAAGTCATTCCCGCAAACACTGGCAACAACCCAGTTTTTGCGATCGTGACATGCCCGTCCTCTGGTTTAAAATTATCGGTTTTAACAAATCTAAAAGGCTCTTTTTGATCGACCGATAGAGGATCAATATTTAGATTCTCTTTTCGTGCGCCCCATTCAACTGCCAAATTTGTTTTTTCAGTAAACTGGGTTTTGGCTCGAAGGTAATGCATCAAAGAAAAAATCGCTTTCGTAGTCGCCTTTGTCGATTTCCATTCATTGCCTTTTCTGTTGAACAACAACCATTGCACAAGTCCATCAATTCTGTCGTCTTGTGGCTTAAGCTGTATCAACGTCTGCAGAAAGAAAGCATGTTTTTCTACAGTGTCACTATACCACATCCAGGAACGCTCTTCAGGCGCCCAATAGATTCCGATTAAATCGTCTTTTTTACTTCCATCGAGTGCTCGCTTTAGACTAATTTCTGATTTTTTTTCATTGCCTAGGCGTTTATAGATATGGGCCATGTACGCATGCCCCAGAGGTGTCAGCAACGTGTCATGTTTTTCAATAAAGGGCACCCAAACATCCGCGACTTCTTTATTATGCGATAGATGTTTTCCTTTGGAATCAAAGGACGTAAAAACATACGTTCCATAAATTAAAAACTGCAATTCTGAAATCTGCGCTTTCATGTATTTTGGAAGCTCACCATAAACATAGTTCAGCGCTTTTTCATAAAGGTCTTTTGGAAATTCGACTCCATACATTGCGGCTTCGCTGAGGCCTTCTAAAACAACTAAAGTGATATATAAATCTTCATGGCCGCCTGGAAACCATGAAAATCCGCCTGATGACGTTTGACGAGTCTTCAAGTCGCGAAACACTTCGGTTTTGATTTTATCAATAGTCGCCGTGTCTAAAAACGAAATTAGATCATAAGAAGAGGTCATCCCTTTAGATAGTTCTATCCAAGGGGTTTCAGTCAATTCCATCATCCGACGTGGGTCTTTTTCTTCCCAAGGAAGAGTGATCGTTTTACGATTACCCGTCTTTTTAAAAGCTTCAGTAACGGCGTCTTTTAACTTTGGATTTTTATTATAGAGGGAACTTACGATTGCCAAAGGGACATATTTGTTTATCAATTGCTCGGAACAACTATAGGGATAATTTACCAAGCTTGGTATCGAATTCAAAAGCATTATGGGCAGCTGCGGATCAATTTGCAGGCTCATAAGCTCGTTTACTCGAGTCGAGTCTTTTTTATCCCAATTATTCAGCTTCAGAATATTCTTGTTTTCTTTTAAATAGACCAACGTATTTTCAATTAAACGTTGTCGAGACGGCAATATCGATATTGTTTTCTCTTCGGCATCGACATCTTTACCAACGGTCGCTATACCGCGAATTTTGACGGCACCTAGAACAGACGGGACTTTTAATTTCCATACATGCGTGTAGCTGTCTTCTGCCGGAACATCCACTGTAAGCTTCAAACTTTGGCCTTGAAACAATTCAGCAACGTCTATGCCTTTACCTTCAACTTCAAGCGCAAGCCGAGTCGACATTTTTTCATGAGTCAAATTGTCCATTTTTAATGTCAGTTCGGTCAAGTCACCTTCACGCAAATAGCGCGTAATCAGTACTCTTACAAAAAAATCTTTTTGTGAAATGATCACTTGTTCGTCTTGCCCAATTTTACCATCGCTTGACACCGCCAGCAATTTTGCTTTCCAAGAAGTCAACTGATCAGGAGCTTTAAAATCCAAACTGGTAGATTCCTTGCTAATATTGAAAAAAGGATTGAATACCGCTGTTTCTGCGAAATTTTTTCGAATCTCAATTGGCTTAGCTTCAGCTTCCCCTTTTTTGTCTGCATTTTGAAGGCTTTCTTCTTGCTTTTCTTTACGATTTGGTTCCGATTTTGGCGATGGCAAACCCGGGGCCACCGAAGAAGCTGAAATTTCTGCCGGGGACATTGCGCTGTCTTTGGAAGCAAAAGATCCTCCCATTGAGGATCTCTTTGACGATTTCTCTCGATGGGGCGATCCATCATCAGAGTGTTCTTCTAAACTTAACGAAAAATCATTCTCGGCTCGAAGGCGGTCGGAATCAATTAACAAAAGTGGACGGTACCTTACTTTGGTGTTTCGTTTAAATTTTTCAAGCATTGATTTTAAATCTGGATGCACCCATTCAAGATCAAACGTATTTAGATATTCATACTGAACCTGAGATTCCGAAGAGTAATCCATGTTGGCATAGAGTTCTTTGAGATTATCACGGTCTCGCTTAGCGTAGAGCTCTAGTGATTGATCGTACATGGTAACTAAGGATTCTAATTCGCCACCTTTAGAATTATTTTTCACCTTTAGTTGGGCCATTTGACCAGGCTTGATTTTTAGAGTTTTCTCAAATTTTATATCTAATTTTTTGTAGTCGTTATTAACAGTAATCATTTGCCGACCACGTATTGGCTCGTTGTCAAATACTGAAAACCAAGTGAACGACGATCCATTAAACATCGATTCTGTTACTTTAAAATCATAAACTTTTATTCCATGAGTGGTTTTAAAAATAGGATTTTCGAGAATCAATTGATGCTTCAATAAATATCCAACCATATTACCAGTGTATTCTGACGAACCAAAAACAACTGTTCCAGTTTCGCCGATTTTATACTCATTTTTTGATAGCAAAGTAACTTCCGGAATATAATATTGGCTCAATTTTTTACCAGTATCAGCAACAATAAAGAAAATCTGAGATTCAATCTTGTTAGCAAGCGAATCCTTGGCAGCTAATTTTATTTTGTAGACACCTTCGGCCAAAGAGCCAACGTTAAAATCCGATTTATCTTTTTCAACTGCCCAAGTTCCACGGTTTACCGATTTAGCATCTAATTTTTCAAACAATTTTTGAAAATCATTTTTACCATTAAATCCGTACCCTCGATATCCATGAGACATCGACAAAAATTCTTTCTTTACATCCGCTTTTTGTTGCGCGGAATGGGGAGCCAATTCAAATAGCTCAAAGTCAACCGCGCCATTAAACAAAGCTCCGTTTAAATCCTCTAGCTTAACCGTAAAAGCTGGCTTTTCTGTGTTTTTAAAAAAATCTTTTGCAGTTACCGAATTGATCATAAATTCTGTGGTGGACGCTGTAAACCCAGCATGACCCGTTATGGATCGGCCGCTTTCATCAAATACATTCACGGTTACTGTAAATCGACGCGACAGGGACCCTTGTGCTTTAGGTGTGTAATGAATTTCATATTCACCTTTGTCATCTAGTACCGCATTTCCATTCAACGTTGTCGGCGCTGTTGGCAATCCACCATCACCTTCATCATAGTACCAAGGATAGTAGGCTGACGACGTTACCGTGTAGCTTACCTTTCCTTTTTTTACCGGAGCTCCATAGTAGTATTTTGAACTCACTTTAATTTTAACTTCTTTATCAAAAACCCAAGGTTCTTTGGCTTTTTCAACTTCGACATAATAATCAGGACGCTTGTACTCTTCCACATTGAAATATTCAGAAAAATTTCGATTTATTTCTTTTTCACGAAGCTCTTGTGAATCAATTTCAAATTGAACCTGATAGTTTCCTAGCATTCCTGACATTGGCAAATCAAAGTCTACTTGAATGGCACCTTGGGTGTTCGTATGAATTGTTTTTTCCAAAACTGGCTGGTACTGTGGGTTCATTATTTTTACTTTGATTCCGGTATTTGATATCACCCGATATCCAAATGGAATCCGACGAAGCGCAATCGCTTTGATATTTACTTTTTGACCCGGTCGAAATATCGGCCTATCCAATTCAACAACCATCTTGGTGCTTTGAAAACCTGGTTTTGAAATATAATCGTTTCTAAAGGACGAAACCGAATTTTTCAATTGAGCTAATGTAACCAATTTTGAATAGGCCCGATTGTGCTGAAAATCCCAGCTATCATTTACAATAAACGCCCCGTTTTTATCCGTATGATCCGCTCTTACGGGATCAGAGTTCAATTGGGATTTTAATGGAATATCGCTTAACAAAACACCTGTTTCGCTATCAAAAACATAAAAATTATGAGCCGGTATCAATTTTGGCATAACTTCGCCCAAAGAAAGCTCAGGTTCAAATTTACCTGCCAACTGATACACAAGCTGAATATCGGAAATTCGAAATTCAGCCCCTACTACAAATGATTTTTTTGGAGTTATTTTTTCAGAATCAGAAAAAACTATTTGATAAAGCCCTGGACCCATTGCGCCAATCGCAAGTTCGGCTTCAAAATTTGAGTGGAGTTCATTGGATTTTATAGTGAATTTTTTTTCAAAACTAGGTTTTTTCTTCAAAAGCACTTTTAATTCTTCTTCTTCAAAGGCATTTCGTGCTGAATTTCTAAAATTTTCAAAATTTTCATCTAAATTTTTATTTTCAACTGGAAAAATTTTTACGAAAACCTCTTTCAAATTTCTTGTTGTAACCGCGAGTTTTAATTCTTTTTTCGAATTAAAACGATTTTTCTTAAGTCTTAATTCGCGATTTTCAATTTGGCCAATAATAGACAAACATTCCGAGGTCGACGGCCCTTTGTAAGTATCAATGGCCTTCCTGCATAACTCGAGCGCCTCTTCATTTTTTTTGTTTCCGGCATACACCTTTGATTGCGCCAGAAGCCATTCTCCTCGTCCTCTTGGGGATTCTAGCTTGGCTTCTAATTCTTTCATTCCCGCAATTTGAGTTTTAAAATAGGATTCATCACCATTTGGCACAGGTGGGTTTGGATCGAAATAGAAATAGTCATTTACAGGTTTTCCTGATTTAAAAATCTGCATTCGCCAATAGTCGCGAATATAAGCCCGGCCTTTATCTTTTCCAACAATACCCTTTTCCATCGCGGCTGTTTTTACTATGTTATCCGCTGACCAGTGATAATTGTTTCGCAATTCTTCCAAAAACCAATCAAACACAGTCGGCATAGCTTCAATATCTATGTCCTTAAAATAGAAAAATGGCTTTACATCTTCTAGCTTCAGTTCAAGCATAGCCTTGTCTTCTTTTGACAAATCTGTGCTGGTTTTTTTCATTTCCGCATTCCAAAATTGATGGGTACGCTTAATAGGGTCGGTTTCACCGGACATTTCTTTTGGCATTTCTTTTTGAGCCAGTTGCCCTGAATAGTTATTTACAAATTTTTCAATCGACTTTAAATAAATAATTTTATAAAGCAAAGACCATTTTTGATCTTTGAATTTTGGTGGTTTCAATGCTTTCTTTAAAGTATTTTCAAATTCTTTAAGCATCAATTGCGACTGCAGTGCTTTTACATAACTTTCTTCAGTTTTATTTTCTGCGAAATCTTTTTCAAACCACTCTAGCGCTTCTCGATACAACCCTTGGTCATATTTTTTTTGTCCATCTTCAGTTTTAGCCATAGATAAAACTGTACCCAGTATTGCACACATTAACAATTTTAATTTTATTTTCATAATTACAATAGAGACTTCATCTCTTTTACAGAATTTTCAATTCCTTTTTCTAGGGAATTGCAAATAATTGAATGGCCAATGTTGAGCTCGACCAAATACGGAAGTTGTTTAATTTTTTTAACATGTTCTAGATCAAGGCCATGCCCTGCATGTACCCGCATTCCAAGTTCATGGCAAAAACGAGCCGCTTCTTTCAGTCGACTCCATTCTTTTTGTTTGGCTTTTCTATCTTTAAGCAAAACCCATTTTCCGGTGTGGAATTCACAGGCGTCTGCACCCAGTTCAAACGCTTTTTCAACTTGCCTCAAGCTAGGTTCGATAAATAAGGAAACTTCTATGCCTTTAGGCTGAATGGTCGCGATCACTTTGTGCAATCTGTGTTCTGAGTGAAAAAGGTCCAGACCACCTTCTGTAGTTAATTCTGCACGTTTTTCAGGCACAAGGCACACCCAGTCTGGCAAGTATTTCAAAGCGACTTTTGTCATAAATTCGGTCGCGCCCATTTCTAAATTCACATCGACCCGGCAGTTAGACGTAATATCACGAACGTCAAATTCTTGAATGTGACGGCGATCTTCCCGTAAATGAATTGTGATTTGATCAGCGCCCCCTTTGATTGCTAAATTGGTGGCATTTATCATATTAGGGTAGCTAGTCGTATTTCCACGGACTTGTCGCAAAGTGGCTACGTGATCAATGTTTACACCTAATCGTATGGAGATTTTTTTTTTCATTTAGTTACGCCAATTCTTTTTCTAAAAAATGAGCCAACTTTTCAGCTATTTCGGAAATTTTAAATTTATCAAAACCTTCTACTAATACCCTAATCAATGGCTCGGTCCCGGAATACCTTACAAAAATTCGTCCTTCACCTTTAAGTTCGGCTTCGACTTCTTTTACCAAAGCCGCATAGCCTTTTATTTCACTCAGTGCCGTACGATTTTTTACTCGGCAGTTAATTAAAACTTGAGGTACATCTTTTATAAAGTCATTCAAATCAGACAATTTAGATTTCATTTGCTTCATAACTGCTAAGACACTGAGGGCGGCAATACAACCATCTCCAGTAGTCGTGTGATCCAGAAAAATAATATGACCAGAAGGTTCACCGCCCAGATTAAATCCATTTTTTTTCATTTCTTCGACAACATACTTGTCGCCCACTTGAGTTTTAACCAATTTAATTCCATTTTCTGTCATGGCTTTTTCCAAACCAAAATTGCTCATCTGTGTTACAACTAGGGTGTTGTTTCTTAGCAAATGGTGTTTTTTCATAAACAAAGCACAGATTCCTAGGATATGGTCTCCATTCATAATGCGACCCAATTCATCTACGATAATGACTCGATCAGCATCGCCATCCAAAGATATCCCGATATCAGCGCGGTAGTTCAAAACCTCTTCTGCCAGTTTTGCAGGATATAAGGCCCCGACTTCGTCATTAATGTTTGTGCCATTTGGATCATTGCCTATTTGAATAACTTCAGCCCCCAGTTCTTCAAAAATCGCAGGTGCTACCCGATAGCTAGCGCCATGGGCGGTGTCTAAAACAATTCGCAGTCCATCAAGAGTGTATTCCATCGGAAACGTGGATTTTGCAAAAACGATATACCGCCCTTGAGCATCGTCGATTCGCTTTGTTCGTCCAATATTAGCAGATGTAGGCAGGTATTTATCCAAATCATCATCAAACACCAGACGTTCAATTTCTTTTTCTAAACTACCCGCTATTTTGTAACCATCTGGCCCAAATATTTTTATTCCATTATCTTGATAATGATTGTGAGACGCACTTATCACTATTCCAGCATGGGCACGCATGGACCGTGTCAAATAACCAATGCCTGGAGTTGGCAGTGGCCCTACTAAGTGCACATGAATGCCCATTGAATTTAGGCCGCTAGAAAGCGCCTGCTCGATCATGTAGCCAGACAGTCGTGTGTCCTTGCCAATAACCACTTTTGTTAACGGCGAAAGTCCCTCTTTGTTCTGTTTGTTTAAAATAACGCCAATGGCTTGCCCGATTTTCACTACCATATCAGCTGTCATCGGAAATTGATTTGCTGTCCCACGGATTCCATCCGTACCAAAGAGTGTTTTCACTGTGCGAGCGACATTTTTGGCCATAATTGATTCTTTCGTAAGGTTCCGTTAAATCGGGGAGATTAAAACAGCTCCCTCAGACCCATTCTAATTTAAAGTTTCTATAACCAATGGTCAACGGGATAAAGTCGGTCACTCTGAATCGTCAGGTGGATTCGGATCGCGGGTTGTTCTATCAATTCCATTAAAAACTTTACGCTGAACTACGGTTGCTTCAACCTTTTGAGGCTTTAGACTGACCACTCGGACTCCCAACGGCAAATCCAATTTCTTTTCAGATATAGGAATTTCAATTTTGCCTTCCCCCATAGAAGAAATATCTAAAAGAATGGCCTGATTTGAATTGGATTCCATGAACTTTTTTAACGACGCCCTAGGACCGGTGACTCGAACTCTCACAAACGAATGTGATTGTTCTATGACAGACAACTCGGAAGACGTTTGGATTTCAATATCTATATTTTTCGAGAAAACAAAATCCCGGCGACCTAAAATCGTAAGCCATAGAATTAGCGAAATAAACAATGCCACTATTTTATAAGAACCATTTTCAAATAATGAACCCCAAATTGTATATTTGTTTTTCACTGAGTCACCTCATAAGGGTACCCTTTATATTTCAAACCGAACGCTTCGTACAAGGCCATCCGAACTTCATTCTGATCGGCGTTTGTTTTTAAAATGCCGGTTTGAACAATTCCAATTGATTTACTTTCCTCACTGACTACAAAAACCAATGAATCCGTTTCTTCAGTCAATCCAATGGCGGCCCGATGCCGAGTGCCCAAATTTTTATCCAGTGCCGGATTTTTACTGAGGGGTAAAAAACAACCGGCAGAATATATTTTGCCCGCCCTAATGATGACTGCCCCGTCATGCATCGGTGCGGTTGGGTGAAATATACTCGCTAATAATTCTGCTGAAACTCGCGCGTCCATTTCTGTTCCAATTTCAATGTGGTAGTCGATGATAATTTCACGCTCGATCACGACCAAGGCGCCAAAACCCTTTTCAGCAGATAAAAACAGCCCTTTTGATATTTCTTCAATCATTTGGGTGTCCTGCGCATTGCTAGACCCCGTAAAAAATGGATTAGCTCCAATATTGGCCAAGGCACGACGAATCTCTGCCTGAAATAAGACAACTACGATAACAAATAAATTGCTGAAAAATTTTTCTAAAATCCAATTGAAAGTATAAAGCTCAAGCCAAATACTTAGAATATAGCCGATGGCCAATATGCCCAGCCCGGACAACATTTGAATGGTGCCCGTTTTGCGAATCAAAATTAAAATACGATAGACTATTAACCAGACAAGGAACATGTCGAGAATATCTTGAAATCGTAATTGGGAAAATATCAAAACTGAACTTTCCCACCAATATTTCCAATTCAAGCCATTCCCCTTTGAGCACTATTAAATTGAAACAGGCCCTGGATTACCCATGGGGTCCCGTCCATCACCGGGAACTTTTTTAACATCCACTCCAACGACGCCTAGGCCTCCATCGCGTTTATTATTCCTTACTTTTTCGATTTCTTTAACTTCGGCTCCGTTGACCAACATTTCAACTTCCGCACCATCGATAGTTTCATATTCAAGCAATGCCTGAGCCAAGCGATCTAGTGAATCACGGTGGTCAGTGATAATTTTAAAGGCGGTGTCGTAGCCATCCTTAATAATTCTTGAAATTTCCAAATCAATTTCTTGAGCTTTGGAATCAGAGTAGGATTTATGGGAAGATTGACCTTGCATTCCAAGAAAAACCGGCCCTTCGCTTTTTTCATACGACTGAGGTCCCAGCGCATCACTCATACCCCATTCGCAAACCATCTTACGAGCTATTTCCGTCGCTCTCTCAATGTCATTTCCAGCGCCGGTCGTGATATCTTTAAACACAGCGGCTTCAGCCGCACGGCCACCAAATAAAAAGGCAATCATATTTATCGCTTTTGATTTTGTAAAACTTAATGTTTCTTTTTCTGGTAAAGTTTGAGTCAATCCAAGGGCCATTCCCCGCGGAATAATGGTCACTTTATGAATAGGATCTATCCCCGGAATCTTTTTCCCGACCAACGTGTGGCCGGCTTCATGAAATGCAGTTACCCGCTTGTCTTCATCCGAAATCACCATTGATTTTCGTTCGCTGCCCATAATAACTTTGTCTTTGGCTTTTTCAAAGTCTTCCATTTCAAGATAATTCTTGCCATTTCTTGCAGCCACTAGCGCCGCTTCATTTACCAAATTTTCTAAATCCGCACCGCTAAATCCAGGAGTACCGCGCGCGATGCGCGAGGGTTCTACATCAGGGCCAAGTGGAGTTTTTCTCATGTGAACATTTAAAATATGTTCACGGCCTTTTATATCTGGCTTGTTTACAACAACACGACGATCAAAACGACCTGGTCTTAACAAAGCCGGATCCAATACGTCTGGTCTGTTTGTCGCAGCTATAAGTATCACGCCTTCATTGGATTCAAAGCCATCCATTTCAACCAGCAATTGATTGAGCGTTTGTTCACGTTCGTCATGACCGCCGCCCATCCCTGCTCCACGATGTCTTCCAACCGCATCGATTTCATCTATAAATATTAAGCACGGAGCATTTTTCTTACCTTGTTCAAATAAATCGCGCACGCGAGACGCGCCCACTCCGACAAACATTTCCACAAAGTCTGATCCAGAAATGGAATAAAAAGGGACACCGGCTTCGCCTGCTACCGCTCTGGCTAGTAATGTTTTTCCCGTTCCGGGAGAGCCGACAAGAAGCACCCCTTTTGGAATTCGGCCACCTAATCGAGAAAATTTCTTTGGTTCTTTCAAAAAGAATACGATTTCTTGCAATTCATCTTTAGCTTCATCAACGCCGGCGACATCTTTGAAAAGAACTTTATGTTTATTTTCGGTCAATAACTTGGCTCGGCTTTTTCCAAAGCTCATTGCCTTGCCACCGCCCACTTGAACTTGTCGCATGATAAAAAATATCAATCCGCCTATGAGTAAAAGCGGTAGCCAGTTTGTCAGAAAACTCATAAATAGATTGTTTGTATCTGAACGTTCGTATTTAGGAATGATTCCTTTATCCCGAAGTTCTTGATAAACTTTGTCACCCGGATTTCCGATAAAACTAAATGACAAACCATCAAATTCTTTTTCAAATTCTGGTTTTACTTCACCAAAAAATTCGCCCGTGTCGATGTGAATCGTTAATTTTTCCGGGTTAATTTTACTGTCATTAACGGCTGTCATAAATTTATTAAAATTAAAATTGGCAATCGTCTTTTGGTGCTTCTGTTGGTAAAACTGAAGGAACATAACAGACAAGATCACTATAAAAAACCAGAAGGCTAAGACTTTTTGTTGAGGCTTCATCGGATCCTTTCACGGGCCCAGAACTGATTTCTGAGCGCTCTATATAGAATAACATTTTAAAAAACGGACACAAGAGAAGATGAAAAATATTTCAACTTTTATGTTACCACACTCGGTTTTAGCCCAGCTTTAGGACAGGCTTACACGAGTATCTACCTTTGCTAAAAAACACCCAATTAATCAGACGCAGTCAGGGGGAACCAACCTAGCTAATTAACCTTAATGATCAATTGCCCTGCGTTAACAGAGCATTCAAAGGTCTTGAAATGAATATGTGCATGGTCACTGGCGTTGTCCAGCTGCCTAATGATTTCTTTTAGCTGACTCGACTTAATGCTTTTGAGTCCTCTAAAATCGACATAAAAAGCTAAGCACCTAAGTTTTTCAGCTTCAGTCAGGGATAAAAAGTAAAGGAAGTCGATTGAACCCGTTTCAAAATTCCATGGAAAAGCAATTTCATTCACGGCCACCTCTTGAATGGAGTTGATCAAAGATAATGCTAGCCGATTAACACTGCCGTTTCTTTTTGCCTCTAGCATAGGCAGCCATTGGATTCTCAGCCAGTTTCTAAGGTATTTAGCCTCTTTATTGGTGGGATCTTCGATAAAGGGTATATTTTTCTCTATTCGATACGCCTCCAATGTGGATCTTTGACATTCGCTCAATGGTCGCCACAAAACGATTTGATACTCGTTAAGCCAGCTCCAACGAAACGCTTTTTTTAAGCCTGAAAACGAGGTGCCACGAATTAATTTAATTATTTGATTTTCTAACCAATCGTCACGATGGTGCGCCAATGCAACGAGCGTTGCATTGACTTCTTGGCAAATGGCACTAAAGGCCGACAAACGAAATGATCTCAGTTCAGATTCTGAAGACAAAGATCGATCAGTCTTAATCACTTTAAATTCAATTTCTTTTTTATTACAAAACTGACTAACAACTCCTTGAGCATCATCACGATATTTTTTATTATTTCCGTCGCCGTGGTGACAGTAAACCACGACCAACAATTTCTTAGGAAGACACTGCAACAGGCAATTTAGCAGAACCATACTATCGCTTCCACCAGAAACACCGACTACAATTCTTCCTTTATAGTTTTTCAAAATATCAATTTTGGCTTTCTTTTTCCACGAGTTAAATACAATGTGTTCTAAATTGTGATTGGCCTTCATTTAAACCCAACTGTTTGTACATTACAAAACTCTCGAATTCCAAATTCACCTGATTCCCGGCCAAAACCAGTGTTTTTAACACCGCCGAAAGGGACCCTTGGATCAGACATTAAAATATCATTTACCGCAATCATGCCCACGCAAACAAGACCCAGCCCAAAGGGACTGCCTTCAACCAATTTTTGCAACTGGTTGTCATTGTCGTAGGTCACTACCATCCCAAGCGGCGAGAAAACTTCCTCTTCTTGAAAGAAATCGTAATATTTTTCAATTGCAAGCGCGGCCTTATCAATCAAAACGAATCTCGGAGACACAAAAAAGCCTTTAGACTCATGAAGAGCCACCGTTTTGGTTTGCCCAGTTGCGGCTATTTGACGTGGTTGAATAAGCTCGGGGCCAAAATTAATATAGTAGTCAATTTGAGAAATTGATTTTTCAATTTCTAATTTAAATTCAAGCAAAGGTTTTCCCATTGTTTGAGTAATTAACAAACTTAATTCAGGTAGCCGTTTTTGCATTTCACCTTTAAAGCGAGTCAAAAATTCGATCCGTTCGGAAATAGTTTTAAGCCTCCAAATTTGATAGCCCGTTTCCAGTTTTTCAATTTTGGACAGAATTTGAGCTTCTGTCATATTTTCATAGACCGCTATTTTTTCTTCAGTAGCTGGATTTACAGTTTCAAATTGACTCATCAGTACAGCCTATACTTTTAAAGAATAAATATCAAACTCATGTTATTCATCAGGTTGGAAGGGGCCCGCAGCATAATTTTGCTTTACTATTCAACTAAAGAATATATTTTATTCAAATCAGGCGTGATGATTCTGATTTTTGACTGATCTACTACAAAGAGTAAATTCAAAGAGGGCTCTAAAAACGCATCTTTCAAGCGTAAAGAGCATGCCGAATTGGCGATTCCATTTAAACAATAGCCCGATCCCCAACTGCCATTGCCCGCTAAAACTTCCCATGTATTAGAAGTCGAGTTGTATTTTCGAAATTCACTAAAAAGTCCACTTTTTGCAAACACATCTTTTCCATTGGGACTTTCTAGAACAAGATTACCACCAAAAGCATAATCTGCCAGCTGAAGTGCCACTTGGGCAGATCCTGATTTATCAAAACCCAAAATTTTTGAATTTGTACAACTTTGTGCACTTTTTATTGGTAAAACTAGTTCACACGTTCGAAAATACACACTTTTTATATCCTGATAATCTTCATCAAAGGTGATCGCAGGCGAACTCGTCGCAAGAAGATCTTTTCCCGAATTTTTTGAAATATCGAAAATATTTTTGGTTTCCAAATACAAAGTCTGAACTTGTTTCGATTCGCCAGGTTTGAATAAGCGCAATCGATAACGAAGCGAGTCCGCTGTATTCAACGCCGCCTCGGGGTCATTCGAATGAAACACCAGCCAACCGTTTGGCAGAGATTGAAATGCTCCATAAAATACTAATCCTTCGGAATAGGTAATTTTTAAATCAAGCGCCGAACTAATCGAGTCTGATTCATTGGTTCCGCCGCCCACTACCGTGGTCAGTTTTGGTTGGCTCAAATTAAAATCGATAGTCTTTACTACCAATTCAGAACTGCCGGCCGACTTTCGATCAAGTAACCAAAGAACTCCTGCCTTGCTTAATTGCATTCTGAGGGGCTCTACTAATTTAGCGGTGCCATCAAGAAGGCCATCTGCGCCTGCGCTCGCCGTACCTGCCAATAGAACACTGCAGGGTTCTGCGCCACACATTTGGATCAAATCCACCTTCCGAAGACCCGAAACGCGATCCCTGATTAACAGACTTCCATTTGGCAAATAGGCAACTAACCCAGGATCGATACTTTGAGTGTTGTTGTTAGGAAAATTGGAATAGTTGTAACTAGCCGACGTATTTTGAATGGTAAGATTCAATCGTCGCAAGGTGTCCGCTGACGATGACGCTTTGTAAAAGGCGTCAGAGGCAGTGGGAATGGTCACTACTGTTTGGTTCAAGGTGATTTTGTCGTCCGTGTCTGTATCTGTGTTTAGGCGAGCATTTTTGGCACGATCGCGGATGTGCAGATAAGGTGTGAATGTTTGGCTCAAAACCCCTGCAAAAACTGGAATCGAGCTGCTACTAAGCAATGTTTTATTTACCCAGCAGCTATCATCTTGGTCGACTTCGTTTGCATTGGTACCCAGGCAATAGGCACCTACGCCGGATAAGTCATCCTGATCACCGGCAACCGACATGAGCTTTAAAAACTGAAAGGGATTTCCAGCTGGCAAGGGCACGCTTGTGAAACCACCGCTACCCAGTGTCGGCCGAGTCCCATCAATTACGAATGTACTTAAAGATTCCGCTTGTTTTGTTGCCGGAATTTTACCGTACGCTGTAATTCTTAGTTTAAAATTATTTCCAGTTAGGTCATTTGGAATGTTCCATACAACCTGCACCAACTTGTTCGAACTGGAAAGAACTTTATCTTGAACTAAAGTCCAATTGGCGTCAGAGTCTCGTTTGTATTCTATTACATTTTCATTTACGCCTAAAACTTCATCGACCACTTTGAAGTTAATTTTATAGGTTCCACCTGCACGATAGGCTTCGCTACCTTTGAAATTATACATGGTAATTTCTGGGCGATACGACAAGCCAGTTCCATTGGGAACATCTGTTTTGGGATCAGAAACATTGCCTGAGCAGGAAATTAAAAAAGCAAAAACTAGATAAAGAAGAATTTCCTTTGTCATAAGCTCAACTCACCAACACCGGTTAAGCCATCATAATAAACTGGAAAAAATAATTTCTTTTCAGAAGCCGAGTATTCAATTGAATACCCATAACACTGAAATCCAATTGGTAAAGGAATCGAAGTCACCACAACGCCCGTTGCCTGGGATCCCGATCCAGTATGAGAGGTCATCACGTTATTAAATGAATATTTCTTTAGTGTTCCCGTATTCATGCACACGTACGCATCAAATTGGGGATTTTTAACAGGATCGTAGGCGACATAAAAGCTGCGAACTGTCTGGCCGGCTAGGCCAGCGATCAACGTTCCCACTTTTCCTGCGCTTGTCACCACTCCGGAGCCATTCCTAACTAGCGAGAGATATCGAATCCGAGGCTCTATCAGCCAGCTTTCATTCGCAGCTGTAAAAATATAGCCAGTTCCGCCTACGATTTGATATTGTGCTTTGGTCGCAAACCGCCCAAACGCCGTCGTATTAGTGCCTACTAGTGTGCCATCCGCAGGATAGGTATATTTCAGGCCCGTAAACCAGTCGCCCATAGTCAAATTGCGAACGAGGCTGGTGCCATCAGGAGTGGTTTTAGTTAATTTTAATCCCCCTTGCCTGTCATACTGATTCCAAGTCCAATTGGTGAACAAAACAAATGGATTTGCGGTTCCTTCAATCGGAAGTATTCCCTGAAGATCATAGGCTCGATTTGAGGCATCACAAGCAATCGGAGACAGCGTGGCCGCATCGCATGAGTTGCCATTTATTTCCCATATTTTTTTCGTAGGCGTACCTGCTGGATTTCCTAAAATGACCTGCCATCGACCTTTGTTTGTTCCTGTTCGAAGTAGTTTTGAGAAAACATTGTTACCATTTCGCGAATACACATTGCCACTCAAATCCGCGTAAACTCCGCCATTAAAATTCAAAGACGCTTCGGTAGCCAATTCGTTTGAAATCAGACTTCCGTTATAGGTCGTGATATTAGTTTTAAAAACATTTCCCGCAATTCTATTCATCTTGTATTTCAAGGAATCTGCTGGATCAATCGAGAATTCCCTCACTAGGCTTTCCGAGCTATCATGAACCATCAGGATTTTATCAATGCTATGCAGACTCACACTTCGAATGTTGTTAAACCGTGCGGATAGACTATCTCCAAGCAGCGGATCCGCCGAATTATAGTCACCCTGAGATTTTGAAAAGCCGAAAAGAGTTACAACAATTGAGTCCTTATAATTTGAGCTTTGCTTGACTAGAACTCGTAATCGATCACGATCGAAAAAATAAACATTATCTTTGTCATCAATAAACGCATCCTGAATATCGACTGCGCATTCTAAGGCACGTGAACCATCTTCACATTGTCCTCGTCCTCCAGTGCCAAGAATTCGTTCAAATTTATTGGTAGAGGGAAAATATTTAAAGAGCCCCTGAGACTGCCGATTCAAATCATATATCTCACCTTTACGCGATGTTAAAAGTCGGTCGCCTTCCCACCAAAGTTCGGGCACGTATTGAATGCCACTCCCGACACTATTTCCTGATTTCGGAGAAAAGTTCATAGACAAGTAATAGTCCTGACAAATATTATTGTAATGGATACAGCCTCTAGTATGAAGATTTAAAAGTTTACTCGTTTGGTAGTTAAAGGAAACCTGAGGATTCCCTAGTAAAATAACGTTTTCAAATGTTTGATTCAAAATCGGGGTACCCAAACCCTTTGATTGATCTCCTGAGAGTTTCAAGTTCAAAGAGCCTGCCCCTTTCATAGACAATAATCGGAGCTCCGCTTTTTTAGAGGCGGTCGGCGCTGAATAGTATGCATACCAAATTGGACCAGCGGCCCGATTCGACGTTTTTATATAATTTCCCCGCCCAAGATTAATTTGTCGAGAGTGAAACCCTTCAAAATAAATATCTCCGTTGGGTAGAGGTGTAATAGTTGGTTTTTTGTTTGAAATGCCGCAGGTACTAGACGCCGTAAAATCCATTATCAATTTCTTAAATTCGTTTTCATAAAATATATTCTCTTTTTTAATCGTATAGCCTGGCACCGCTTGGTTGTCATAGTTTTGCTTATCAATATTATTTAAAAGTAAATTTCCCGACGAATTTACTTTATAGAACGCCGATTCGGTTACAAATCCCGTATCTAAATACAGCGCCGGATTTTGAGCATAGCTGGGATAAGGCCCATATGCTGGAATATTCTTTAGATCCGCATTGTTTGAATTAAGACAGCCTTGAAGAGGAAAGAAATTCATCGACCCTGCTCCGGAACCGCCTCCAATAATTGTTGAAATGGTACCATCAGCTTCGATTCTGCGAATTCGATCACTTTCTACGAGAATCAATCTGTCTTGATAATCGATAGCTAACGTATAAATTCCCGTGGTAGCCGAATCAGCTACTTTTACACCATCAATAAATTTATAAGGTGCCGGGGTTCTTTTTAGGTAAACAGAAAGAGTTCCATCGTCAGGATTAATTAACATGAGGCCTCGTCCACTATCATTAACATAGGCACGACTTTTAGAATCAATGACAAGGCTACTTACGTCAGAGGGCTTGTATCCAGCCGTAGTCGCAGACCCGCCAACACCCATATCTAAATTGCCCGCTATCAGACGAAATTTTTTAGCATTGAGTGGCGGTGAAACAGCCGAAGAAACCATACCTAGTGCTGACACGACTTGTAAGCGCACTTGAAAATTGGCAGTCGATTGATACGGTATCTGCAAACAGGTGTCGTAACCAGACTTTGGCGAACAACCACTGAAAGCAATAGGAGCTGAATAGGTTACCCCGCCGTCTACGGACACAGTGACCTGTTTACTAACAGGAACGTCATCTGTGGTAAATTGAATGAATACATTAGACCCCGAATTGGAAAAATCCTGCTCGGCTGAGGTGGGTGGAAAATCAGGATTGTTAGTATTAGCAAACAAAACTTTTAAAAACTGAAGGGCGCGAGCGGGTGTATATGTGTATTCTTTTTTATCAACGCCCTCTTCCCCCAAACCTGATTTCAAAACAGATATATTTCCGGCTTGATCTTTGGCCCAAATGCGAAAAACATAGTCTCCCGGCAAAAATCCAACGACATAAAATACATTTTGTAAATTCAAATTTAGGTCGGGTGACACACCCATTTCTGTCACTTTTCTCCAGCACGGATCCGTGTCTGTAGGAATCACAGATTCCTGCGAATTTTTATTTAAATTCTTGGCACATATAAATGGTATTGGTGACGTCGTATCTTTAAAACTGACATTGTAATTAAAATAGCTTTTTTTAATAGCTTGATTACTATTAATTAGCAAAGATCCATCCACAAGGACTGGAGGATCGTTGTCCAAAGTAAACGGCTTTTCAGATTGAGTGGACCTTTCGTCTCCTGAAACATTTTGAATCGTGACTCGCACTAAAAATTTACTACCGCCATTGATCTCGGGAATTCGCCACGTATAACTAACGGGAGAACCGCTTAGTGCTGGAATCCGAATAGCACCTGGTATTGGCTTCCAAGTCCCACCTAAATCGTCCGAAAAGTCGATGCGGCTTGAAAATAAACCATAATCTGATGCCGTTTCTGGTTTTAAAATCCAACGAATTTCTTGATCACTACCCGATCGTACAAATTCGCCTCCTTTAAAATTTAGCAAGCTGAGCCCGGGAGGAGCGACGTCTTCTTCATCTGGCAGCAATGTCTCGCCGAAATAGTCATCTCCTAATAGGCCAGTCGACACTTGTGGATCTGTTACTGAAGACGAGCAATGAATAAGGCTCAGAGCACTCAAAAATAAAAAAATTAGTTTACCTAGAAAGTGTTTCATTAAAAACCCCTTCCTAAGCAGCGAACGGCCAGTTTTAAATTGCGGCTCTTATAGGATTTTTGTGCATTCGACGATTGAAATGTCCAAGCTTTAGAACGATCGATTGAATAAACCGTAGCCGTCCATTCCTCATTGGCATTGGCCCCTGTCATATCAGGTAAAACAAATCGCATTCCGTCATAGTTGGCAATTCGATAATCATACAGTGTTGGTAAACGCCAATATATTTTTTGTGTTGAAGTCGAATGGATACCGCCTTTTCCGGCCGCTTGGCCATTCGGCACTGTGCCGTGGACAAATTGGGCAATATCGGCATAGTTGTCACTATAACCCGTATCTTCATAACACGCGCTAATAATATTCTGGGTAGTCACTTGTTCTTGATTCGCCTGTTGATTGCAGATATTTGAAATGTCGTTTTCCGCTATATCAGGAAGTTTTAAATTATTGCTGCTGCCACTGGCTCGGCACCAATTTAAATTTGCTGAAACACGCGAACTCCAGAAAAGTTTTGTATTTTCGTCTCGCCAAACCTCAACAATTCCTACACTGGTTGCGTTTACTCGCGAGACTAACTTCCAGATACTAAATCCAGAATTCCCCATACTGCCATTTGAATTCCAAGTGGCCGTGTTTCTAGAGTTGGCCGCTACCGAAGCACTAGCCAAGGCTGCGTTTACTTTTGTCACGCAATCACTAATGCGAGTGTCAACGATTCCGCTGAGACCACATTCCACTAGTCCCCAGTTTGTCCGATCAACAAAAAAGGAACTTGACTCGCCATCATGATCGGTTGCAACAACAGGGACCCAGCGATGAGCCGTATTAGGCGAACAACCAGTCGCTTTGGCCCATTTCATATCTAATCCACAATAGGACTCATCTTTATAGGTACCCTTAATGACGCCATTGTCTTTAGCTGCACCCGTGCCCCACAGGGTCGGGTTACCGTCATAATTACCGGCAATACCAAAAATATTTACCCCGGTTCGGATATTTACATCTATTAAATTGGAACCAATTCCCGAACTTTTGTTCGCAGAAGAAAACCAACAGTTGGACGTATTAGAAACCGCATCGCAGGCCACACTGCGGCCCCCATATAATTCAGTATAAGGAAAATTTCCAGCAGTCACATCGCAGGCTATAGCATTAGCGGCGTTTATGGTACAGGCATTAGTGACTTTAAAATAGGTTTTATCATTGGGGACATAACAAGAGGTAGTATTAGCAACACCCACATCACTATAGTTACATACTAGCCCCTTACCATTGTAGGCGCTGCTGTAATAATAAGAATCAGAAGTGGCTGGAACATTTTTTGGAGCCAGACAGTCTTGCGTGACTTTGCCAGAGGTATCGACATTTAAATTACATTGGGGCAGCACTGATGGACCCGCTAAATAGGTTCCTGAGCCCACTTGAAGCCAACACTTATCCGCATTCATCGTCGTTGTAGCACCCGGCGTGGCGCAGTTGGTTGTTCGGACCCCGTAAATATTTGGGGGCGTGTAAATATAATTGGATGCAGTGATTTTACATCGTGCTGACAAGGGAATTGGCGTCGAGGACGTACCATAATCACATTCAGAAAGTGCAGCTCCGCCGGTTAAATTGAAACCTGGGATACCAAATAAGGTAAGAGAAATATCAAAATTTCCCGGCGAAAAAAGTCTACTGTCCAATTTGACTGTTTTATCTAAATACCACCCAGCAGGCAAATTGTGTTCTAATTTGTTTTCAGTTAACAGAATATTATCTGTTGCTGAAAATCGTCCACCAAATTCTTGGTCATAAACATACTGTTTAGATTTCGACGTTGAACAGACTTCTAAAGTCGGTCCCGAGGAATCCGGACAGGATGAATAAGAATCACTTTTTGAATTTAAACTGAGTAGACATACAATACTGAAAATAAATAGTGTTTTCATTATTGATATCCTTTGTCGCCGACACAACGAACAACAACGGTAGCATCTGTCCTAGCGCGAACATCGGACAGACCAGTTCTTGAATCATATACCCAAGCTTTGGATAGGTCCGTTGAACGCGTTGTTCCCGTCCACTCGATAGTTCCGTGGGACGCCATATCTGGCATCACGTAGCGAATTCCATTATAATCCGCGACTTCATAATCATACAAAGTAGGAATTCGCCATTTGACACTCAGCGGGTTGGTTGGGGTTTTACCTTTAGCTAGGACATCAATTTTAGTATCCGTCGAAGTTTGAGTGACCCCTTCATAACACGCGGACAAAGCCAACGTCGGCCCTGAGGGTTGTGTTTGGTAGGTCCCCAAATTACAAATATTTGAAACATCCGTAGTGTGAACACCTGCGGCCTGACACCAGTTTAAAGTTTTAGAAACGACTGAACTCCACAACAGGCCCGTTCGATCATCGCGCCAGACCTCACGATAAATCCCATCGACAGATACATTTCCCGTTCGAGTAACTAGGCGCCATGTGCCCTGCCCCGCATTGGCCTTTGTCGAACCAGTCCAAGACGCATTAAAATCATATTTAGTCGCACAATCGAATATCCTATTGGTTATCGTTCCGGTCAGCCCACACGTAGAATTCCAGTTCAGACGTAAAACCCCCGCATCAGTTACAGAAAGGGATCCTTCATCATCTGTGGCGATAGTGGGAATAGAACGGTACCCGGCAGGGAGACTCGGTTTGTCGCGATAGCTAACAGCTTCCGTGCTAAAAGTAATTTGAGTGATGTCGGAATTGCGATGAGCGGCGCTGGACCAAACACCATCCCCTTCAAACGAACCCATAACATCAAAAATTTTAACTCCAAATTTAATATTTTCTGGTTTTAAATCTGTGTCCACATCATCGTAGCCACCTTTAAAAAAACAAGTGCCGCCATTGTCTGCCGTGCAGTCCAAACTGCGTCCGCCATAATTAGAATTGTACACATACCAAGTCGGAGCCACAGTCAAATTGGTGCGACAAGAAACTGAGGAATCAAAGCCAACAGACCGAGCATCCACACAATCGTTAGTTACACCAACACCGCCACTTGAACTGGATAAAGTCACTGAGCCGCTTGGTATTTTCAACCAACACCCTTTCAGTGACGTCGCAAGATCGCTGCAATCGTTGCGACCGCCATCGACTGCCGAGTACCAAAATGCGTTAGCTCTGGCAGTGCAATTGGCTGTCACTTCACCTTGAGTCGAGCAATCCAAATCGTTTATAGGTGTGCCCGTATTGGTTCGCGTATTAGTGCTGTCTACCCAACAATCAGAAAGCAATTTACTAGAACCGTTTAGTGAACAGAGAGTGTTTCTTCCGCCGTATTGAGAATTATAGGCATAGAAAATATTGGATGCCGTCGCCGGGACCATACAATTGGAATCCTGCTCATTGACACATTCGTTTGGTAAACTTGTCACCAACGTGCCATCGATACCAAGTATGTTTTTTCCAAGTCGAATCTTACCTTGATTTAAAATGCTTAAATTACTTTCGGAAAAGGTAACTTTGCTTTGTCCATCATACCATCCCGTAGGAATTGAAATCACCGATTGGCCATCAGAGCCCAAAATTGATTTTCCTAACGTAAAATGTCCACCGTACTCTGAGTCGTAAATAAAAGAGCCAACCTTGTCGACTAAGCAAATATCTTGATTTAATTCATTGGGTTTACATGGTTTTACAACGCCTGCACCGCCGCTTAATTTCGAATCAAAGGACACGATAGTAGCTGTGCACCCAGTTAAAAAAACTAGAATGAAAACCATTGTCGACAAAACAAACTTCGAAAAAGTCGCACCTGTTAGAGCAGTTTTCAGAGAAAAGTGGTTTTTAATTTTATTAAGCATCTCAATGACCTATCGCCATTTTTCAACATTTAATAAAGCCAGAAAAAAGGATCAATTCCAAGGCCAAAACCAAGATCATTTTGGCTTCGCCTTCGTATTAAAATGAAACACACTTATTGGAAAATCAGCTAGAAATACTGAAATTAGGGTTTTTAATCTATTTGCAATAGTCTCAAAACTAAGCAAAGGTTTGAGCTACTATGAGTAGTTCATTGCCGATTTTAGATTTGGGGGCGGATTTTTTCTCTCCAGTTTCTGGTGGTCCGTTTTTAAATCCCAAATTAAGATATCGAAATCAAAAGCAAGCCGCCTTCTTAGGTCTAGATAAAAAAAACACCCTTGAATGGCTGGAACATTTTGGCGGGTTCAAACCCATTGAAAATAATTTATCAAATCCATTCGCGATGAAATATCATGGTCATCAATTTCAAAGTTACAACCCAGGGATCGGTGACGGACGTGGTTTTGTATTTGCCCAGTTCTTAAAAAACAAGCATCTTTTTGAATTGGGAACTAAAGGCAGCGGAAAAACACCTTTTTCCAGACGCGGCGATGGTCGATTGACTTTAAAAGGGGCCATTCGCGAACTTTTAGCGACTGACTACCTAGAAACTCAGAGGGTACTCACTAGCAAAACCTTTACGATTATCGAAACCGATGAAAAGCTTGAACGTCATGACGAACCGTCTCCGACCCGATCTGCTGTTTTATATCGTTTAAGCCGCGGGCATATTCGAATTGGTAATTTTCAATACGCCTATTACCATCAAAATCGCGAAAATATTTTTAAACTTATCGACTATTCAATGAAAAATTTCTACCCGTTTGTTTCCATCCCAGAACCACCAAAGCAAAAAGTCGAATGTTTTTTTGAAAATGTCACCCGACGTCTTGCTGATCTATGTGCCTCCTATATGGTCGCTGGCTTTGTCCATGGTGTGCTGAATACCGACAATATCAATGTATCTGGCGAAAGCTTTGATTACGGTCCCTATCGTTTTTTACCCCACTACGATCCTTATTTTACTGCCGCCTATTTTGACCACGAAGGACTCTATAGTTTTGGGCGACAACCCCCAAGTTTTTTATGGAACTTAAATCAGCTAAACCAATGTCTTTTGTGGGCCGCACCAGAGGCCGATCTTAAAAAAATCGAAGATTCGTTTGCTATTTATTTCAACGTATATTTTTCGGCGCGATTTCTAAAAAAACTAAATTTGATGCCCGCTGAAAAATCTGAATCACTTCTTGATTTTCTTAATCTTTCCCCAGACTATTATGATGATTTTGAATTTCCCGTGTTAGATAAAAACCAATTGGATTTTCCAAGAATTTCAGAAATATCCAATTCTAGTTTTTTCAAAAAAATTCAATCCGCTATTGACCTATTCTTTAAAGATCTACACGAACAACCTTCAAAGACCTTTGAAACCGCATTTTTAGAGATTGTTGAGTGGATCCAATCCGCAAAGCAGGCTACCTATTTTTCTAGCGAGACTTTGAAGTTTTTATCAGAAAATTTTGTACCAATTAAAAAACTAGCAGAAAATCAGATACAACTAAGACGGCAGACATTATTGATTGATGAAATTGAAAAAATTTGGACCGAGATCGCCGACAATGATAATTGGCGACCCCTCTATGACCGAATTTCAAATCCTTGAAATCTAAAGAATCAATTATTGCTTTTTTTCGTCTGTTTTTGCAGGTTCCGCAGGCTTATGTTCGCCACAATCACAGTCTTTTTTCTCTGATTTTTCCATTTTGCACGAACCGTCTTTACAACCGCCGTGTTTATGTGCGCACGCTCCCAATACCAAAGTCATTCCCAAAAAACATATCATCGCTAGATTTTTCATTTTAGCTCCCTATTTAATTAGTTTACGTTTCATTTCAAATTTTTCAAGTGCAGAAAATTTAGGTAACTCTAAGGACGTCGGACGTAATGACCCGAACCCCTTTTTGTTTTAAATCGTCCCAGCGAAATTCAACTTTATCGATTGGTAGTTTATAATTGGGGCACAGATCACGCACCAACGTCATTTTATAGCCAAGCTCTAAACCGTCTGTCGCGGTTTGAGTGATGCCAAGGTCAATCGCATTTCCGATTACATACACTTCTTTAATATTTTTAAATTTCAAATACTCATCGAGGACTGTTTGCTCGCCTTTGCCTTTGTCAAAGAAGGCACTGCCCGTATCAAACATTGGATTCATTCCCTTTTTTACAACGTAGCTGAAATAGTATACATCTATGCCTGGATGAAACGCCGCACCGGCTGAATTTTGAATACAGTGATCGGCCCAAAGTATCTGGCGATCATGATGCAGTTCAATTTTATCTTCTACTTTTTTGCCGGGATTGTTAGAGGCAAAGGCATGGTGCTGAGGCTTGTGATAATCTTGGGTCGCTACAACCGCATCGAATTTTTTTCCCGAAAGACGCAGCATTTGATTTACTTGGTCCACAAAATCATGAGATTTGATGGCCGGCATCGGACCCGATTGAAAAAAATCATTTTGTAAATCATGAACTAGTAAACATTTCACTAGCTTAGTGTATTTAAAACTTTTAGATTTTTAAATATCTTTCCTGAATCTCTGCAATTTCATACTCAAATGAGGACATAAGTATAGGGTAGCGACACCACGTTTTCGGGTCTAGGGATTCGTCGTCTAAATGAAACGCCGGTGCGTATCGTTCTCGTTTCCATTGATTTCGCGACCAGAGTTTCAAAAATTTAATCGTGTATTTTGCCAAATCAGCCTCAAGAATTGTCGGAAAATCGACTTTTAGTACCTCAACTATATCGGCCGGTCGCTGTCGATCTCGGATAAATTCTTTTTCAATGGCATTTAGGATTTCATAGGGCATCAAATCCGTTTCATCAGTCTGTTGCATTTTTGAAGGTCTCAGCTCGGCCGTAGGCGGCTTAACAAAAACGTGTTTTAAGCTCAGTAGCGATCCTACCCCGACTGGACCGGTTTCACTAAACCAGCGAAGCCATTTATTTAAAAAAGCTTTATCGACTCCGGCAATGGGACTTAAGCCACCTGAAGTGTCTCCATCCATAGTGGCATATCCTACAGCCGCTTCAGAGCGGTTACTGGTGGCAAGCAGCAATGCATTTTTAATATTAGCCAGCATCCAAATCCCGGGCGATCTGACACGCGCTTGAATATTTTGTAAGGCAATATCGTCTTGTTCCCAGCTCAATTTTCTCTGGATTGCCGTTTCAATGATATTTTTATAATTATCCTGAGCTGCTGCTATGCTCCAATCAAAAAAACCAATTCCAAGCTCTTTAGCCAGCTCGTGCGCGGCCCGTTTAGTTTCTGTCGAGGAGTTTTCAGAGCTTTGATAAGCAGTCGTAATCAAGTTTTTTACGACACTTTTTATGTCCCATTCCCCTTTAAAAAGCACAGCGGGCAAATGTCGCAATTTTTTGGCAAATGCGTCCCTACCTAAAAACTGATAGGCTTCTGTAAGTGCCTTGGTTGCTAGCACCGTTACTACCGAAGAATCCACTCCTCCGCTCAGGGAAATTACAAACCCGTTCGATTTGCTTTTCCTCATGTAATCGAAAAGCCCAAGGCACTCTGCCCGATAAAATTCTTCATTTTTAATGTTTTCAGAATTTTCCCAATGAGGTAATTCAGCCTGGTGCCTTGTTGGGGAAAGATATTTCCAATTGAAACCAGTAGAAATTTGAGAATTTTCTTCGGCGCCGAGTTCAGGCATGAAACTGGAGGTTTGCAAACGTCGAATTCGATTTTCTTCGACATCAATTACGGCATCAAACACTTCAAAATCCTGAAATGAAAATCGAGAACTCTCTAATACCAACTGCCCGTTGCTAGCAATCAAAGCCCCGCCGTCAAAAATGATTCGGCCGGATTCGTTACCCAACAAATTTGAATACACATAGGCAACACCAAAAGCCCGAGACCCTTCAATAACAAATCGCTTTCGAACGTCTTGCTTTCCAAAAGCAAAATGAGAGGCGCTTGGGTTTAAAATAATATCCACACCTTTTCGGGATAGGCTCGCACCCACCCTTTGGGCCACCCAGGCTTCTTCACAGATTTCTAAGCCGATTTTAATTCCACCGATTTCAAAATAGTAATCGCCTATAGGCACTGAAACTAAACCGGCAGGGGATTTTAAGGTAACGTTTTCGAGCGCCTGATTTTCCCACGGACGAAACCAGCGATTTTCATAGTGAACACCGTCCCCCGCTAAAAACTTTTTGGGAATAAAACCGAGTAGTTTAGTATCCACGACAACCGCGTTGACGTTAAATACACTGCCTTTAAAAAACAAAGGCAGCCCAAATGTAACTGCTTTATTTTGGGTAAATGGCAGAAGATCAAACAAAATTTCAAGTGATTTTTCAGCTACAAATGGCGAAAAAAAAGCATCCTCGCAGCCATAACCCGAAATAGACAGCTCGGGAAAACAACCGATTTGAATCCCTTTTTTATCGCACTCAATAAGGGCCAGTTTAATGTTTTCAAAATTACTGCTCCAAGCTAGCGGCGTTTGGTTCAAACTGATCGCAGCTACACGCACATTTATCATTTTAGGCTCCAGATTTTTTACCTTCGTTTCCATCATATCTTCTAAAAAAGAAAACTCAATCGCAGCGATGGGTTAAGCACAGTCACTTTTCTCGTCTGGGTAGTCACTTCGCCGACTCCGTCAAAATATTTTCTAAACTCGATATTTAGGAATGTGAATTGAAATCCAACGAGCATCCAACTGGCCCAGCTGTGGTAGATAGTGACAGCGCCATAGTAGCCTGACGGATCTCGCCATTCTTCGCTGGTATCCAAATTAAGTTTTTCCACCGATTTTGTAACCGGACCGCCTTCCAATAGTAGTGGCCCATAGAAAAAACCTACATTTGGAAAAACAGATTCACGCTTTGAACGAACCGTGCTTCCGCTTGATTGAACTGAATAGTTTACTCCAATTAAATAGCGCGCACCTACTAGGAGCTGAAGATTGTAGTCATAAGATAAAAGCTGAGTGTCTTGATTGCTTGGCGTCTGCCCCTGAGCTTGAACCTGCTCGGACTTTGAATATTGAAAATAATTTACCGAAGCGACGATTTCGCTACGAGCTATAAATCCATTAAAAAGCAGCGCCACCAGTAGATATGTTTTGTTCATCTAATAAAAGTTTATCACATTAGAAGCTAGGGAATGAGGCCTTAAATAGATTCAGCATAAGATATCGCTTAGTGTTATAAATTTTTTTTGACTCTTTCTTTGCTCATGTGATTGAAGATCCCATGCGTTTAGCTCTTTTAGTTTTTACTTTAGTTTCAGTGTCGATTTCCAGTTGGTGCGTTGAACCCTTTTCTGGTTTTATTCTCCAAAATGGCGGTCAGCGATTTCTTAAGACTACCAACCTAAATGTCATCCTAACTGCTGAAAATGATGATGTAAAAATTCAACTATCAAAGTTAAAAAATAATGATTTTATTTCTGGTTTAGGCACATCGTTAGCGCCCAATTTAGTTAGAATTGAAACTATCGATTTTGTTGGATTAAATAGTTTTTTAGGCCTTTGGATGTCACCCATGGGGATATTCCAAGTTCAGGATTTCAGCAGTCTAAGTCTTTATGCCAATGGACAAAGCCAGACGTCGGCAAGATCTCCGCACGCTTCACTTAATTATTCCATTACCCCCGGCTCGGGAGCTTCTTGGGTCCTATTTTTAACTGATGACAGTCAAATTTATTACTCGAATCTTACGGTCGCTGATTCAAAAGCGTCCATTCGTTTTTTTGACACCCAAACTGGCGCTTTCCAGAGAGAAGTAGCACTTAGTAAAATTTCCCGATGAGCGTCTTTGCTCCCACTGATAAAAAATTATTTTTCACCAAAAATGACGTAGATGATATTCGCCTCGGTGACATCGTTAGTTCGGAATCTTTACTTGAAAATTTAAAAAATCAAATTGTGATCCTTGGCTATCCTGACGACCGCGGGATTCATAATAATGGCGGCAGAGTGGGGGCAAAAGAAGGTCCCACAGGGATTCGCAGCATCCTCTACAAATTGGTCTCAAACGCTCTGTTTAAAGGAAAAATTGCCGACGTTGGCGATTTTAATACTCATTCAAGTTTGGATGCCGACCAAGTATTTGTGGAAAAGGCTTTAACTGTTCTTAATTTAAATCAAAATGCACTGCTTACATTTGGCGGTGGACACGATTGGGCCTTTTGCGATGTCAGCGGTTTTATTAATCGCGAACTTAAACAAAATCGACGCCCTTTAGTACTTAATATCGATGCGCATTTAGATGTACGTTCCGATCGCAAAGGTATCAACTCGGGAACTCCATTTTACAAAGTATTGGAACGATTTCCAGAGCAATTCGACTTGTACCAGATAGGAATCCAAGACTATTGCAATTCTAAAAAGCACTTTGATTATGTACATTCAAAACCAAATGTAAAAATATTTAAAAAAGACGACGTCGACACATTAGGAATAAAATCAATTTTAGACTTAATTAAAACTAAACATAAGGATCAACCGGTATTTTTAAGCTTAGATATCGATGCTATTGCGGCTTCAGAAGCACCCGGCTGTTCGCAGTCTTGGCCAGATGGGTTATCCTTTCAGTCTGTTAAAAATTTGATTCAAGGATTAAAGTCTTTTTCCAACTGGAATCACATGGGAATCTATGAAGTGTCTCCGCCCTTGGATGTTCAAAATATCACCCAAAAGGCAGCGGCTTTGAGCGCTTACGAGTTTATAAATTTTAAACTAGGGCAATATGGACTTTGAACCCAAAGGTTTTGGTAGCGACAATCACGCCAGTGTTCACCCAAAAGTCATCGAGGCAATCGTCGCAGCCAATGTCAATCATGCCCACAGCTACGGTATGGACGCACTGACCGAAGAAATTGAAAAAATCGTTGAAACCCAGTTTGGCAAACAGGCCAAAATGTTCTTTGTATTCAACGGAACTGCCGCAAATATTTTGGCTTTAAAATCCTGCACTCGATCCTTTCAATCTGTATTGTGTTCTGATGTCGCCCATATAAATGTGGATGAATGTGGTGGTCCAGAAATTCATGGAGGCTACAAACTGATAACGATTCCTTCGGTTGAAGGCAAACTGACCCTGGAAAGTTTAAAAGCCCATTTGATTCGCCGAGGAGATCAGCACTATTCGCAAGTTAAAACGATTTCGTTAACCCAGCCCACCGAGCTTGGCACATGTTATACAACGGCAGAAATAAAAGCGATCTGCGACTGGGCGAAATCAGAGAATCTTTTTGTTCATATTGACGGTTCACGATTTGCCAATGCGTGCGAATCATTGCAAAAAACCTTTTCCCAAATGACGACGGAACTTGGCGTTGATGTGTTGTCGTTTGGTGGCACAAAAAATGGTCTTTTAGGGGCCGAAATGGTCGTTTTTTTGAATCAGACTCTCGCCAAGGATTTCAAATTCTTGCGTAAACAATTGGGCCAACTGCCATCAAAGTCTCGATTTTTGGCAGCCCAGTTCGAAGCCTATTTTAAAAATGATCTCTGGAAATCAATAGCTCAAGCCAGTTTGAATTCAGCGCGGTTGTTTTCAAAAGAACTCAGCTTAAAGACGAAAATTCGACCGGAATACCCCGTTGAAAGTAATGCTGTATTTATTAAACTGCCAAAAGAGTGGGTCAAAGAACTAAAAAAAGAGCGGTTTTTTTATGTATGGGATGAAGCTTCCTTTGTTTGTCGAATCATGTTTTCATGGGACTCAACCGTAAGGGAAATCCATTCCTTCGTTAATCGAATTGCCAAAATGGAAAAAGGACAAAGTGCATGAAATACGAACCTATCCATTATCATGACTATCTAGGACTAGATAAATTACTAGACGCCCAAAAACGAAGGTCTGAAGAATTTGGCAATCCAGCCCATGAAGAATGGCTTTTTATTTCCGTCCACCAAGTCTATGAAATTCTATTTTTTCAAGTCCTTAAAGAAATCCAATCCCTATTGCCACTTTTTAATAAGCCGGCAATCCCCGAACGAGATATGGGAACAATAAATCACCGAATTGGTAGAATTTTAACGATCTTTAAAAACTTAACTGGGCCGCTAGATATTTTGGAAACAATGACTCCTCATGAATTTTTAGATTTTAGAGATTATTTATACCCCGCCAGTGGTTTTCAAAGTGCTCAATTTCGAATGATCGAAGTCTTGCTTGGGTTAAAAATAGAAAATCGTGTGAAACTCACAGAATCTCCATTTTATGAGCATCTTAAGGAACCTTTGAAATCAGAGCTCACCGAGCTTATGAAGGGAAATACTTTATTCGATGGCCTAGAAAATTGGCTCAGCCGAACACCTTTTTTGAAAACCAATCAGTTTAACTTTTGGACTCATTACAAAGCGGCACTTATCAGTGTTTACAAAGGGGATTTAGAAGTAATTAAAGCGAACCCTCGCCTGTCTGAGGCCGACAAAGATAAAAATATAAAAAATATAAATTCATTTTTGGAACAAATTGAGTCCGTATTTGATGAAGCAAAATATAACGTGCTAAAGTCCCAAGGTGTTTTTCGATTAAGTTTTCGAGCATTCCATGCGGCTCTTTTAATTTCCCTTTACCGTGATGAACCCTCGCTACAAATTCCCTTTAATATCTTAAATTCTTTAATGGATATTGACGAGGCGCTAACGACGTGGCGACAACGACATGCCTTAATGGCTCATAGGATGTTAGGACGAAAGATTGGAACAGGTGGGTCAAGTGGGACGGATTACCTCAAAGATACGGCAGAAAAGCATAAGATCTATACTGATTTGTTCAACATGAGTTCTTATTTAATTCCTCGACACGCGCTCCCAAGTCTATCGTCGGGTTTAACTTCAACTTGACTCTATTTTTTTACAAATCGACCGATCCAAAACCATGCTAAAAAAGGCTTTTGTATTTGTATTTGTAGTTGGTTTAATAATTGGCTCCGCGTTGTATTTTATGGGCCCTGGGTTACTTAAGCGAAAATTGAAAAAAGAAATCTTCTCCAAGTCGCAAATTGAATTGGAATACGACACCTTGACGGTATTAGCTTACAATCCCTTAAAGTTATCCATTTCAAATATTACCGTTAAAAAAACTAAAGAACTGGATGCAACTATCAAAACAGTTGTTGCTGAATTGAACCTTCTAGATATTTTGACTCATCTTGCAAGCAAATCTGTCCAGGTAAGTGTGATAATCGACGATCTAAAATCCAATGTCCGGACGGCGACGTCTCTTGCCCCTGGAAATGAAAGCGCCTCATCCGGGCCAATTGCCAGCAGCTTTGGTACTTTAGATTTAAAAGATTTTTTAAATACGTCTTTTGGCATAGGTAATTTAAATTTTCTTTTCAAGATAACAAAGTTTGATATGACCGCTCAGCTCGAGCAAACTTCCTATCGGGTAAATGGAAATGATTTGTCACTCAAGCTAAAGGATTTAGATAGTCCTATCCAATTTGATTTTGCTGCCAATCTATTTAGCCAAACAGGACTCGGTCCTTTAAGCAATATATATGTGCCTATAAAATCTCAATCAGAAATCACCATCAACCATGGCGTTTTGAATTTAGTAAAAAGTGAAACTACGGTTGCTGATATTAAAAATTCAATCAGGGCCCAAATCAATTTAAATACACTTGATTTCGATACCAATGGGAAAATAAATATTCCAGACATTGCTGCATTACCTTTTATTAAAAAGTACCAAGCTCAACTTCCAATTTCCGATCCAACTGGAATTCTAAATCTTGAAGTCGCTGCCAAAGGAAATGTAAATGCAATACCTGCGGCGCAGGTTAAGGGCCAGATAAGTTTAAAATCTTTTACGGCCAATTTCAAATTCAAAAATCCAGATATTAGTTTTCAGGGACCGGTAAATTTAGAACTCGGTTCCACTTTTACATATATGAATAGAATACCCGCGCTTTCCTCAGCAAGTTGGAAAGTAAATCTGGATGAAGCAGAAATTTCTTACAAAGATCTTTTTTACAAGAATAAATCAGTCCGCCTAGCAACGGAAGGTACAATTTCTTATTCGAGCGATTTAACGATTGATCGTTTTAGAATGTGGTTTCACACGATGGATGTTTCGGTAAATGGGATGGCAAGTATGCTAAGAGCATCCGATCTGACAGTTGCTATCAAACCTTTTAAACTTCAAGAATTCAAAAAATTTCTACCAAATAATAAAGATTTTGATATTTCAGGTGATGTCGAACTCGATGGGCAAATAAAAGGCTTTCTAAACCAGCCCAAATATTTGACCGTGAATTTAAGAAAAATTCAGGCGAATAATCTAAAGTATTATTTGAAATTTAAAAATGATTTGATTTCTATTGATGGACCCTTGTCGCTGACAGTAAATGGAAAAATGCTTGTGGAAAGATCGCAAGTATTAACTGGGTCAATCACTGGTCATAGTGATTTCACGCCTTTAACTATTACTCAAGGCACTGAAATTCGAAAAACAAACACCGATCTATTAAAGGCAGATTGGAGTATCCAGGCTAAAGATGGAAAACTTAATATAGAAAAATTATATTTAAATACCTTTTTAACAACCTTTACACTAAAAGGTACACCGCCTTTATCTAAAGAAGACAGCTTCAACGTCAGCGTTGACCTAGACTCTTTGAATTGGAAAAAAGTAAAGCCTATGTTACCGGCCAACGAATGGCTCAATACCGTATCGGATATGAAAAACAAAGGCCATGTTACCGTGAAAGGTAAACTCGACCCATTTCAGCCAATAGAATCGCAATTTGCAATTGATGCCGATTTAGAAACTACCATTGACTCTGTTTCACTTCCCTTTAATTTTCATCTATCAAAACAACCACCGGCAAATCCGGCAAAGCCAGAACCAAAACTGCTAGTGCCAGAAGCCTTTGTTTCCACCGCGCCACTGCTTCGAAAAATTCACTGGGACCAAAAGGTTATTATTCAAAACGTTTCTTTCAAAGATTCAAGTAAATTTCAAAATATTACATTGGCTGCAAATCTAGCGAACAACAATCTTAGACTCAATGGCGAAGTGAAAAGTCTGTTCAATGGAAGTCTCACTTTTACTGATGTCAATATTCCACTAACTGAACCAGATCCAAAAATTAAATACACCTTAAATTCTGCCAATATTTCATTTTCACCCCTTGTCGATTTTGTAATGCCTGAATACAAAGAACTCATTTCAGGAGTTGCTAATTTTGAAGTCACTGGCCAATCTAAGATGCCTGGTACCCTCAATTTTAAAAACGATTTAGTGGCAAAAGGTCGCTTTAGAATCCCGACTAGCGAAGTAAACATGTTAAAATTGGTAGATGAAATGAAGCAGAAATTTTCGGCTGCCAAAGATATTGGGGTACCAAGTGCGGTCCCTGTCAGCAATTTGAATGCATCAACCGAGTCTGAATTTGAAATTAAAAGTTCTAAAATTCAACTGACTGGGTTTAAAGCCGTAGCCAGAAATAACGACGAGATAAACCTGAATGGCCAAATTCAATTTGATTTAGAAAGTAAAATTGAAGGAGTTTTTAAATTAGTCAATTTGCCGGCTCAAGGAGACTTTTTATTAGCCAATCAAAATAAGGCCGGCCAAATTGAAGTTCCAATATCTATTGAAGGAAATTTAAAACAGCCAAAATGGAGTTTTGCTGGAAACACTTTTGACAAAATGACTCAGAAATTTATTGATTATCAGAAAAACAAAGTCAAAGTTGCAGCCGACCGACAAATCGCACAAGCAAAGGATCAAGCCAACGCTGAGGTTGAAAAACAGAAAAAGGCGGCTGAAAAACAGTTGGAAGATAAAAAGAAAGAGTTTGAAAATGCAGCCAAGAAAAAACTAGGCGACCTATTTAAATAAACAAAGGAATCATTTCAAATTCAAATTGGGTCAAAATCGGTTTGGACCAAAGACTCAATACGTAACCGCCCCCGCCACTTCCGGTAGGCTTGACAGCCAAAGCCCCTGCTGACCTCAAAAGGCTAATATGGGATTCGACTCGGCCCTCAGTTAGGCCCCATTCTTTGAAACATTCATAGCCTGCATTTAAAATTAAGGAAAGTTCTATGCTTGAATTCGGCTGCTGACTTTTTTTTGTATAAAATTGCAAAGCTTGTAACGTAGCTTCTATCATTTTATCGTCAAGGCGTTTTCCCTCAGTGGGGTTTGCTTTAATAAAAGAATTTACTTTATTTACACACTCTTTTGTAATCCCCTTTTGCCCTGTGTGGCTTAAATAGAGATATTGGGAATTTTCAACTTCTAAAATTTCAATTATATTGGGACGTTTAAACACTAAAGGTTTTGCATGAATTACAACAGCAATGTCAACGCCGCTGCTTTCACCATGAAAAATATTTTCCAATTGCCTTGCGAATTCATATATTTCATCTTCCTTCACTAATTCTAAAAAGTGAAACCAACGACTGAAAGCAACACACAAGCTAGAGCTTGCACCCATCCCGGACCCAAGAGGCAATTCATTTCTAAATTGAATGGTCCCCCTAATTTTTTCATTTGGTTTATTCAAAATACTAAGTGCTTTGGCAAGCACTCCAGGAAAAAGCTCTAATATGTCCGAAGCATTTTCACCTGATGCCAAAACTGTCAAATTTTGATCGGAAACAGATCGAAAATAATCAAGCTCCAATTTCTTTTTAAACAAAGGAAAAACCAGCGCAGGTCCGCCTCTTAATACGGAATGTTCACCAGAAAAGATCCACTTTCCATAGGTAACAGTAGTAAACTTAGACATGATTTACGCCCAAAACCGACCAAGAATTTATGGTTTTTATATTAGGAAACAATGATTCCAATTTAATTAAATCATCCCGACGATTTGGCAAAGCCATACAATGAATATTGTTTCCGGCATCCATTGTAATCAGGATTTTCGATTCTAATGTTTTATTTAGTTCATTTAATTTATTGAGTATTCCAAGGGTTTCCTCTTTTCGATAGGTAAACCTTGGTTGACTGGTTTCAAACAATTCATGCATCTCTTGGAACTCTTCATAGGCCAAAATACTAAACTGATTCCAATTTCGATCACTGTTTGCTCGCTCAAGTCTCTTAAGTCTTTCTGTAACTTTGTGGATTCGGTCAGCGAACAAAGGGCTAGTTGTGACTCGTAAATGGGCCTCTGACGACGATACTTCTTTTAAACTTGAATCAACTAAAAGCACGCAATGATTGAGATCCCGGAAAGCACAATCCCAAGGTTCTGCCCTTTCGCCTTTCCAAATTGCCCAGGGATCAAAAAAACTTCGACAAGACGACCCAGATCCTAGTCTTGACCAGGCAGACAGAAACCCAAGTTCAATAACTTCTTTTTTGGGATTCATTTTATTGAACACTGTTGCCGCTGCCAACGTTAAAGCGGCATAGCTAGAACTAGAACTGGCAATTCCGCAGTCAGATGGAAAATTGTTAGCTGATTTAATGGAAAAAAAGGAATCAACAGACCAAAATTCTTTTAGACGTCCAAAATATTTTAGAAATTTATATTTTCCTTTGTCACTCAATTCTAAGGGTAACAAGCCATTTCCATCAAGAGGCTGCCAAGTGTCTATACCTAAGCTATTAGATTCAATGCTCACAAAAGATCGCAAATGATTTAAAGTATAGGAAATCGAGGGATTGGTCGGCAAATTTTGCTCGGCGCTGGTTTTACCCATATATTTAATAATTGCGATATTAGAGGGCGCGGATACTATTTTAGGTGCTAACATAGTTGAACCTGAACTTTCTGCTCCCATTGGTCTTTAAGCCCATAGGCCTCACTTAGCCCCAATTTTTTAATAACTGATTCAATAAGTATTTTATCAGTCTTAGCAAAAATAATTAAAATTACATCGGCTCCTAAAGCGCCGCACCCTTTAGTAAATACCACCTCTGGATGGGCTCTTAAAGATTTTAATAACTGAGCGGTGTTGGGGTGAATCAGCCCTTGCGAATCCAATTCTTGGTTCCACTTATTAAGCCGTGCGAGAAATTCACTTTGCTTTTTATCAATAAAATCTTTCATTAAAAGAGTCGCTAGGGCTTTCAAATTTGCAAACGAACTCGGCTCTATGTTTTTGAGTATGGTTTTGAGATGCTCGTGAGTTGGCACTTTAAATCCTGTGGGTACCACAAGCAACTCAAGCGGGCTAAATGGCCACGACACTGTTTCATTTGAAAAATGCACTTCCTCGTTTAAAAATAAATCCAAGGACTTTAAATTTTCTGACTTTGAAAAATTAGAATTAATCCGCCGGCGAACACGACCAAGCGAACCCATTGATTGCGCCCATAAATCATAACCACTTGGTAAATGCGACAAAGCCTCCACATAATCTACCGCGGATTCTGGAGGGTTATCTATCAGTAGATAGTCATCCCAAATAGATTTTATGGTGTCTTTGAAATTCATTTCTAAAAGATTCGGGTCAGGATTTTCAAAATAGCGCTTAAACAATGCAAGTCCCAAAAATTGCGCCGTACTGGCGCCAAATCCGCCCCGACCTTGATAATGGTCAACGAACTGAACTCGCCAATTTGAAAAATATTCTTCATGTTTATTATAAAAACGCCCCGCCGTGGATTTAGGATGAAACGGATTGGGCCACGGATCCTGTACTTGTTCGAAATCCATTTCAAATCCAGGTTTTGTAGAGATCAACAAAGCGTCGCCGCCAAGCAGGGCCGCGTACTCGCCGAAAATAAATGTTTTACCTGGAATTTGAATTTTATATTTTAAACCTGCCACAGAGTTACTGATTCATCCGAATCTCTTTTAAAACTTCAACAGCATTCGATAGTGTAATTCTCTTTTGCAGAATCAGAATTTCTTCCAATCGCTTTTGTAAAATTGGTATTTCAATGTCGGTGGCCCCTGCGCCTAAGGACAAATTCTTAATATGTAGTTTCATATGGCCTTCGATAATTCCTACAGTTGTAAGGGCACGCAAAGCGCCCAAATTCTGAGTCAATCCAACCGCTGCACAAATTCGACTTAGGTCATTAGACGATTTCACATCCAATATCTTCAAAGCTAATTTTGACGTCGGATGCAGACGAGTTACACCGCCAACGGTCCCTAAAATAATAGGCGCTTGCATTTCACCTTTTAGAATCCCTGCCTTAAACCTCCAACGCGACAAGGACGAATAGCTGCCGGATCGAGCGCTGTAAGCGTGCATCCCAGCTTCTACGGCTCTCCAATCGTTACCTGTTGCTATTACTATAGGGTCAATTCCATTTAAAATGCCTTTGTTATTTGTAGCGGCACGATACGGATCAATTTCGGCGAACAAACTAGCTTCTTCGATTTTTTCACCTAGCTCTGAATCTACTTTTATTAAGATTTCAGCCTCGGTAATTTTTGTATCCACCAAATTAGACAAAATACACATCGTGACTTTTTCGCCAGTCAATTCTTCAATCGGTTTTTTTAAATATTCGCACACTTGATTGACTAGATTAGCCCCCATAGCTTCACAGGGATTCATGTGCACGTGGATAACAACCATACACTGGCCATCGGGGCGATTTAATTTTCGTATTTTAATCTCGCGAACCCCGCCCCCGCGAGAAAGCAAGGTCGGAACCACATCTTTATTGGCACTAGAAATCAATCGCTCTTTATTTTTATTTAGCACGGATTCAAATTTTTCAAAATCAGCCACTTTTGCCAGTTGTATTTGCCCAATAATATCGGTGCCGTTGACGCGAGTTTTTATTTCGCCATTTTCTTTGATCCATTTTGCTGTTTTACTAGCGGCTGCAATTATTGAGGTCTCTTCAACTGCCATGGGAATAAAGTGGTCTGCGCCATCAATACGAAAATGAGTGGCTACTCCGAGTGGAATTTGGAAATAGCCAATTGAGTTCTCAATAAAGTTTTCACCTAAAATAATGTCTTTGATTCCGCCGGCCGCAAGAAAATGCAACTCATCTGAGTCAATAAGTCCTGATTTTTGCAATCGAGACAATCTCTGTTCATAATTGAGTTTTGAAAAACCATTAAATAAAACGTCTAAATTTTTTTCATCTGACATAAAAAGCCTTATTTTTCCTAAACGAATCCAAATTATCAAAACCACAACAGAACAAAGCAATTTGCAGTTCTCGAAATGTTTTGTCGTAAAAATTAAACAAGTTCTGCGTGTCTAATTTATTCTTTTTCAGATCGACAACCAAACTCTTTAGCCAGGGTTGCGCCATGCCTACCATTTGCGCACCGACTGCTACCATTTTAGCAACATCGAGCCCATTTCTGATACCCCCGCTTGACCAAAACTGATAAGAAACAGTGTCTCGATCATGGAATTCTATCCATTCACGTATATCATAGCCCCAGCCTGAAAACACGTATCCCGTTTCCATACGTATAGAATTTTTAGGGTGTCTCAAGGCTTCAATCCGGGCCCAGTTCGTACCACCACGACCCGAAAAGTCGACGGCAGCTACTCCTACCTGATTTAAGCGAACTAGATCCTTTTGCGAAAATCCAAAACCTACTTCTTTTACAATAATTGGAACTTTCAATACTTTGGCTAATTTTTCAATAGCGGCTAGGCCATTTTTAAACTGCGGTGTCCCTTCTTTTTGAATACACTCCTGAAGTGCATTACAATGCACTATCAAACCGACTGCATTGAGGTTTTCAACTACCGATTGAATTCTATCGACAGGAGTTGAAATCACCTGGCTTAATCCAAGATTAGAAAGAAATCGGGCTTTAGGGAATTTTTTACCCAATCGCTGCCACTCTTTCATAGCTGAATCGCTATGAAGTTCCTTTCGCTGAGAACCAACCCCCATCAAGATTTGCTTTTCCTGGCTCAATAGAGCAAAGGCTTCATTGATCGGCTCGCCAAGAGCCGTTCCGGAGGTCATAGAGCTAATAAAAAATGGCGCCGATAATTCCAGCCCATTGAACTTCGTTTTTAACTGAACATCTTCAAAATTAATTTCAGGAAAGGCGGTGGATCGTAAAAAAATACAATCCAAATAGTTATTTGTCGTTGTTTGAGTTTCCGGATCCAAAGACAGAGTTAAATGATCTGACTTTCTCGTGTCAAAGGTCGGATCGGATTTATTTTCAATGCCATCAGAGGTAATAAAAAAGGACCTTCGTTTAGAAGATCCTTTGATAGATTTAATGGACTTTGATTTTTTTGACGTCTTCATAGGTCCCTATGAAACACGATTTACTTCATCGCGTAAGCACACATTTTTGTGAATCCTTGTGGATCGCTAACTGCCATTTCAGCCAAGTTTTTACGATTCACTTCGACTCCTGCTTTAATTAAGCCACCAACTAATCGCGAATAGGTCGTTCCATTTAAACGAGCAGCCGCATTGATACGTTGATTCCAAAGAGTACGAAAATGACGCTTGTTCATCTTTCGACCTTTGAACATGTACGCCATTGCGCGATCTACTTTTTCAGTCGCATGAATGAACGCACGAGAGCCCGCAGAGTAAAAACCCTTTGCTCGTTTCAATACCTTTTTATGTCTTGCTTTATTTGTCTTACCTGATTTTACACGTGGCATACGATCTCCTTAAAATACCAAAGTACGGCTAGTTTGATACATGTTAGCTGAGTGAACAAATACCACGTCGCCTAGATGTCTCTTGGTTTTAGATTTCATATGTGAATTTAAGTGGCGCATGC